>VGBH01000011.1 GCA_016870575.1 Actinomycetota bacterium
TCAATTAGCTCACCGCAATTGGATTGATGCAAATGTAATTAACGCCGGTGATGGAACCCATGAACATCCAACACAAGCCCTATTGGATGCTTTTACAATCAGAAGAGTTTTGAAAAATAGTAGCGGAGATTTAACTGGATTAAATGTAGTAATCGTAGGTGATGTACTACACTCTAGAGTTGCTCGATCAAATTTGTGGCTGCTTAACACTTTGGGTGCGAAAATTACCCTCGTCGCGCCGCCAACTTTAATGCCTAGAAACATTGAGTCTTGGCCAGCAGAAACCAGTTTTGACTTGGATGAATCATTAGTAAATGCTGATGTTGTTATGATGCTTAGAGTTCAACAAGAGAGAATGCAAGACGCCTACTTCCCAACAGTTCGAGAGTATGCAAATCGATATGGATTAACTCAAAAACGATTACACGTGATGAATTCCAAATCAATAGTTATGCATCCTGGTCCGATGAATCGGGGAGTAGAGATTAGCTCTCAGATCGCAGATAGCGATAAATCAGTTATTGTCAATCAAGTGCAAAATGGAGTCTTTGTTCGAATGGCAGTTCTTTATTTACTCTTGGGAGGACAAAGTGATGATCTATGACTAATAACACTAAGACACTTAAAAGTGTCTCCCTCTATGGTGAAGAAGAAGTTGATCTTGTAATTGAGAGTGATTTGATAACGCAAATTTTGCCATCAGGTACATCTGATAAGGGTGAGGTAATCAATGCGTCAGGATTAATTGCATTGCCTGGACTAGTGGATTTGCACTGCCATCTTCGGGAGCCAGGCAGTGAAGATGCTGAAACTGTTCTAACGGCATCTAGAGCTGCCGCATTAGGAGGATTCACTTGTGTATTTGCTATGCCAAATACCAAACCAGTTGCCGATAATGCTGGCGTCGTTGAACAGGTTAAGCATTTAGGCGATGAAGCAGGTTTAGTTCAAGTGCAGCCTATTGGTGCAGTATCAATAAATCAATCCGGAAATGAGTTGGCCGAGTTAGGTGCAATGGCTCAATCTGCAGCACAGGTGCGGATATTTTCTGATGATGGCCATTGCATATCTGATCCATTATTAATGCGTCGGGCGTTAGAGTATGTGAAAGCCTTTAATGGTGTTATTGCTCAGCATGCACAAGATCCAGGTTTAACAAAGAATTCTCAAATGAACGAAGGTTCAGTCTCAGCGACTTTAGGGTTAAGGGGCTGGCCAGCTATTGCAGAAGAAAGCATCATTGCGCGCGATTGCCTAATTGCGGAGTTTGTTGATTCTCGATATCACGTTTTGCACGTAACAACTGCGCGTGGGGCTCAGATAATCAAGGAAGCTAAGGAACGAGGTGTAAAAGTAACAGCAGAAGTAACTCCGCATCACTTGCTACTAACTGAGGATTTAATTGAAGGATACAACCCCGTATATAAAGTCAATCCGCCTTTACGCACAAAGAGAGACGTGTTGGCATTACAAGAGGCATTAGCTTCAGGAGTTATCGATTGTGTCGCAACCGATCACGCACCTCATAGTGAGGAGAATAAAGATTGCGAATGGGATCAAGCGGCCTTTGGTATGTTGGGACTTGAAACTGCAATTTCGGTTTTGATTCAAACGATGATAAAAACAAAAAAGATATCGTGGCGTATTTTGGCAGAGCGAATGTCATTCAGTCCGGCCAAGATTGCCGGACTGAATGATCAAGGTCAACCCATTGAAGTTGGTTCTTATGCAAATTTAGTTTTAGTTGATCCGAATGCAGAATGGACGGTAAAGCCAGAAAATCTAGCTAGTAAAAGTCAAAACACACCGTATCAGGGATTAACCTTGCCTGGACGAGTCGTTCACACTATCTATCGAGGCAAATTCACAGTTAAAAATAGTCAGATACAAGCTTGATTAATTCCAATTATGCTGTTTTGGTTCTTGAGGATGGACGATTATTCAGAGGAAATTCCTGGGGTGCTGAGGGATTAACTTTCGGCGAGTTAGTTTTTGCAACCCCAATGACGGGATATCAAGAAACCATTACCGATCCGTCTTATTGTGGTCAAATTCTGGTGCAAACAGCACCACATATTGGAAATACCGGAATGAATGATGAGGATGCAGAGTCAGATCGAATTTGGATTTCAGGTTATGTTGTGAGGGATCCGTCCAGAATTTCTTCTAACTGGCGGTCAAACAGGGATTTACTCAGCGATCTTGAATACCAAAAAATTGTGGGCATCTGCAACGTAGACACTCGAGCAATCACTCGCCATCTGCGCGATAGAGGCGCGATGCGAGCAGGAATATTCTCAGGGACCCATATCAAATCTGATGAAGAGATGGTTGCACTTGTAAACAACCAGCCGAGTATGAAAGGTAGAAACTTAACTGAAGAAGTTTCAACTAAATCTCAATATATAGTGCCGGCCAATGGCAAAGTGCAATATCGTGTCGCAGCTATAGATCTTGGAATAAAACGTAATACCCCAAGGCTATTTGCAAAGAGAAATATTGAGACGCACGTAGTCCCGGCGAATACAAATGTATCAGAGCTTATTGGTGGTAAATATGATGGAATATTCCTAAGTAATGGACCTGGTGATCCAGCCACTGCAAAAGAAATTATAGAAAAGATAAAGCAGGTTTTAGAACAACATGTACCATTATTTGGAATCTGTTTTGGACATCAATTGTTTGGACTTGCATTGGGACTTGAAACATACAAACTCCAATTCGGTCATCGAGGGATAAATCAACCAGTTCAGGATTTAATATCTGAAAAAGTTGCAATTACCGCACACAATCATGGTTTCGCGGTAGCAGCACCAGATAACAATGTTTTCAGCACACCATTTGGAGATGGAAAAGTAACTCATCGATGTCTAAATGATGGCGTAGTTGAGGGCCTAGAGTTAACTTCGGTGCCAGCATTTAGTGTGCAATATCACCCAGAAGCAGCAGCAGGTCCACACGACGCAGAGTATCTTTTTGATAAATTTCTAGGGTTACTACAAAGATGAAAAGTTGAACACTGATGCCTAAACGTCAAGACATAAAGTCAGTAATGGTTATTGGATCAGGGCCAATAGTGATAGGACAAGCCTGCGAATTTGATTATTCTGGAACTCAAGCATGTCGCGTACTGCGTAGTGAAGGAATCCGGGTAATTCTGGTAAATAGTAATCCAGCTACAATTATGACTGATCCTGATTTTGCAGATGCGACTTACGTTGAACCAATTACTTCAGAAATCTGTGAAGCAATAATTGCTAAAGAAAAACCAGATGCTTTATTACCTACGTTAGGTGGACAAACAGCGCTTAATATGGCGATGGAGTTGTTCCACAGTGGAATATTAGATAAATACGGTGTTGAGTTAATTGGAGCTAACGCAGATGCGATTCAGAAAGGGGAGAATCGCGAATCTTTTAAAGAGGTTTGTCGAAAAATTGGTGGCGAGGTTGCGCGCAGCTTTATCTGCCACAACAGCGACGAAGTGAATTTAGCTGCCAAGGAACTTGGCTTTCCGCTTGTTGTTAGGCCATCATTCACAATGGGTGGTGCCGGATCAGGAATTGCTTACAATCAATCCGACCTTGATCGAATTGCATCAGCTGGCTTGCAGGCAAGCGCAACTACGGAAGTTCTGCTAGAAGAATCTATTTTAGGTTGGAAAGAGTATGAGCTTGAATTAATGCGAGATGCCAAGGATAACGTCGTTGTTGTTTGTTCAATAGAAAATGTTGATCCTGTGGGAGTACACACTGGAGATTCAATAACCGTAGCCCCAGCACTGACTTTAACTGATAGAGAGTACCAAAATCTAAGAAATCTATCGATTGAAGTTATCAGAGAAGTCGGAGTTGATACTGGTGGATGCAATATACAGTTTGCTGTAGAACCAGATACCGGTCGAGTGATAATAATTGAAATGAACCCCAGGGTATCTCGTTCTTCTGCGCTAGCAAGTAAAGCAACTGGTTTTCCGATTGCAAAGATTGCAGCCAAATTAGCAATTGGATATACATTAGATGAGATTAGAAATGATATAACTGGGGAAACACCGGCATCATTTGAACCAACTTTAGATTATGTGGTAACAAAAATTCCTAGATTCGCATTTGAAAAGTTTCCTGATGCTGATGACACTTTGACTACAACAATGAAAAGTGTTGGTGAAGCAATGGCAATAGGCAGATCATTCTCTGAATCATTGATGAAGGCATTGCGAAGTTTGGAAAAAAGCGGTTCAGAATTTGATTGGCTATATTCGAGTAAAACTAAAGAAGAGTGGCTAAACATAATTAAGAGACCACGCGACGGTCGAATCAAAGCCGTGCAGCAAGCACTGCACAATGGAGTATCAATCACTGATGTTTTTGATGCGACTGCTATAGATCCGTGGTTTTTAGAACAGATAAAGCAGATTAACCAGATCGCGGAAAAAATCAAACAAACACAATCGCTTGATGTGGATATTTTGCAACTTGCCAAGCGAAATGGATTTAGTGATTTACAAATTGCTAAATTGCGAGGTATCTCAGAAATTGAAGTAAGAAACATCCGACAGAAAATGAAGATTGTTCCTGTTTATAAAACAGTTGATACTTGTGCTGCAGAATTCAAGGCTTTAACCCCTTATCACTATTCATCATACGATGAAGAAACAGAAGTTATGCCCAGTGAGAAAGAAAAGGTAATAATTCTAGGTTCAGGTCCAAATCGAATCGGCCAGGGAATTGAATTTGATTATTCCTGTGTACATGCTGCTTTGACGCTACGACAAGCAGGCTATGAGACGATTATGATTAATTGCAATCCCGAGACAGTATCAACTGACTATGACACCTCAGATCGGTTGTATTTTGAACCATTAACTCTAGAAGATGTACTTGAAGTTATCGCTGCGGAATCAAAATCAGGAAAAATTGCTGGTGTAATAGTCCAACTTGGAGGTCAAACTCCACTCGGACTTGCTGCAGGACTCGCACAAGCTGGAGTAAAGATTGTTGGTACCCAACCTGAGGCCATACACAGAGCTGAAGAACGCGGCGAATTTGATTCACTGCTGCGCAAGCTGGGGTTGTTGGCCCCAAGCAATGGAATGGCTGTTTCAGTTAATGAAGCATTGGCGATTGCTCATCGCATTAGGTATCCAGTGCTGGTGAGACCAAGCTATGTACTTGGTGGAAGAGGAATGGAAATTGTTTATGACGATCAAATGCTTACGGAATACATCAACCGTGCCACTGAAATAACTCCAGATCGTCCAGTACTGGTAGATAAGTTTTTAGATGATGCAATTGAAATAGATGTGGATGCTATCTATGACGGTCAAGAGCTTTTTCTTGGTGGCGTAATGGAACATATCGAGGAAGCTGGTGTGCACTCGGGCGATTCGGCTTGCACACTTCCTCCAGTCACTTTGGGGGATTTAGAAATACAACGAATCGCAGAAGCGTCAGCAAAGCTCGCATCCGGTCTTGGAGTGGTTGGATTACTGAATATTCAATTTGCACTCAGTTCTGGCACTCTCTACGTGTTAGAGGCAAATCCGAGGGCATCCCGAACGGTACCTTTTGTCTCCAAAGCAACAAACGTTCAATTAGCAAAAGCTGCCGCAAGAATTATGTTAGGTGCTTCAATACAAGATCTTTATCGAGATAAATTATTGCCTGCTAAACGCAGCCACTCCTTTAGTACTGGTCCAATTGCAGTTAAAGAAGCTGTGCTTCCGTTTGGACGTTTTCACGGCGTTGATACTGTGCTTGGTCCAGAAATGAAATCAACTGGTGAAGTAATGGGAATTGATCGCAATTTTGGTTTAGCATTTGCAAAATCTCAAAGTGCAGTTTATTCAGCCGGACTTCCTACGAGTGGCAAAATTTTCGTCTCTGTTGCAGATAGAGATAAGCGAAGCATGATTACACCAATACAACGGCTAAATGATATGGGTTTTAAGATCTTGGCTACATATGGGACAGCTTCAGTTCTTGCAAAGCATGGCGTTGATTGTGAAATAGTGGTTAAACAACATCTAATTGATCAAGCTGAACCAGGTTCGAAAACTACCGTTCAAGCAATTATGTCCGGTGAGGTCGCGTTAGTGGTAAACACACCCTACGGAACTGGTGCACGAGTAGATGGATATGAGATACGCACGGCAGCGGTCACAGCATCAGTTCCGATGATTACCACTATTCAAGGTTTGATTGCGGCAGTAGAGGGAATTGCAGCACGTCAAATAGAAAAATATGCTGTTAAGTCTCTACAAGAGTATGCTTTGGATTTAGGAACGGTAGCCAATCAATGAATAACAATCCAGTGCAAACCATCGGAAAAATTATTGGTGTGCGAAAAACTGGCTTTTATTCAGTGATATCTATTGCCTGTGCTGGTATTGCTGAAACTGCTCGGCCAGGACAATTCGTTACAGTTGCAGTCGGTGGCGAAAACTCGTCGATGCTACTCCGTCGTGCTTTTAGTATCGCCAGTGTTGATGATCGTTCTTCATATGGCGGGGTAATAGATATAGTGGTGAGTGCCGAAGGTCCAGGCACTAGATGGCTTGCAAGCCGTAAACGCGATGATTCCCTGGACCTAGTAGGGCCTCTCGGCAAACCGTATCCAATTCCTAAAAACCCAGTTGCTACCGTGCTAGTTGGTGGTGGTTATGGTGCTGCCAATTTACCTTGGCTAGGGAAAGTTTTAATTCAACGAGGTTGTCGCCTTGACTCAATCTATGGAGCTGCAACTGATCTGAAGGTTTATGGCCAGTTGGAAGCTCGACGAATTGGTGGTTCTTTAACTATAACAACTGAAGATGGTTCGTTAGGAACTATGGGACGTGTTACTGATGTTTTACCTGATGTTATGTCGAAGCACAATGCTGCAGTTGTATACGCGTGTGGTCCAATGCCAATGCTTTCTGCAGTTGCACAAATAGCTCAAGACAATGGAGCGATTGCCCAAGTTGCAGTAGAAGAAGCTATGGCGTGTGGAATTGGTGTTTGCATGACGTGCGTTTTACCGATTATTGATGAAAATGGAATTACAAAGATGACTAGATCTTGCATATCAGGCCCAGTGTTTGATGCTGCTCAAGTTAGATTTGCCGACATCAATAAATTGCCAAGCGATGTTTATGGCGCGGATGCTATGGGTGGACATTGATGGTTGGCACATCTCTTCGTGGATCAGGTCCAGCTAACGCACCAATTGACTCTTTACTAGTTGATTCAAGTACTCAACTTGGCAGCGTGCGGATTCCTGCGCCAGTTTTTACGGCCTCAGGTTGTGCTGCAAGCGGTCAAGGATTAGATAACTTTTTCGATATTGCTGCGATCGGCGGGATTGTTACTAAATCGATAATGCTCCGAGCTAGATCGGGACGAGCAACTCCTCGAATGGCAGAAACTCCAAGTGGAATGCTAAATGGAATAGGTTTGCAAGGTCCAGGTATTGATGACTTTTTGGAAAATGATTTAGCTTGGCTGCAGGCACGAAAAGTCCGCACGGTGGTTTCAATCGCTGGCAATACCGTAGAGGAGTATGGCCGAGTTGCACGGCGGCTTCGAGAATTAGATTGGTTAACTGCAGTTGAAGTAAACATCTCCTGTCCCAATGTTGAATCAAGAGGACAGGTATTTGCCTGCGATGCAGCGGCTTCAGCTGCCGCAATAACGGAAGTGCGCCGAGCACTTACAAGTAACACACCAGTTATTGCGAAACTCACTGCTGACGTTACAGATATTGTTGGAATTGCAAGATCTGTTATTGATGCTGGAGCAGATGGTGTTGCGATGATTAATACATTGCTTGCCATGTCTATTGATTTGGATCAAATGCGACCCGTGCTCTCTGGCGGCACTGGAGGTTTATCAGGGCCAGCTATTCGCCCAGTTGCTGTTAGAGCTATTTGGCAAGTACATGCTGAGTTTCCAAATTTACCAATCTTAGGTATGGGCGGTGTTCGATCTGGTGCAGATGCACTTGAGATGATTCTCGCAGGTGCAAGTGCAGTAAGTGTTGGAACCACTATCTTTAATGATCCGTCAGCACCTTGGCGCATTCAGCGAGAGCTTCGAGAAGAACTTGGTAAACGTGGATTTGGAAAACTTACAGATGCTATTGGTCACGCACACACTGTTTTTGAGGCATCTAAATGAAAGCCCCAATTGCATTAGCTCTCGATGTCAGCAGTATCGATTTAGCCGTAAAGTTCACAAATCTATTAGCTTCTGAAGTGGAGATGTTTAAAATTGGACTTCAAACTTACCTTAGAGATGGTAACGATGGCTTTAAAAGAATCAAAGAAGCGGCGAAAGAAAGTAAAATATTTCTCGATTTAAAATTGCACGACATCCCACAGACAGTCTCTAATGCAATTTCCAGCCTGAAACTTCTTCAACCAGACATTATTACTGTACACGCTTTGGGTGGTAGCGAGATGTTAAGAAGTGCGGTAGCAGCCGCAGGAGATATTGAAGTAGCTGCGGTTACAGTTTTAACGTCATTAAGGATTGATGATGTGAAAACTTTTTCTCATATGCAAATTGAGGATCTAGTTTTAAATTTGTCCGAACAAGCAATCTCTGCAGGATGTTCAACTATTGTCTGTTCGCCACTAGAAGTCGTTAGTATTCGAAAAGCATTTGGCAACAAAGTGAAACTCATTGTGCCAGGTGTTCGAATCCCAAGTGATTTAATTAACGATCAGGCACGTGTTGCAACTCCAGCGCAAACAATTTCTGATGGTGCCGATGTTTTAGTGATTGGCCGCCCCATTCTGCAGGCTATAGATCCAGTTACTCAGGTACACAGCATCAAAAAATCTCTTTCGGTGGGTATATGACCCTTTTGATGTTAGTTGGACCTTCTGGTGTAGGTAAAGGAACAATTGTTAAAGAACTAAAGGCGCTAAGAAGCGACGTATGGCTTTCAATCTCAGCAACCACGAGAACACCAAGAGAAAATGAGATACATGGCGTCGATTATTTTTTTGTAACAGAATCAGAATTTGAACAAATGATTAAAGACGGCGAACTCTTAGAATGGGCGCAATACACTGGAAATTATTACGGAACACCAAAAGCCCCAGTTCTGGAGAAACTTCGCGAGGGCAAGCTAGTTGTGTTAGAAATCGAATTAGCAGGTGCACGACAGATAAAAACACAGATTCCTGATGTGATTGACGTGATGGTGATACCTCCATCTTTAGAAGCTTTGGCCGAAAGACTCACGACCAGGGGTACCGAAACGCCTTCGGATCGCGAAGCTCGTCTCGCAATAGCGCAGGCTGAACTTGCTGCTAGAGGGGAGTTCAGATTTCAGATTGAGAATGACACCGTTACAGAGGCGATTGCCCAACTGCTACCCTTACTCCCTGACCAAGAGTGAAAAAGGAAGTGCGATGTCTGGGGTAAACCAAAGGCCTGAAGGAATTACGTATCCACCGATAGATTCTTTGCTTGATAAAGCAGGTTCTAAATATCAATTAGTAATTTACGCGGCAAGACGGGCTCGACAGATAAATGCCTATTACTCACAGTTAAGTGAAGGATTACTGGAATATGTTGGTCCGCTAGTTGATAGTCACGTGCAAGAAAAAGCACTTTCGATCGCATTGCGTGAAATTGATGCTGATCTACTCAGTTACGAGCGAACTGAGCCAGAGTTAAGCAAAACAAACGAGTAGTAAGTTATCTCAAATGCCGAAGGTTATTCTCGGCGTATCAGGCGGAGTAGCAGCCTATAAAGCTGTTTTAATTTGTCGTTTGCTAAATGAATCTGGTCACGATGTAACGATAGTTCCAACGCCAAGTGCTCTGAATTTTGTTGGTAAAGCAACATGGGAAGCGATAACTGGAAAGCCAGTTTATGCAGAAGTCTTCGAGGCGACAGACAAAGTAGCTCATGTTGCGTTAGCTAGATCTGCTGATTTGGTTATTGTCGCTCCAGCAACTGCTGACTTGCTTTTTCGAGCAGCATCGGGTGCTGCTAATGATATGTTAACGGCGATTATTCTCACAACTACTGCTCCGGTTATCTATTTTCCAGCAATGCACTCTGAAATGTGGACTAATCAAGCAACCAGTGAAAACGTTAATACTTTAAAAAAGCGCGGACATATAGTTATTAATCCTGATGCTGGTCCATTGGCGCGGGGTGATGAGGGAATTGGTCGGCTACCTGAGCCAGATCAAATATCGAGATTAGTGAACACCTATTTGGCAAAAGAAAAAATTGTTCAGGACTTTTCGGGAGTAAAAGCGCTAGTTACATTAGGTGGAACCGTTGAAGAAATTGATCCAGTTAGATTTATTAGCAACAAGTCATCTGGTGAAATGGGAGCTGCCATTTGTCGAGCGCTTTACCTGCGAGGTGCAAAAGTAACTGCAATCGTTGCTCAACATACAGCAGTTTCGCCTCATGACATTGAAATTCATAATGTTATTTCAGCCAATGAAATGAGCAGTAAGACGCTTGAGTTAGCAAAACTAAACAATTTAGTTATTATGGCGGGTGCAGTTAGCGATTTTTCAGTAGATAAAAAATATGAAAAGATACAAAAATCTGTTGGTATGAACTTGCAATTAGTAGCTACTGAAGATATTTTGTCGCGATTATCAAAGGGAAAATTAGAAAATCAATTCTTGGTTGGTTTTGCCGCTCAAACTGAAGAAGTTATTCCCAAAGCCATAACGAAGTTAGCGGCAAAGAAATGTGATTTGATGGTTGCAAACCAAGTTGGGTTCAATCAAGGATTTGGTGCGATTAACACTGAGATCCATTTGATAAGCCAGAATGGGATTGTCTCGTCAGGTACAGTTACAAAAGACCAAGCGGCTCATAAAATTCTTGACTCAATCAAAGAATTATGGAAGTCAGAGCACTAAGGTAGTCTTACCAAGAATTTAAGGAGTTAAGTTGGCGCGCCGACTCTTCACATCAGAATCAGTTACTGAAGGTCATCCTGACAAGATGGCAGATCAGATATCAGATGCAATTTTAGATGATTTATTAGGGCAAGACCCTGCAAGTCGCGTGGCCGTTGAAACTATGTTAACTACTGGACAGGTGCACGTTGCTGGTGAAGTTACAACGCAAGGATTTGCAGACGTTATGGCAATCGTTCGCGATGTTGTGCTTGGAATTGGATATGATTCAAGTGCTAAGGGATTTGATGGACATTCTTGTGGTGTGAGTGTTTCCATTGGTTCACAATCACTAGATATCGCTCAAGGTGTTAATGATGCGTATGAAGAAAGAGCTGGATCTGTAGATCCGCTAGATAAACAGGGTGCTGGCGATCAGGGTTTGATGTTTGGCTATGCAACTTCTGAAACTCCACAATTAATGCCACTGCCAATCACAATTGCACACCGTTTGTCAAGTCAGTTAGCACAAGTGCGAAAGAGTGGAGAATTAGCTTACTTGCGACCAGATGGTAAAACACAAGTGTCAATTGAATACGATTCCGACAAGGCAATTCGAATAGATACTGTCGTAGTCAGCTCTCAGCATGCATCAAATATTGATCTTGATAAAAAGCTTAAACCTGAAATACAAGAGCACGTAATTTCGCCCGTTATCGAGCAAGTCCAAGTAGAAACTGGAATTGACATTGATAATGTAAATATTTTCATCAATCCAACTGGTCGTTTTGAAATTGGTGGACCGATGGGTGATGCTGGTTTAACTGGTCGAAAAATAATTGTAGATACCTACGGCGGGATGGCTAGGCATGGCGGTGGAGCTTTTTCTGGAAAAGATCCATCAAAGGTAGATAGATCAGCCGCTTATGCAATGCGCTGGGTGGCTAAGAACATAGTTTCAGCCGGCTTGGCATCAAAATGCGAAGTTCAAGTTGCATATGCGATAGGTGTCGCCAGACCTGTTGGTTTGTATGTGGAATCTTTTGGAACTGGAGAGATTCCTGATGAAAAAATTGCTGATTTAGTGCTAGAGGTTTTCGATTTGAGGCCTGGAGCAATCATTAGAGATTTGAATCTTTTGCGTCCCTTATATTTTCCAACGGCCGCTTATGGACACTTTGGACGCGATGGATTTACCTGGGAAAACACCAATCGAGTTTCGGAACTTAAGTCTTTAGTTTGATTGAGGACGAGCGATGTCAAACAAAATCGCTGCAGTAATTATAGATTCAGATGTTCCGCATCTTGATCACGAATTTGATTATCTGATTCCCGAACAATTATCCAATCTAGTTCAACCCGGTATTCGCGTCAGAGTGCCATTTCGAAAGCGACGACTGGATGGATTTGTTGTGGCTATCAAAGGTGCATCAGATCGCACTGGAGCATTGGTTGAACTAGAGAACGTGATATCACCAGAAGTTGTCCTAACTGATGAAGTTCTTAATGTTTGTAGGTTAGTAGCATTTCGAAACGTCGGGAATCTTTATGATGTAATCAAGGTAGCCGTTCCGCAAAGACATAAACGGGCCGAGTCGGGTTTTAAAGATGCAAACTCATCAGTTCCAAACAAGGACTTAAGTGCGATTGAGCATTACCCAGATTTAAATAGATTTTTAGATTCAAACCAACTTGATAAAATCGCTGTACTAAATTTAGCCATCTCAGATACTTTTGATTATTTCATACTAGATCTCGTAAAAAATGGAATTAAAAATACCATTTTCTTATTACCTGATCAATATGATGTGAAAAGACTTGTTGAAAATTTGTCAATTATGGTTGATCCATCGCGAATTTCTGCTATTACTTCGAGTTTACCACCCGAAGCTCGCTATAGGGAGTTTTTAAAGGTATTAAGAGGGGTTAGTGATTTAATAGTAGGTACACGTAATTCTGTTTTTTCTCCCCTAAAAAAATTGGAGCAGATTTTTGTTTTTGATGATGGTGATGACTTATATACATCACCACAATCACCATATTGGAATTCAAGAGATGTAGCCATCTGGCGATCTGAGATATCAACGACAAAAGTAATTTTGGCTTCTAGGGCTCAATCAATTGAATCAAGGCAGCTAGTAAAATCTGGAAGTGCGGTAGAAATCAATTGTTTAAATAAAAAAATTTCGTCACTAGGTCGCGTGGTAGATGATTCTTTGAATGAATCATCCATTCGAACAAGAATCCCAAGTGACACCTTCAATTTGATTCGAGAGTCACTGCTTATCGGTTCGGTCCTTGTTTCTATTCCAAGAAAAGGTTATTTACCTTTGGTTCGATGCATTAATTGTGCCAACTTGCTTGATTGCCCTAAATGCAAATACAGAATTTCGTTATCTAAGGGTAGGAAAATTCCCCAGTGTGCCCGCTGTGGGAATATAGTGACCCAACAAATTTGTCACAAATGTGGTGGAATCGATTTTCGTTCAGTAGTGGTAGGAGTTGAGAGAACTGCGGAGGAATTAGGCAAAGCATTTCCCAACACTCTTGTCAAGTATCTGGATTTCGAAAATCGTCCGCAAGTAGCTGCCCAGCCTAATCAGCTTATTATTGCAACTCCAGGCGTGGAGCCAAACATAGAATTTTCAGGAATTGTGGTGTTGGATAGTTATCTATCCTTAGCTCGCCCTGAAGGAAATAGTCGAATTAGGTTCATAAGGCACTTGTTTTTATTGCGTAGCAAACTTATGCCTGGGGGAGAGATGCAAGTTATTGGAGACCCATCAAATTCTCTGCTGCAGGCTTTTGTAAAGAGCAATAATTTCCCGGTAGCGGATGATCTTTTGCAAGAGAGAATAGAAACAAGACTCAATCCATATTCACGGACAGCACAAGTTTTCGGAGACATAACCGCTTTAAGTGAACTTCAAAAAGAGTTACCTGAATTCGCCCAGGTTTGGGGGCCTGTTGAGAACACGATTTTGCAAATGGAGAAGCATCCTGCATCGATTCTTGTTTCAGTACCAAAAAACTCTTCGGAAAGCTTGGTAAGGCTTCTTCGAAGTTGGGTAGTATCAAGAAGCGTCAATCGCAAGACATCTGTTTTAGTTCGGATAGACCCCGATGATCTATAGCTTCAAGCTCTAGAATTGGTCTTATGACTCTGAGAGATATTCGGTTGTTAGGTGACCCAGTTCTTACAACTCCCGCAACTACTGTCAAGGATTTTGATAAAGAACTAAGAAACTTGGTAAAGGACCTTTCTGAAACGATGCTTGAAGCACCAGGTTCAGGGCTAGCTGCGCCGCAGATTGGGGTATCACTTCGAGTTTTTACATTCATTACCGAAGACATGGAAGAACCAGGTCACTTAATTAACCCAACTCTTGAACTTTCCGAAGAACAACAAGACGGTAGTGAGGGCTGCTTATCAATACCTGAAGTAAGTTATGACTGCCTGCGTTCAATGTCTGCAATTGCAAAGGGCTTCAATGAATATGGCGAGCCAGTAGAGATTCACGGGACAGAATTTTTGGCAAGAGTGCTACAGCATGAAACAGATCATTTAAACGGGATAGTTTTTTTAGATCGAATGGACGGGCAGCGGCGCAAGGATGCAATGAAATTAGTTAGAGAAACTGATTGGTTTAAAAATGGAGTTCAGATTCGAGTAAGTCCACATGCTCAACGTGGTGTGATTAGATAACGTATGCGTATTGGTTTTGCTGGTACACCTGAAATAGCTGGACGTGTTTTAGTTGCATTAAATGGTCTTAATCACGAAATCGTTCTGGTTATTACAAAGCCTGATTCTGTTCAAGGTAGAGGCAAAAAGCAATCTCAATCAGCTGTTTCTGAAATTGCTAGTAATCTTGGATTGAAGTTGATAAAGCCGGCTACTTTGATCGATGCCGACTTAAAAAGATTTATCCAGACAATGAATTTGGATTTAATCGTTGTTGTTGCATATGGTAATTTGATTCCAAAAGACTTGTTAGACGTTCCAAAGTACGGATGGTTCAACTTACATTATTCACTGCTACCTAAGTATCGGGGAGCAGCTCCGATTCAAAGAGCAATTATGGCTGATGAATCTGAAACTGGGGTAACCTTTTTTAAGCTTGATGAAGGTATGGACTCTGGTCCAATACTTAATCAACAGCGTTGTGCTATTACTCAACAAGATGACGCTATATCAGTGTTTGAGGAATTGACACAAATGGGAATTGAAATCATTAAAGAATCAATACAAGAAATAACTGAAGGAAAAATAAACCTAGTTGAGCAAGATGCGAAGGTATCAAACTTAGCTCCAAAGCTGAAACCGGGTGAGGAGATGATTAATTGGAATGATTCCCAAACAGAAATTTTCAATTTGATAAGGGCCTGTTCCGCAGGTCCAATTGCTTATACACATTTCCTGGAAAGTCGAGTAAAGATTGGCCGTGCATCTAAATCAGATACTTATGGTCTTGAGCCAGGAAGAGTTGTTAAAACAAATGGAGTTATAAGAGTTGGCACTGGCACAGGTGATCTAAATCTGCTACTTGTGCAGCCGGCTGGAAGAAAGTTGATGTCTGCGACAGATTGGTACAATGGATTACATACGGACAAAGTGCGCTTCGAATGATTAACCCACGCTATATCGCGGTAGAAGCTTTGAAAAGAATAAAATTTGAAGGGGCATACGCCAATCTTATAAGTAATGATTTAACTTCGCGGCACAAATTAAGTCCACTTGATGCGTCTTTAGTGACTGATCTAATCAATGGAACAACGAGATATTTGCGCTACCTAGACTTCACTCTTGAAAAAGTTTCAAACCGTTCATTAAAGGAGATTGAGCCAGATCTGTTGATTGTATTGGAGATTTCTGCATATTCACACCTTATCAGAAACATTGCTCCTCATGCAGTTGTCAATGAAGGCGTAGAACTCGCTAGAAGAATCGTAGGTGAAAGAGCTGTTGGATTTGTAAATGGAATACTACGCAAATACGTACAAAACGATAAACAATATTGGGAAACAATTATCAATCGTGAAAAAGATGAAACAGAGGCCCTTGGTATTAAATATTCTTTTCCCGATTGGATTATTTCCCACTTTTCGACCCAGTTTTCTGACAGAAAAAAACTTGAGTCATTTCTAGAATGCTTAAATAGACCACCCGAGGTTACTTTTCTAAGGCCACCGAATCTTCACTCAGTTTTATCTGATTTGAAACCAGGTAATTTGTCTCCCTTTGCTTTTAAGAGACAAAATCGGATTTCGGTGGGTCAAAGTGTGCTCACTTCAAAACTAATCGTTCAGGATGAAGGAAGCCAGCTCGTTGCTCTCGCGAGTTTACTAACGCCTGTAGAAGGTAAAGACATTAATTGGCTAGATTTAACCGCCGGTCCGGGTGGAAAATCTGTTTTTCTTGCCTCTTGGGCAAGTTCGAGAAAAGTAAAACTATCTGCAAATGAATTACATCCACATCGAGCAAAATTGATCACTGAAAGTGCTTTACGTTTAAAGTTAGATATCAACACAACGGTGGGTGATTCACTTACTCAGGAATGGGAACAAGAATTTGACAGAGTTTTAGTTGATGCCCCGTGTTCAGGTCTTGGCGCACTTAGAAGGCGTTCAGAGGCTAGGTGGCGCAAGCAGGAAATTGATTTGGTCCAGTTAGTTGACTTGCAAAAGAAATTGCTTACCAGAGCAATTAATCTCACTAGGAGTGGTGGAATCGTCGCCTATACCACCTGTTCGCTACACCCAAGAGAAACTGTTGAAGTGGTCGAGTTTGCAGCGAAGGTGACGAAAATTGAAATTATTGATGCTACACAAATGTTGCCTTGGGTGCCAATGGAACGTGGACCTTTTTTGAGACTATGGCCGCATATTCATGACACAGACGGCATGTTCTTAGCACTACTTAAAGTGGGATAGGCTTTTGGTATGTTGATTACGCCAAGTATTTTAAACGCCAATTTTTTGGATATGGCTGGCGAAATCGATCGAGTATCTAGCGCCGCTGATTGGTTGCATTTAGATGTAATGGATGGACATTTTGTTCCCAATTTGTCTTTTGGTCCCGCAATGGTTGAAGCAGTTAATAGACATTCTGATTTACCAATAGATGTGCATTTGATGATAGCCAATCCTGAAGAATGGGTAAATCATTATGTTGAAGCAGGCGCAGATCGAATCTCGTTTCATTATGAAGCAACTAAGGAATGGGTTGAAATTGCCAGAGGGCTAAAAAGCAAGGGAATAAAGCCCGGCTTAGCTATAAAACCTGGTACTGATTTCAATGAAGTCAAGAATTTGATTAGAGAGTTTGATCTTTTGTTAATTATGACTGTTGATCCAGGTTTTGGGGGACAGAAGTATATAAATGAGATGACTCATAAGATCTTTTTAGCTAGGGAGTTCATATCTGAGAATGGATTAGACATACATATTCAAGCTGATGGTGGTATCAATTTAGAAACAATCAATGATGCATTCAAAGCTGGAGCAGATGTGTTTGTTGCAGGTTCGGTTGTATATAAATCAGAAAATCCAGCTCAAACAATTCAAAATTTGCGAAACGCTGTCGGAGGCTGAAATGGTGGCTGTGAATTCGGCTGAACATATTGCGATGTCGCATGCTATAAAAATTGCACAAAGCAACGATGCGCCAATAGGTCCGAACCCTCGAGTTGGTTGTGTCATTTTAAATTCTGAGGGCGAGTATCTAGCTCAGGGATATCACAAAGGTCGAGGCACAAGGCATGCCGAAATAGAAGCTATTCAATCAACGGATTTAAAGTTGATGGGATCCACTGCGGTGTTAACTCTCGAACCTTGTCTTAGATTAGATAGAGATACTGATTGTACACGTGAATTAATCAAAGCAGGAATAAAGAAAGTAATCATTGCTCAAGTAGACGTTACTTCTCAAAGTAGGTTCGGGGCAAAATATCTAACTGAACATGGAATTGAAGTTATAAATGAAGTTATGCTGGAAGAAGCGTCTGCACTAAATCCATGGTTAACAATAGCTATGGACCAACAACGTCCTTATCTGCGCTTGAAAATTGCTACATCCCTAGATGGTAAAGTTGCTACCAATTCTGGTTCATCCAAATGGATAACAGGTATTGAATCTCGCAATTTGGTTCACAATCTCAGGTCAGAATCACATGCAATAATCACAAGTGTAAAAACTACCTTGCTGGATAATTCATCTTTCACGGCTCGGATCAGCGATAGTGAAATGCATTTACAACAGCCGAATCTCCATCTATTGGGTTCGGAGAGTATTCCCCTCGATCATCCCATTTTTAATGCAAAACGTGAGGTATCGCATTATCAATCTATAGAACTTGATGATGTGCTGCAGAAACTCTGGGATAGACAGGAACTTTCTGTACTTGTGGAAGCAGGACCAAAGTTGTCAACCGCATTTATTCGATCTGGCTTAGTAAATGAACTTTTTTGGTTTACTGCACCTATCATTATTGGAGCGGATGGGTTGTCTGCGATTGACACACTAGGTGTAAACGATATCAAGGAAGCGCTGCGTCCACATTTGAAAAGCCATAGTAGAATCGGCTCAGATTTTCTTTCTATCTATCAATTCGCGGTGAGTGCCTAATGTTTACTGGTTTGATTCACGGAAAAGTAAAGTTGACTGATTTTTCCGACTCTCCAACCGGAAGAATTATGACTTTTCAACTTCCAAAAAATAGCGAATTCGATCTTGGATCTAGCGTTTCAATAAATGGCGTTTGTTTAACTGTCTCTAATATGGATTTAGACGCTCAAGTTTTCGATGTATTTGTTATGGGGATTACACTCTCAGTCACAAATTTATCTAGGATAGATCAGAAGGACTATGTCAACTTTGAATTACCATTGAAAGTACAAGATAGATTAGATGGACACTTGGTGCAGGGTCATATCGATGGCGTTGCACAATTAGAGCAGAAAGTCCAATCTGATAACTGGGTTACTTACCGATTTAGCATACCCGTTGGATTGCAGAAGTACTTAGCGAAAAAAGGATCCGTTGCACTAAATGGTGTATCACTGACAGTTTCAGATTTGTCAGAAACTTGGTTTGAAGTCTCGCTAATTCCAACAACGCTTCAGATTACGAATCTGGGCGATCTTGAACAGGAGATTTAGTAAATGTAGAAGTAGATATTATTGCTAAATATGTAGAAAATATCTTAAGGAATACTTGATGGCTTTGCATTTAGACTCGATACCAGATGCTCTAGAGCAATTTGCACTTGGAATGCCTCTAGTTGTCGTTGATGATGAAAATAGAGAGAATGAGGCTGATCTCATTCAGGCAGCTGAATTAACGACTGTTCAATCTATAGGTTTTATGGTGAGACATACATCAGGTGTTATTTGCGTTCCGATGCTAGATGATGATTTATCTCGTCTTCAAATCCCACCTATGACATTGTTTAATGAGGACGTAAAGCAAACTGCTTTCACAGTATCTGTTGATGCCACACACAACGTTACTACGGGAATTAGTGCAGCTGATAGAGCTACCACCATAAAAGTTTTAGCAGACAAAAATTCAAAACCATCAGATTTAAGAAGACCTGGACATATATTTCCACTTAGAGCGGTAGAAGGTGGCGTATTGAGACGTGCAGGACACACAGAAGCTGCTGTTGATTTGGCAGCTTTAGCAGGCCTTTCTCCAATAGGTGTTCTTTGTGAATTAGTTCATGATGACGGCTCGATGATGCGGGCAAAAGCAGCAAGAGAGTTCGCAGATAAAAATAGTTTGCTTATGATTTCAATCGCTGATTTAATCGCTTACCGTCGTGCCAACGAAAACCATGTTGAATTGCTTTCACAAGCTCAATTGCCTACTGAATTTGGAGATTTTATGGCATATGTTTATCGGAGCACAATTGACGGCAGTGAACATATCGCACTTGTTGCAGGTGAAATTGATTCTTCCAAATCAATTTTGGTTAGAGTGCATTCAGAATGCGAAACAGGAGATATATTCGCTTCGCTTAGGTGCGATTGTGGACCTCAATTACATGCTGCCTTAAGTGCAATAGCCGAAGAGGGTTCTGGTGTTTTGGTCTATATGCACGGCCATGAGGGTAGAGGGATTGGATTAGCGAAAAAGTTACGTGCGTACCAACTTCAAGATGAAGGACTAGACACTATTGATGCAAACATCGCACAAGGCCTTCCGGTTGATGCAAGAGATTATGGAACTGGGGCGCAGATTCTTTATGATTTGGGTGTTCGGAAAATGAAGCTTCTTACAAATAATCCAGCAAAGCGTGCAGGGTTAGTGGGTTTTGGATTAGAAATCATAGATAGAATACCGCTTAAGATTTCACCAAATCGATACAATTTACAGTATTTAGAAACAAAAGCGGAACGCTTGGGCCACGATTCAATTTGAACCCACTAACATAAACCTATGAGCGGTATAGGAATCCCGAATAAGTCCATAATTAATGGTGGTTCGTTTTCATGTGCGATTGTGGCTGCCAGTTGGCATAAGGAAATTGTCTCAGCCTTAATTTGGGGAGCAGTTGAATATTTGAAATTATCCAAAATTAATTACGAGATATTCGAGGTCCCTGGCTCATTTGAATTGCCGTTGGCTTGCAGTAAAAAATTGAATTCTGACTTTGATTTTGCTGTCGCGCTGGGAGTTATTCTTCGTGGTGAAACACCGCACTTTGACTTTGTGGCAGCAGGAGCAACAAATGGATTGATGACGGTTATGTTGAATTCTGGAAAACCAATAGGTTTTGGCATACTAACTTGCGATAACGAAAAACAAGCATTGGCAAGAGCTGATAAAACTAACATCGAATTCAATAAGGGAGCAGAAGCTGCCCATGCCGCAGCCAGTTTATTGCTTATTAATGAAAAGAAGCAGTCGATATGACTTTCGAAGAACTGTACAATCTCTTAGAACAGAAAAAACTTGCAAATCCTGATGAATCTAATAGCGCTATGTACTTAGCACTTGGATCATCTGCAATTGGAAAAAAGGTCTTGGAGGAAGCTGCTGAAAGTTGGATGGCGGCTGAGTTTGAATCCAAGGAGAATACCTGTGCTGAAATTGCTCAGCTTCTATATTGGACCGCACTACTAGCAGTATCGGCGAATATAAGTCTTGAAGAGTTGCAAAATGAATTGTAGGAAGAAATTAATATGTTAAAAGTTGCAATACCAAATAAAGGTCAATTGGCCGAACCCGCGTTTAGCATGCTTCGAGAAGCTGGCTATTTATCATCGCCCATTCATGAAACATTGGTAGTAAGTGATAAACAAAATGATGTGGAATTCTTTTTTCTACGTCCTAGGGACATCGCAATTTATGTTGCATCTGGCAATCTAGATTTTGGAATAACCGGACAAGATATGGTTGCTGACAGTAAAGTTGAAGTGCAGGAAATACTTCCACTTGGGTTTGCTAAATCCGTCTTTACAATTGCTGGATCAAACGGTATGGATAATATTAAGAACGTTGCGAAGAAAAGAATTGCTACTTCTTATCCTGGTCTACTAAATCAATGGCTTCAAAATCAAAAATTAACAGCAGAAGTTGTTCAATTAGATGGAGCTGTCGAGAATGCTGTTGGACTTGGGGTAGCCGATTATGTTGCCGACGTGGTTGCAACCGGGACAACTCTTAAGAGAGCCGGATTGCACCAATTGGGTGAGCCAATAATGTATTCACAAGCTATTCTCATTGGTCGGAATACATCTGAATCAAATGAGCAAAGAGATGATTTTATTCGTCGAATCAATAGTGTTATTGTGGCAAGAGATTATGTGTTAATGGATTATGACATTCCAAGTAATCTTGTTGAACAAGCCTGCATAATTACCCCTGGATTTGAAAGTCCAACAATATCTGGTCTTCGTGACTCTAGTTGGAGTGCGATTCGAGTGATGGTGCCCAGTGTTGAAGTCCATGCGATAATGGATCAGTTGTACAAAATAGGTGCAAAAGGAATTTTGGTAACTCAAATTATTGCTTGTCGCCTCTAGGGGGTAAGCAATACAGATTCCAGCTCCTGATAGACTTTGCTCAGACCGGCTAGGAAACTAGTCAAAGCGGATATTTCCCACCAGCCTGCCCTCGGGTTGCTGGTAAGGTCAACGCCTCAATGGCTGTTGAATACTCGCTTTGCGCCTTGCTAGTTAAAACTTACAGGAGGCGATATCAGCACTGAACCTAGAATCAATGATCGCATTCGCGTATCTGAAGTCAGACTAATTGGCTCCGAAGGTGAGCAAGTAGGCGTTGTAACCATTGAAGACGCACTGCGGTTAGCTTCCGAAAGCGATCTTGATCTCGTTGAAATTGCTCCTGATGCAGAACCGCCAGTTTGTAAAATCATGGATTTTGGGAAGTACAAATACGAGTTAGCTCAAAAAGCACGTGAAGCGAAGCGAAATCAAGTTCAGACTGTGATTAAAGAAATCAAATTGCGACCGAAAATTGATGATCATGACTACATCACTAAGAAAGGACATGTTGAACGATTCTTGAAACACGGTGACAAAGTTAAAGTTACCATTATGTTTCGCGGTAGAGAGCAATCGAGACCAGAGGTTGGCTTACGTTTGCTTTCAAGATTAGCAGAAGACATAACTGATGTTGGATTCGTTGAATCAACTCCAAAACAAGATGGTCGAAATATGGTTATGGTGATTGCTCCGGTGCGCAAAGGTTCGAAGTCAAAGCAGAAGAAATCTGCGGATTCAACGTTAGAGACAAAAGAAGATTAGAAAGGAAAAAGAATGCCAAAGAATAAAACTCATAGTCGAGCGAAAAAAACTTATAAGCTCACTGGTTCTGGGAAGATAACCCACGAACAGAGCAATATGCGACATCTCATGACTGGAAAGCCGTCTAAGCGCACCAGAAGACTGGAAAAAGACGCTGTGGTCAAAGCTCCGAACGTTAAAAGAACTTTACGTTTACTAGGTAAAAAAGGAAGATAACAATGGCTAGAGTAAAGCGTGGTGTTCATGCCGCAAAAAAACGACGTACAACTCTCGAGCGCGCAAGTGGCTATCGTGGCCAACGGTCTCGTCTCTATACAAAAGCCAAGGAGCAAGTTACTCACTCGCTCGTTTATTCCTATGGCGATCGTCGTGCGCTAAAAGGAGAAATGCGACGCTTATGGATTACACGAATCAATGCTGCGAGTAGAGCAAACGGAATGACCTACAACAGATTTATGCAAGGACTCAAGGCAGCTGAGATAGATATAGACCGTCGAATGCTCGCAGAAATTGCAGTCTCGGATCCGGAAACTTTCGCCAAACTAGTCGCTTCAAGCAGAGCCGCGCTTCCAAGTGTCTAGTTGATGTCGGATATCAGAGCTGCATTTTTACTCAAACAGGCAAAGCGGATAAAACGCAAAACCCATAAGGCGAATCCGGATTTAGTTCTTGCTGAAGGTAAAGCCATAATTGAAATGGCTTTGGCTGCTCGGGTAGAAGTGTTAGCACTCTTTGTTGCAGATGAATCATTTGAGGCTCAATTCGGTAATCTTGAGATCCCGATAATCAAAGTTTCAAAGAGAGATTTTCAAGAGCTGGCAAGCACGGTATCGCCTCAAGGAATCGTTGCATTACTGATTGTTCCTAAATACACTCTTGACGACATATCAAGTTCTGCGAGAACGCTTCTTTATCTTGAGGAAATCCGCGACCCTGGAAATTTAGGAACTATAGTTAGAACAGCAGATGCTTTTGGTGTTGATGCAGTTTTGCTAAGTCCAGGCTGTGTAGATTTAAGAAATAACAAGTTTATTCGCAGTTCGGCGGGTAGCGTTTTTAACTTACCCATCATCTCTGATGTTCAATTAAATGATTTAGATGACATCAAATCCAAATTTGATGCCGATCTTCTAGTAACCTCATTAACTGGAAATATTGTTATTTCGGATTTAGATATACCAAAATCAAGATGTGTAATTTGGGCTGTTGGAAATGAGGCTACTGGAGTATCTGATTTATTGGTTGCAATGGCTGATCAAGTAGTTGTAATTCCGATGCTGGGTAAGGCTGAATCCCTAAATGCTGCAGTAGCAGCTGCGGTGTGTCTTTATGTGTCTGCCCAACGAAAATCTCCCAGTAGAGCCTAAGATTTATCTATGCCTGAAAAACCCAACAATTCACTCACTGAAAAGGATCTATCTGAAGCTTTGTCGGCAGGAAGAAATGCGATTTCCAAAGCTAGTAGTCTGGAAGATTTAAAGATAGTTCGAATTGCTCACCTAGGTGATAAATCTCCTCTTGCTTTGGCCAATCGAAAACTTGGTAGTTTAAGTGTTGATCAGAGATCTCATTTTGGTGCAATTATTGGTAACTACCGTAGCGATCTATTAGGCTTGTTAACACAAAAGCAAGAACTGCTCACTCTTGAACGAACTCAAACAATTGTCTCGAATGAAAAAGTAGATGTAACAATCGCTGCTGTTTCAAGAAAAGGCGGTGGAGTTCATCCACTCAATTCGACAATTAATACAATCGTAAATATTTTTATTTCAATGGGTTATTCGGTAGAAGAAGGTCCTGAGGTCGAAGCTGAATGGCTAAATTTTGATGCCTTAAACATTCCACAAAATCATCCTGCAAGATCTATGCAAGACACTTTCTACATAGATAATGCCCAATCAGGAATTGTCTTACGGACACAAACTTCACCAGTTCAAGTCAGAGCATTGTTAAATAGAAGTTTGCCTATATATGTCATTTCACCAGGAAAAGTTTTTCGATCAGACGAGTTGGATCAAACACATACCCCAGTTTTTCATCAAGTCGAAGGTTTAGTTGTCGATAAGGGTATAGGAATGCCTCATCTAAGGGCAACTATTGATCATTTTGCTAAACAAATGTTTGGAGCAGAAGTACAAACGAGACTGCGACCTTCCTATTTCCCCTTTACTGAACCAAGTGCTGAAATGGACGTATTTTTTCAAGGTAAATGGGTCGAGTGGGGTGGTTGTGGAGTAGTTAACCCAAAAGTTTTAGAGGTAGCAGGGATTGATTCCAGTATTTATTCTGGTTTTGCTTTTGGTATGGGAATAGAAAGAACTTTAATGTTTAGAAATGGTGTTGCTGATATGCGTGATATGGTCGAAGGAGATATTCGCTTCACAGATATGTTTGGGAAGTTAGAATAATGAAAGCACCATTGTCGTGGTTGGCTGAATATGTGAAATTAGGAAAAGAACACACTGTAGAAAAGATTCAATCCGCTTTCATCCAGCGAGGTTTCGAAGTTGAAGATATCCAGTTTATTGGAAAGGGATTAGCAGGTCCGATAGTTGTTGGAGAAATTGTCTCCATTGAAAACCTAACTGACTACAAAAAACCTATCCGTTATTGTCAAGTAAACATTGGAAAAGGGGTAGACAGTTTAGTTGGAATTGTTTGTGGCGCTACTAACTTTGTAGAGGGAGACAAAGTTGTTGTAGCTCTTCCAGGGTCAGTTCTACCTGAGAATTTCAATATATCTGCTCGGGAAACTTACGGAAAAATTTCTGAGGGGATGATATGTAGCATAAAAGAATTGGGGATTGGAGATGAGCAATCCGGTATCTTGGTTCTTGATGATAGTTACCAAGTTGGAGTTAACGCAATATCTGAGTTGCAGTTAATTGACACTGTATTTGATTTAGCTGTCCTACCAGACCGTGGCTATGCATTGTCCATTCGTGGATTGGCACGCGAATTGGCAAGTCACTTTAGTTGTGAATTCATCGACCCAACAACAAAAACTGTTCAAACTTCTAAAAACGATTCTAAGCAGCTAGGTAAAATTGAGGCTAAAGACGTATGTAGATCCCTAGTGCTAACGAAAATTTCTGGATTCAATCCAGAGCGGGATACTCCTTGGGAGATGAAGAGAAAGCTGTTATTAACTGGATTGCGTTCTATATCGCTACCGGTAGATATAACTAATTTTATTATGATAGAAATAGGGCAACCTCTGCATGCTTTCGATGCCAATAAAGTACAAGGGAAGATTTGTATTCGTTACAGCAATGCGGATGAAGAGCTTGAAACTATAGATCATACAAACAGAAAACTTTCAGATAAAGATCTAGTAGTAGCTGATGAGCGAGGAGTTCTTTCACTTGCTGGACTGATGGGTGGAATCTCATCTGGAATTGATAGCAGCACCACTAACATAATCCTTGAAGCTGCTCATTTCGAAGCGCAAAAGATTTCTGAATCTGCCCGAAGACATGTTCTAAGTAGCGAGGCATCTACGAGATTTGAAAGAGGGGTTGATACAGAAATTGCTGCCTTCGCTTCCAATTATGCGGTCAGCCTTTTTGAACGCTTCTCCACAGTCGAAAGTGTTTCTCGTTGGCAAGAAATTAATCCAACGGCAAAGAAAAATATTCTTTTAGACAAAGATTTGCTGAATACGATTGTTGGATTTGAGATTATCGAAAATGATGTACAAGAAATGTTGAATCAGTTAGGCTGCTTGGTAATTGACAAGGATCCAATCAAAGTTGAGATTCCCAGTTGGCGGTTCGATTTAGCAAATACTAATGACTTAGCCGAAGAACTTCTTAGGGTCTTGGGCTACGACAAGATCCCTTTAGTTACTCCTTCCAGCTCTATTGGTTCTGGACTTACACCTAGTCAACAGTCTTTAAATCAATTAAAGACATTCCTTGCTGCAAAGGGTGCTGCTGAAATTTTAAGTTATCCATTTGTGTCTCTTAGTCAATCTTTAAGATTTGTTGATATTGAGGAGACAGATTTAGTCAAAATAGCCAATCCATTGTCTGAAAAAGAGCCATACCTTCGTGTCTCATTACTACCAGGTTTGTTGGCAGTAGCTATTAGAAATCTTGGTCGAGGAAACGAAAGTTTAAATCTATTTGAAACCGGTTCTGTGTACCGGAAAATTAGTGATGAGAAAATTCCCAAGGTTACATTTCCACTCAATGGTGAACAACTAAAGCAAGCTGATGCCATACTACCAAGACAACCTAAATTGCTTTCAGGTTTACTTACTGGAAGGAAAGCAGATAATCCGCTCTTGGGTAAAAATGGAGTTTGGACTTGGACTGATGCGATTGAGCTGGTAGCGGAATTGTTAAATCTCTTTAACCTTGATTTTGATGTCACTAGTGATAGTTCGAAAGGTTTTCATCCTGGAAGGACTGCCAAGTTCTACTTAGGCGAGAAGTTTTTGGGGATAGCAGGTGAACTACATCCAGAATTATTTGATGAATCCACCCTGCAGGATCGAGTATCTTGTTATGAAATTGATTTGAGCACAGTTTTTGCATTGGCTGATCAAACGGTTATCGCCCAGCCGATAAGCAACTATCCAATTGCCAAGGAGGATTTAGCTGTCGTGGTGCAGCAAGAATTACCCATATGGAAGATCCACAAGTCCTTGCAAGAACTATCAATCAGTAATCTGGAAAAGTTTCAAATCTTTGATGTCTATACAGGCGCGCCTGTTCCTGATGGTAAGAAATCGATTGCCATTTCCCTTCAGTTTAGATCGCATGATCGAACCTTAACTGCGGAAGACGTGTCTGGCTGGAAATCAGAGATTCTCGCTACCTTGGCCAAGCAGTATGGAGCCGAACTCAGGACCTGACCCTTCATTCATCTAAGTGAATAAAAATGGTATACTGGTGAAATGTACAGAGCTGGGGTTGTAGGTGCATCCGGGTATGCCGGAGGTGAGTTGCTGCGAATTATTACCACGCATAACTCCCTCGCTTTAGTTTGCGCAACGTCAAGCAACTATGTTGGTGAATCAATTCCTAATCTTTTCCCAAATTTACAGAATATTAAACAGACCTTCATTAAAAGTGATGATGTTGATTTTTCAAAACTCGATGTTCTCTTCGTAGCGTTGCCACATGGTGAATCGAGTAAATTTCTCAAGGATGTTCCGGACGAAGTTTTAGTAATTGACTTAGGCGCGGATTTTCGGTTAACCAATCCCAATGATTGGAATACGTTTTACTCAGGTGAGTATGCTGGAAGTTGGACGTACGGTTTAGCAGACGCTCCATCCAACTTTGACTCAATAACTAATTCGACAAGAGTCGCGAATCCAGGTTGCTATGCGACAGCGATTAATCTCGCACTAGCTCCTTTTGTAGCGGACAATCGAATTGATGCTTCCAAGATCAATATTGTTGCAGTTTCAGGCACATCGGGTGCGGGGAGAAAAGCTGAAGCACGTTTATTGACATCGGAAAATATGAATAGTATTTCGCCATACAAAATAGCTGGAACTCATCAACACATACCTGAAATAGAGCAATTCCTCAACTCAATCGGTACGGAAAAAGTCCTGATCAACTTCACCCCACTTTTGGCACCGATGCCTAGGGGGATACTCGCAGTCATTCAAGCCCCAAACAGAAACATGACCTATGAAGAAGCCTTGGATTTAATTAAAGACTTTTATCAGGACAATTTATTTATACATTTACTTGCAGCAGGCAAGCTGCCAAACACAAAAGCAGTATGCGGAACAAATGATGTACATTTACAAGTATCAATAGATAAAAGATCGGATCAGATCATCCTAACGGTAGCTATAGATAATTTAGTTAAAGGTGCCGCTGGCCAAGCAATTCAAAACTTCAATTTGATGACAAAATTAGATGTGAGGGAAGGTCTAAATGCTACTGGAGTTTATCCATGAGCGTAGATGGCCCCAAAGGATTTCTGGCATATGGTGTTACTAGTGGACTGAAGGGAAAAAGCTTAGATTTGGCCTTAGTTCTTAATTCTGGTCCACTGTTTAATTTCGCTGCAGTCTTCACAACTAATGAGGTGAAAGCTGCCCCCGTACTTTGGAGCACTGAAATTGCCAAAACCGGAAAATGTAAAGCAATACTTTTGAATAGTGGTGGCGCTAATGCCTGCACAGGGTCAGAAGGCTTTAGCGTCACCCACAAATCTGCAGAATACGTGGCTGAGAAATTTCAACTAGCCCCTATTGATGTAGCGATCTGCTCAACCGGAATTATTGGGGAAGTTCTGGATTTTTCAAAGATTAAGAATGGAATCGATGAACTCTCGCAAATCAACGATAGCGATGGTCAAGCGGCAGCACTTGCAATAATGACAACGGATAGTAAACCCAAACAAACATATTTGAACCAAGGAAATTACGCAATAGGTGGTATGGCGAAAGGGGCAGGAATGCTTGCCCCGAGTCTTGCAACGATGTTGGTTGTTATCACTAGTGACGCTGACGTATCTGACATTGACCTACAACGTTGTTTAAAACTGTGCGTCGAGCGTACCTTTAATCGTATCTCGGCTGATGGTTGTACCTCCACTAATGATTCGGTTCTTCTGCTCTGCAATGGTGCGTCAAGGTACAAACCATCAGAGAGTGATTTCCTAGAAGCGTTAATGAAAGTTTGTGACAATCTAGCTATTGAATTAATTCAAGATGCAGAAGGTGCAACTACCTTTGTTGAGATAATAGTTGAGAATGCTCGCACAGAAGAACAAGCCATTGCTATTGCTCGAAAGGTGGCTGGGGACTCATTAGTAAAGACAGCTTTTTTTGGTCGAGACCCCAATTGGGGACGAGTCGCAGCTGCAGTTGGGTCGGCCAAAGCGGGAATAAATCCGGAGTTGTTAGATATTTACTTCAATGGCATACCTGTTTGCCTCAGCGGTGCAGCAAATGGCAATCGACGACGAGTTAAATTAGATGGAAGAAGCATCAATGTTGTCATAAAACTCAATTTAGGAAATGAATGCGCGACTGTTCGAACAACTGATCTATCAACGGAATATGTTTTGGAAAATTCTGAGTATTCATCATGACATCAACTACTGGGAATGCACGCATCGTTTTAATTAAGATTGGGGGGAATGTCCTTTCTTCTCGTAAATCTATCGAGACCTTATCAAGTGTTATTGCGCACCTAAAGAAAGATGGCAGAAAAGTTGTGATTTGCCACGGCGGTGGTTCGCAAATATCTGAAGCTTTTCGCACCGCTGGTGAACCAGTGGAATTCATCGGCGGATTGCGGAAAACGACAGCTGAAGGCGCACTAATTGTTAAAAATGTGCTCTGTATAGACATTCAAAAAAATCTTGTAGATACCCTTAATGCCAATGGAATAAAGGCTATCGGCGTCTGCGGTGATGCGGGATTGTTTCTATGTGAGAAGAAAATTTATTCTCGCAATGATCAAGAGTTTGATTTGGGATTTGTTGGAGAGGTAATGCAAGTGATGTGTGATCAAATAAGTGAAATGATATCTGGAGAATACACCCCCGTAATTGCTGCAGTCGGAACTGATCTTTTGGGTAATATCTACAATATAAATGCTGACACCGGAGCTGCGCACTTGGCTTCCTGCTTGCAGGTAGAGAAATTGGTGTTACTAACTGACGTTGACGGATTATATATAGATTGGCCAAACAAAGATTCGCTGGTGAGTTCATTGAGTTCCGTTGAAGCAAATGTCTTACTTCCAAGTTTAGATCAAGGTATGGCACCGAAACTGGAAGCAGCCATCTTGGCCGTGCAATCTAATGTATCAGAAGTGTGTTTAATTAATGGAAATTCGGATGACAATTTATATAGGCTGCTTGTACTAGGTGACGATATTGGAACAAAGGTAACGTTATGACTATTGCTGAAAATTGGAATAAGTTCGTCGCGCCTACATATGCTCCTCCGCAGATCAAGTTGATTTCAGGAAAAGGAACCAAAGTTTACGATGACACTGGCAAGTCATACTTGGACTTTGTATCAGGCATTGCAGTAACTTCGCTTGGGCACGCAAACGAAGAGATTGCTGAAGCGATTTACGGACAGGCAAAGAAATTAGGACACGTAAGTAATCTATATGCCAATTCGGTTACCGAAGAATTGGCCGAAAAATTACTAATTATTTCTGGTATGAAGAATGGCCGAGTTTTCTTTGCTAATTCTGGTGCAGAGGCGAATGAAGCTGCCATAAAGTATGTACGTGCTAATAAACCTACGTGCAAACTCATCGCTCTTGAAGGAAGCTTTCACGGCCGCACAATGGGTGCGCTGAGCCTTACTGGCCAATTAGAAAAACGAGCACCATTTGAACCACTTATTCCAAAAGTAGATTTCATTAAGCCAGATTCAATAAATTCTGCTAAAAAGAAGTTAAAGAAAAGCGCCGGGGGAATCTGGCTTGAACTGGTTCAAGGCGAGGGGGGAGTAAATCCGCTTGCAAAAGAATTTGTCTCTCAAATTATTCAACTTACTAAAGATCATTTTATTGCTCTGGTGGTAGATGAAGTTCAAACTGGAATGGGAAGAACAGGTAATTGGTTCGCTTACCAAGAATTTGATTTTATGCCCGACCTTGTACCTATAGCCAAAGGACTTGGTGGAGGTATTCCAATTGGAGCATTACTAATTTCAGAGAATTTTGCAAAAGTAATTCAACCTGGCGGTCACGGGACTACCTACGGCGGAAATCCAATTGCAGCCACTAGTGCATTGACCGTTATAAAAATGATTGAACAGCAGCAACTTCTGGAAAATGTGAAACGGCAGAGCATGTTGATTCGCACCAATATTTCACAGATTCCTGGTGTTCAAGTCGTTAGAGGTATGGGCTTGTTACTTGGGGTGGTCTTAAATGGTGATTATTCTAAAAAAATTGCTCAGAGAGCACAGCAGTTAGGTTTACTAGTAAATGCAGTGCGACCTAATGTCTTAAGGCTCGCACCACCATTAAATATTTCATCAGCGGAGACAACAGAGGGAATTGAAAAATTGAGTGAAGCGATTGAGCAGGCTCAGGATGAGTGAAATCAATCAACCGAAAACTCGCTCAGCACGACTTCAATCAATCACAGACATAATTGGTCAAAATCGAATTCGATCACAGCGTGAATTAGCCCAGTTGCTAGCAGATTCGGGTTTTGACGTTGCACAACCAACCCTCAGCCGAGATTTGTTTGATCTTGGAGTTGCTAAGAACTCTGCAGGGTATTACATAATCGATTCGGATGCAATTACAAACTATACCCGTTTGGAAAAGTCCCTTCGCGAGTTACTCGTTTATATTCAAACTTCTGATCAATTTTGTGTTTTACGTACGCCACCAGGAGGTGCCCACTTGCTAGCTGGTGCAATAGATCGATCAAAAATTGATGGCGTACTGGGCACAATTGCTGGCGATGACACCGTGCTCATGATAACTCGAGACAAAAAGGTGGCAAACGATATTTTCTCTAAATTTATGCAATCATTAGAAGCAAAAGTAAAGGAATAGGAAATCTATGAAAAATCGAGTGGTCCTCGCATATTCAGGCGGACTAGATACCTCTGTAGCAATCGGTTGGCTTTCCCGAGATTTAAACGCTGACGTCATAGCGGTAGCAGCAGACGTTGGTCAAGGCGGCGAAGACATGGAAGTTATCCGCAAGAGAGCACTTTCCTGTGGGGCGGTTGAATCAGTTGTTCTGGATCTCAAGAATGAATTTGCAGACGAATACTGCTTGCCGGCACTTAAAGCAAACGCACTTTACATGGACAGATATCCGGTTGTGTCGTCGCTCTCTAGACCCTTGATTAGTAAACACTTGGTGACTGAAGCCCAGAGATTTAATGCAAATGTTGTCGCACATGGATGCACTGGTAAAGGTAATGATCAAGTTAGATTCGAAGTAAGTATCGCAGCTTTAGATCCTAGTTTGAAAATAATTGCCCCGGTTCGAGATAGTGGTATGACAAGAGATAAAGCAATTTCGTTTGCCACTGAAAACAATTTACCCATAGAGGTAAACAAAAAATCACCATATTCAATTGACCAAAACGTTTGGGGACGAGCGATTGAAACTGGTTTTCTTGAGGACATTTGGAATGCGCCAATAGAAGATATTTATTCATACACCGCAGCACCCAATACCAATAATGCTCCTGATGAAGTTCTCTTTAGTTTTCAAAATGGAACCCCAGTAGCAATAGATGGAAAAACGGTGTCGATGCTCGAAGCAATAACGCTTTTGAATGCGCGTGCGGGCGCTCATGGCATAGGTCGCATCGATATGGTTGAAGACCGTTTGGTTGGAATAAAATCTAGGGAAGTTTATGAAGCTCCAGGAGCAATTGCTTTAATAACTGCACATCAGGAACTCTCTAATGTCACTATGGAGCGAGAACTTGCAAGGTTTAAGCGACAAGTTGATCAACGCTGGACTGAATTAGTTTATGACGGATTATGGTTTGCTCCTTTACGAAGATCACTGGATGCTTTTATTGAAAACGCTGAACAAGGAGTTACTGGCGACATTCGCATGATGCTGCACGGTGGTCGAGCAACTGTTACTGGGCGCCGAAGTGAGGAGTCCTTGTATTCTTTTGAGTTGGCAACATATGACACCGGTGATCAATTTGATCAGTCTATGGCAAAAGGCTTTATTGAGATTTTCGGTTTAACCACAAAACTTGCTGCCTTACGAGATCGAAAGTTTCGTAATGGAAAGTAACACTGATGGACAACTATGGGGAGGTAGATTTAAGTCACCACCGTCACCTGAATTAGTGAAACTATCTAGGTCTATCCATTTCGATTGGCGATTGGCACCGTATGACTTGATTCAAACTCTCGTGCACGCCGGCTCACTTCGTGATGCAGAAATTATTACAGCAAGTGAATATGATCTTTTAAAGAAAGTGGTTAAAGATTTAGATACTGGAATTCGTAATGGAAAAGTGAAATATGAAGAGTCTGATGAAGATGTTCATACGGCAATTGAAAGGTTAATTACCCAGGAACTTCGAGAAATAGGAACGAAATTACGAAGCGGCAGAAGTCGAAATGACCAAGTCGCAACAGATTTGCGCTTGTATCTCCGCGACGTTAATCAAGAAACTGTAAAGTTAACTTTAGATTTGATAGATACTTTGATTCAAAAAGCAAAACTGCATGCTGATGTTCCTGCACCAGGATTTACACATCTTCAGCATGCTCAACCAATAACACTCGGACATGAGATTGCAAAACATGCACATGCGTTAGTGCGAGATTGTGAGAGAGCGATAGAAAATGATACGCGCATTGCTATTTCGCCACTTGGTGCTGGCGCGCTTGCAGGTTCTGCATTCAGTTTAGACGTTGAAAAATTGGCTAAGCAATTAGAGATGAATAAAGCAGCTGGAAACTCTATTGATGCCATCTCAGATCGAGATTTTGTTGCTGAGTTTTTGTTTAACGTGTCCTTAATAGGAATTCATCTTTCGCAACTAGCCGAAGAGATAATCCTGTGGAGCAGCAGTGAGTTTGGTTTTGCTCAACTGGATGATTCTTGGTCAACTGGCTCTTCACTAATGCCCCAAAAAAGAAACCCCGACATTGCGGAACTAAGTAGAGGAAAAACTGGTCGTTTCATTGGAAACTTGGTAACAATTTTAACCGTACTGAAAGCGCTTCCGTTTGGCTACAATCGAGATCTGCAGGAAGATAAAGAGGCCCTTTTCGATAGTGTCGATCAAATAATGCTTGTGTTACCTGCAATGAATGGGTTGGTTGCAAGTCTGAGCTTTGATACTCAAAAGATTTCCGCTTCCGCATTGGTTCAACATTCCTCAGCGACCGATATTGCTGACTATTTAGTAAAAAAGGGTTTACCTTTTAAGCAGGCTCATGAACTAACAGGAGAAGCAGTACTTCTCGCTGAAACTCAAGGTATTGATGTGCATCAACTGCAACTATCTGATTTTCAAAAGATTTCAGCATTATTCGAGGCTGACCTAGTTAATGCATTAAAATTGCCTTCGATTCTAAAGGCCAAGTCGTCAGATTTGGGAACAGCGCCTATCTCAGTTAGAAAACAACTAGACAAACTAGAATCAAACCTGAGGCCACTTGAGACTTGGAGTAATCAATCGCTAGTTCCAAAGTTGTAATATCGGTCCACTAGGAGAAGTGAAAAATGTTGGATGCAATATCAGAATTGCAATCGCGCGGACTAATTCACGACACTACTGATATAGATGAGTTGCGAAAAGCACTTAAGGTTGGCTTAACTTTCTATGTTGGTTTTGATCCAACAGCTCCTTCTTTGCACATAGGCAATTTAGTTCAGATTTTGACGGCTAGAAGATTGCAATTACTTGGCAATAAACCCCTAGCATTAGTAGGCGGCGCAACTGGATTAATTGGCGATCCAAAAATTTCCGGAGAGCGATCCTTGAACGAAGCTGAACTAGTTACGGAATGGTCTAGGAAACTGCGATTACAGCTAGAAAGATTCTTCGACTTTAATAGCTCCAATGCTGCCATCATTGTTAACAACTACGAATGGACACATCACGTAAGTGTGCTGGAATTCCTACGTGACATCGGAAAGCACTTTTCTGTAAATCGAATGCTTGACCGAGAAGCAGTTTCGGCACGTTTAGCTGGCGCTGGAATTTCATTTACTGAATTTAGTTACCAGGTTTTGCAAGCGTTTGATTACCTTCATTTACACAAAAATTACAAAGCAACTCTTCAAACAGGAGGAAGTGACCAGTGGGGAAATCTAACAGCTGGAACAGATTTGATTCGAAGGGTGACTGGAAATATCGTTCATGCACTGTGTACGCCACTGTTAACTAAATCAGATGGTGAGAAATTTGGAAAAACTGAATCAGGAACAGTGTGGTTGGATCCCGAGTTAACGTCACCATATTCGTTTTATCAATTTTGGCTCAACACGGATGATCGCGACATTGGGAGAATGCTCAAGGTTTTTTCATTCAAATCCCTCGATGAGATTGATTTGTTATTAGAAACTTCAAAAGCTGAACCACATCTGCGAATTGCGCAGCGCGCATTAGCTCAAGAGATGACTTCACTTGTTCACTCAGAAGAAGAGATGTTGCAAGCGGAGAAAGCTGCACAAGTTTTGTTCAGTGGTGGTGATCTATATGAGATATCCGAAGGGGCGCTTCAATCTGCATTAACTGAAGCAGGTTTAGTTAGTGTTAAAACTATAGATGGCAAGATTCCCAGCGCGATAGATCTTCTTGTTTTGAGTGGAATAGTGAAGTCAAAAACAGAAGCTCGAAGAATGATTAGCGAAGGCGCAGCCTGGCTGAATAATCAGAAGTTAGCCGAGGAGAATTCCGAAATTGAGCAAAAAAGCCTTATTTATGGGCGTTTTTTGATTCTTAGGCGAGGTAGAAGAACCGTTGCCGGTGTGGAAATTTTATCCTAAAATCGTTGGAAACACCCCCAGTTTGTCTCTTGGAGGATGTGCGGGTATTGTTCTCCACTCGCCCTTATTCTGGCCGAAAGGCCTGTTTGAGTGCGCGCCCGTACCTTGAGAATTCAACAGCGTGATAAATGTCAATGCAAAGTTTTAAAATTATATCCCGTTTGTGGTAACACAAATTGGATTCCTTTGGGATTGATAGATGCTTTACGCAGATTAATTATTTAATCAAGCACAACAGCAACTGTCATGCCAGAACAAACTAACTTTTATGGAGAGTTTGATCCTGGCTCAGGACGAACGCTGGCGGCGTGCTTAACACATGCAAGTCGAACGATGAAGTTTCTACGGAAATGGATTAGTGGCGAACGGGTGAGGAACACGTGAACAATCTGCCCCTTACACGGGAATAACTTCGGGAAACCGAAGCTAATACCCGATATTGAATTCGGTAGGCATCTACTGAATTTGAAATGGTCAGCCGGTAAGGGATGAGTTCGCGGCCTATCAGCTTGTTGGTGAGGTAATGGCTCACCAAGGCGACGACGGGTAGCCGGCCTGAGAGGGCGACCGGCCACACTGGGACTGAGACACGGCCCAGACTCCTACGGGAGGCAGCAGTGGGGAATATTGCGCAATGGACGAAAGTCTGACGCAGCAACGCCGCGTGAGGGATGACGGCCTTCGGGTTGTAAACCTCTTTCAATCGGGACGAAGCGAAAGTGACGGTACCGATACAAGAAGCACCGGCTAACTATGTGCCAGCAGCCGCGGTAATACATAGGGTACAAGCGTTGTCCGGATTTATTGGGCGTAAAGAGCTCGTAGGCGGTTCATCACGTCGGATGTGAAAACTTGGGGCTTAACCCCAAGCCTGCATCCGATACGGGTGAACTAGAGAGCAGTAGGGGAGATTGGAATTCCTGGTGTAGCGGTGGAATGCGCAGATATCAGGAGGAACACCAGTGGCGAAGGCGGATCTCTGGGCTGTATCTGACGCTGAGGAGCGAAAGCGTGGGGAGCAAACAGGATTAGATACCCTGGTAGTCCACGCTGTAAACGGTGGGCGCTAGTTGTGGGAGACTTCCACGTCTTCTGCAACGTCGCTAACGCATTAAGCGCCCCGCCTGGGGAGTACGGCCGCAAGGCTAAAACTCAAAGGAATTGACGGGGCCCCGCACAAGCGGCGGAGCATGCGGCTTAATTCGATGCAACGCGAAGAACCTTACCTAGGCTTGACATGCAGGGAAATCTCATAGAGATATGAGGTCCGCAAGGGCCCTGCACAGGTGGTGCATGGCTGTCGTCAGCTCGTGTCGTGAGATGTTGGGTTAAGTCCCGCAACGAGCGCAACCCCTGTTCTATGTTGCCAGCACGTAATGGTGGGGACTCATAGGAGACCGCCGGGGTCAACTCGGAGGAAGGTAGGGATGACGTCAAGTCATCATGCCCCTTATGCCTAGGGCTGCACGCATGCTACAATGGTCGGTACAAAGGGCTGCAAAACCGCAAGGTGGAGCGAATCCCAAAAAGCCGACCTCAGTTCGGATTGAGGTCTGCAACTCGACCTCATGAAGTCGGAGTCGCTAGTAATCGCAAATCAGCAACGTTGCGGTGAATACGTTCCCGGGGCTTGTACACACCGCCCGTCACGTCACGAAAGTCGGCAACACCCGAAGCCGGTGGCCTAACCGTAAGGAAGGAGCCGTCGAAGGTGGGGCTGGTGATTGGGACGAAGTCGTAACAAGGTAGGCGTACCGGAAGGTGCGGCTGGATCACCTCCTTTCTAAGGAGCACTTAGCATCATTTTGATGTTCAGAAATATTGGGAAACCGATAGCTCATTATGTGGAGCATTGATGTAACGAAAAATCGATTTTGTTTTTCAGTACTGCTTTTGCGTGGAACCTAAATCAAAATTCTTTTCTAATCACGCTGTTGGGTCCTGAGGGTACGAAAGTACTTTCAGAGACCGAAGTGCTACGAACTGTTGTTAACCAGCAGCAAGCGTAGGAAAGCTTCGAATCTCGACCGTAATTTGAGAACTGTATAGTGGACGCGAGCATCTAGTAATTATTTTTTGATCAATTTGGTATCAAGTTATTAAGTGCATACGGTGAATGCCTTGGCATTAGAAGCCGAAGAAGGACGTAGAAGCCTGCGATAAGCCTCGGGGAGTCGGCAATCAGACTTTGATCCGGGGATTTCCGAATGAGGAAACTCAGCTGGGGGAAAGCCCAGTTATCCGCGCATGAACACATAGTGCGATGGAAGGGAACGTGGGGAAGTGAAACATCTCAGTACCCATAGGAACAGAAAACAATAGTTATTCCGTTAGTAGTGGCGAGCGAAAGCGGAACAGGCTAAACCACATCAATGTGATAGTCGGCGGACGTTGTTGGTGTGGGGTCGTGGGACGTTTAGTGATTACTGCCGTAATCACAGTGAGTAAAAAATGTTTTTTGTAGTCGAAGACCATGCGAAAGGGTCAGCAAAGAAGGTAAAACTCCTGTAGACGAAACAACTAACACTCACAAGCATCATCCCAAGTAGTACGGGACTCGTGTAATCCTGTGCGAATCTGTCGAGACCACTCGATAAGCCTAAATACTCTCTAATGACCGATAGTGAACAAGTACCGTGAGGGAAAGGTGAAAAGAACCCCGGGAGGGGAGTGAAATAGAACCTGAAACCGTGTGCATACAAGCCGTGGGAGCGTCTTTAGTCTTCGGACTATCCGTGACCGCGTGCCTTTTGAAGAATGAGTCTACGAGTTAGTAGCACGTGGCGAGGTTAACCAGTGATGGGAAACCGTAGCGAAAGCAAGTCCCAATAGGGCGAATTAGTCGCGTGCTCTAGACCCGAAGCGGGATGATCTAGCCATGAGCAGGTTGAAGCGTGGGTAAGACCGCGTGGAGGACCGAACCCACTGCCGTTGAAAAGGTAGGGGATGACTTGTGGTTAGGGGTGAAAGGCCAATCAAATTCCGTTATAGCTGGTTCTCTCCGAAATGCATTTAGGTGCAGCGTCACGTGTTTCTTCTCGGAGGTAAAGCACTGGATGGGCTAGGGGCCTAACAAGGTTACTGAACTCAACCAAACTCTGAATGCCGAGAAGTTAGAACGTGGCAGTGAGACTGTGGGGGATAAGCTTCATAGTCAAAAGGGAAACAGCCCAGATCATCAGCTAAGGCCCCAAAGCGTGTACTAAGTGGGAAAGGATGTGGAGTTGCATAGACAACCAGGATGTTGGCTTAGAAGCAGCCACCATTAAAAGAGTGCGTAATAGCTCACTGGTCAAGTGATTCCGCGCCGACAATGTAGCGGGGCTCAATTACACCGCCGAAGCTGTGGCATGAACGCAATATCTTGGCCGCAAGGTCCAGGAGCGTTGATGGGTAGGAGAGCGTTGTGTGGCGAGAGAAGCGGCGGAGTAATCCAGCCGTGGATGCCACACAAGTGAGAATGTAGACATGAGTAGCGAAAGACGGGCGAGAAACCCGTCCACCGAATGACCAAGGGTTCCAGGGTCAAGCTAATCTTCCCTGGGTAAGTCGGGACCTAAGGCGAGGCCGACAGGCGTAGTCGATGGACAACGGATTGATATTTCCGTACCGGCGTTATTACGACAATGATGAATATAGAAATGCTAAGAGGTTGAAGCTGTTGCCTTCGGGTAATAGTGGAAAGTTCGAACCTAACTATTAGTAGTCCAGCAAAGGTGTGACGCAGGAAGGTAGTTCAGCCCAGGCGATGGTTGTCCTGGGGTAAGGCCGTAGGAAGAAATGTAGGCAAATCCGCATTTCATTTTCTGAGAGCTGATGCCGAGCCATTATGGCGAAGTGAATAATCCTATGCTGCCAAGAAAAACATCTAGCGAGTAATAAAGCCGCCCGTACCCCAAACCGACACAGGTGGTCAGTTAGAGAATACCAAGGTGATCGAGAGAACTGAGGTTAAGGAACTCGGCAAATTACCCCCGTAACTTCGGGATAAGGGGGACCATTTTGCGTGTAGAGATTAACTTTTGAAGCGTAGAGTGGTGGCACAAACCAGGCCCTAGCGACTGTTTACCAAAAACACAGGTCCGTGCTAAGTCGCAAGACGATGTATACGGACTGACGCCTGCCCGGTGCTGGAACGTTAAGGGGATCGGTTAGCGAGTAATCGCGAAGCTGAGAACTTAAGCGCCAGTAAACGGCGGTGGTAACTATAACCATCCTAAGGTAGCGAAATTCCTTGTCGGGTAAGTTCCGACCTGCACGAATGGCGTAACGACTTGGGCACTGTCTCAACCTCAGACTCGGCGAAATTGCATTACGAGTAAAGATGCTCGTTACGCGCGGCAGGACGGAAAGACCCCGGGACCTTTACTACAACTTGGTATTGGTGGTCGAATTGATTTGTGTAGGATAGGTGGGAGACTGTGAAGCTGGAACGCCAGTTTTGGTGGAGTCGTTGTTGAAATACCACTCTTATTAGTTTGGCTGTCTAACTTCGAACCGTAATCCGGTTTAAGGACAGTGCCTGGTGGGTAGTTTAACTGGGGCGGTTGCCTCCTAAAGAGTAACGGAGGCGCCCAAAGGTTCCCTCAGCCTGGTTGGCAATCAGGTGTTGAGTGTAATTGCACAAGGGAGCTTGACTGCGAGACCGACGGGTCGAGCAGGGACGAAAGTCGGGAATAGTGATCCGGCGTCGGATTGTGGAATCGGCGTCGCTCAACGGATAAAAGGTACCCCGGGGATAACAGGCTGATCTTCCCCAAGAGTCCATATCGACGGGAAGGTTTGGCACCTCGATGTCGGCTCGTCGCATCCTGGGGCTGGAGCTGGTCCCAAGGGTTGGGCTGTTCGCCCATTAAAGCGGCACGCGAGCTGGGTTCAGAACGTCGTGAGACAGTTCGGTCCCTATCCGCCGTGCGCGTAAGAGTCTTGAGAAGGGCTGTCCCTAGTACGAGAGGACCGGGACGGACGAACCTCTGGTGTGCCAGTTGTTCCGCCAGGAGCACGGCTGGTTGGCTACGTTCGGAAATGATAACCGCTGAAAGCATCTAAGCGGGAAACATGCTTCAAGATGAGGACTCTCACTGATTTTCAGGTAAGACCCCTAGCTAGACGACTAGGTTGATAGGCCGGATGTGGAAGTGCGGTAACGCATGGAGCTGACCGGTACTAATAGGTCGAGGACTTGATTCTTATCAAAAAATAGTTTAGCACGCGTCCACTATGCGGTTCCCGAGTTATGGTCGAACATAACTCAATAGAGTTTCGGCGGCCTTAGCGAAGGTGAAACGCCCGGTCCCATTCCGAACCCGGAAGCTAAGCCCTTCAGCGTCGATGGTACTGCTCTGGAGACGGAGCGGGAGAGTAGATCGCCGCCGGACATTTTTCAGTAACGCTGACGGATTTATGATTCGTCAGCGTTACTTATTTTGCAAGGAGTACTAACGATGTCAGCCAATTGCGATCGGTCGAATCGGCGAAACACATCTAGTCTAAGTAATTTAGGTGCAAGCAGGAAATTTCCAAAGAAGAGCAATACCAATAGCTCAGGACAAAAAAAGAGTCGATCTGCAGCAAAACGTAATGAGTCAGCTGAAAAACCAGCCAAGGATTCAAATTCTAAAAGTACATCGAACTACAAGCGCACAGATAAACCACGTTTCAACGCTAAGGATTCAAAAAGACCCGACCGCAGAAGTGCAAGATCTAAAGAGAGAACAAATTCATCTGACAGATCAAGTGGTCAATCCACGCGCTCATATTCAAAAGAAAAATCTGATAAGCCACGTTCAAGTCAACAACGCACTACTGGGAAATTTGACATCCCGCGCCGCTTTCAAGGTGATCAACCCAGACGAGAGCGTGATCAACGCGCTCGCGGTAATGCACCCATAATCGATCAAGATGTAAATGGTGATGAATTAGGTGAAGAGTTAACTTCAGAATTAAATTCATTGCCAACTGGATTAACAATTACTGTTGCGCAGCATCTAGTAATGGCCCAACGATATCTAGAAATCAACCCAGAGTTAGCACTCATTCATGCAAATCACGCTAAAGAACTTGTTGGACGATTCCCGATAGTTCGAGAAATCTGTGGAATCGCTAATTATGTGAATGGTAAATGGCAAGAAGCGTTGAATGAATTCCGAGCCGTTAAAAGAATGAGCACAGCTGATCATCTAATACCTATGATGGCTGATTGCGAGCGTGGATTGGGAAGACCAACTCGAGCGATAGAACTTCTCGATCAGAATAGTCACCTAACAGGTGTTGTTCAAATTGAAGCCGCGATTGTAAAGTCAGGTGCTCGAACTGATTTGAAACAACTAGAAGCAGCCCTGGTTGCACTGAAAATCCCGGCATTGGCTGGCTTTCCAGCAGACTTAACTTCCTATGCAAGACTGTGTTTTGCTTATGCAAAGGCGTTGATGGCGATGGGTAGAGATGATGAAGCACAAGTTTGGTTTAGAAAAGCAGACGCTTCCGATCCCGCAGCAACTCTGGCTTCGGAGTATTTATCAAATGCTGAAAATGCGGTCTATCTAGATGACCTAGATGCAAGCTAAAGATATGGGTTCTATCCTTAGCCTTGGTGATTTATGACAAACAATGAAGACGCTATTAAGAGTTTCCTGTCGATGGGTGCCCAGATAGCAGAAGAGATACGACGACGTTTAGATGATGCGGCTAATAAAGTTGGAGTTTCCGATAGCGCTATCTCAGAAGAAGAGATTGAGATTTTAGTACAACGAATTATTGCGGAGTTTCAAGATCGAATTCAAACAGAGGTCGAGCGTGCCATTACTAGGATTGGGCTGGCTCGAGAAGATGAATTAGCATCTTTGAGGGCAAGAATCGAGAAATTGGAGCAACAGTGAACAATCAATTGCCAATGCCTAACTCACCTTCATTGCCAATTGCAGCAACGGGAATTACTCAAGTAGATGAGGCTATTAGTTCCCTAAATAATTTAGACAATTTGGATGTAACAGATCATGCTGATATTTATTCTGATATTCATCAAAAGTTGAGTTCAGCGCTCACTGAGATAACAAACTAATTTGCGTCGATTAGATTTAGAGTTAGTTAAAAGAGGCTTAGCGCGATCGAGAGGCGAAGCTAAATCTTTAATTGAATCCGGACAGGTTTTAGTGAATGGATTCAGGATTGATAAAACTTCTACCTTGGTTTCGGACAAAGTATCGATAAAAGTCAAAAAAGAAAGCAGTAAATATGTTTCAAGGGCTGCGTTAAAGTTACTTAGCGTTTTACCTGAATTGAAAATAAACTTTCAAAACAAATTGGTATTGGATGCAGGATCGAGCACTGGAGGTTTTGTACAAGTTGCACTAGAACGGGGTGCAAGAAAAGTTTATGCAGTAGATGTTGGATATGGGCAATTAGCTTGGTCTTTACAAACAAATCCTCGAGTTGTGGTGATGGATAGAACAAATATTAAAGACCTAACGCCGGACGTTTTTCCTGAGAAGGTAGACCTAATTACTGCTGACCTATCATTTATTTCACTTCGAAACATAATGAAAGTATTAGTGGAGCTGGTGAAGCCGCAAGGGGATATTTTAGTTATGGTGAAACCACAATTCGAAGTTGGGAAATTCAATGTAGGTAAGGGAGTTGTTGGTAGCCGAGAACTAAGACAATCTGCAATTTTGAATGTAGTCCAATTTGCAAAACAGCTCAACTGGGTGGTTGTTGGAGCTGTAGAAAGCAGCGTGCACGGACCCAACGGAAATAGGGAGTTCTTTCTGCATTTACGGCAAAATGGGGCAGAATTGTCCCAAGAAGTAATTTCCGAGCGAGTATCGGGGGATTTTTGAAAACCCAAGTTGCAATTGCCGTTAATTGGCACCGACCAGATGCGATATCTGCAGCCAAGGAGATGGTGAAATTACTATCTGATCAAGGTGCTGATTGCTATGTGGTTGATGAATCACACCCAGTTGAGATTTCCAATTGCCAGATGCTAAAGGAAAACCAGCTTCCGAAGCTTGATTGCTTATTAGTAATTGGTGGGGATGGAACTATTTTGCGCAGTGCTGAGATAGCCAGGAATTTAAATTTACCGCTACTTGGCATAAATCATGGTCATGTTGGATTTTTAGCAGAAGCAGAATCGACGCAATTAACTCAAATAGCACAAGCGATAAGTAGAAAGAATTGGGAAATTGAAGAGCGAATCACGCTGGAAGTGCAGGTAGTAAATCAAACCAACATTCTCTGGGAATCTTGGGCCCTTAATGAGATATCCATTGAGAAAGCTTCTAATTCACGCATCGTTGAATTGGTCACAGCAGTTGATGATCAACCAGTGTCAAGATATGCCGGCGATGGCGTAATTGTTGCTACTCCCACTGGTTCAACAGCATACGCATTTAGTGCAGGTGGACCAGTGGTATGGCCAAATGTAAATGCGGTAGTTCTTGTACCGCTTTCCGCACATTCACTTTTCGCACGACCATTAGTGCTAGATCCTCAAAGCACAGTAGTGATTGATTTGATTTCAGAAGCTTCAGCTTGGGCTGACTCACGCAGGGGTGGGGATTTACCAGCTGGGGCTCGAGTTATCATTACAAAAAGCACAAAAACTATAAAGTTAATGCGACTATCAAATGAAACTTTCACTAACAAGTTAGTTGCCAAATTCAACCTACCCACCTTAGGTTGGCGGGGTTCAAAGGCTTCTGAATAATTATGTTAACCGAGTTGCGGATAACAAATCTAGGTGTCATAAAGAGTGCAGAGTTGAAGTTCGGCCCGGGGTTGAATGTCTTAACGGGTGAAACTGGAGCTGGTAAAACTATGATTTTGAATGCTCTTGCCTTGGCGCTAGGCGGAAAAGTCGATTCGAAATTAGTAAGAAATGAGGCCAGCAAATTATCCGTGGAAGCGGATTGGCAACTCACTGAAAAACAAATTCAAGTGCTAGCAGAATTGCTCGAAGAAAACACCAACAATCTCTCCAATCAGATAACGTTTGGGCGAGTAATTGATAATTTAGGAAAATCGCGTCAAACGATAGATGGTATAACTTCTAATGCGAGCATAACGAACAATTTTTCAGAGAACATAATTCAAGTGTTTGGTCAAAGCGATCAGAAGTTCCTGAGCCAACCAAGTTGGCAGATTCAAACGTTGGACTCCTTTGGCACAAAGGACCACCAAAGCAATTTGATTAAGTACCGAATTCTCTTTAAAAACTTGATTGATTTACTAGATCAAAAAACAAAACTTCAAATTGACCAATCCACCTGGTTGAAAGAACGTGAACAACTTCAACTTGATTTAAAGGAATTTGATGAAATATCCCCCAAACTCAATGAGGATGAAGAAATTCTGGAGCGGATTAAGCAGCGTGAAAAAATAGAACAGAACTCAGCCGCGCTTGAGCAAATTGCCAATTTATTGTCACCAGAGGATCAACTTGGACTCATTGGTAGTTTGAAACAGCTTAGACAGATTACTTCCTCAATATCCGAATTGGCTGATTTACAGGAAGAT
>VGBH01000012.1 GCA_016870575.1 Actinomycetota bacterium
TGCAGCACAACATGACTTTCCCAGATCTCGACTGACTCATACGTTAGAGGTTGCTCAGATTGCAAGAGAAGTTGGGTATGCACTCGGAGCTGATCCAGATCTAGTTGAAACTGCTGCTTTAACTCATGATGTTGGGCACCCACCCTTTGGTCATAATGGAGAAACTGCGTTAAACGAGATAGCTAAAGATATTGGCGGGTTTGAAGGCAATGCCCAAACCTTTCGAGTACTAACGCGACTTGAAACTAAGATTTTAGATGATAAGCGAAGTTATGGACTTAATTTAACAAAAGCAACTTTAGATGCTGCGAGCAAATATCCGTGGTTTGCCGAGCAAAACTTAATCAAATATGGTGCTTACCAAGTCGACAGTGAGATTTTTAATTGGGTGCGCAATGGTTCGCCTGAAGGTAACGTTTGTTTTGAAGCACAAGCAATGGATTTTGCAGATGATGTTGCATATTCAGTTCATGACGTTGAGGATGCAATTCATGCGGGTCATATAGATCTTGCTTTGCTACACAATAAATCAGAACAGCAATTGATAATTGATGAGTGTTTAGCACGATACTTACCTGAATCTACTGAAGAAGAACTTTCAGAAGCTTTTGTAAGAATTCTAGATTTATCTCAGTGGCCTAAAAGTTTTAATAGTTCACGCAAATCCGTTACCCAGTTAAAACTTATTAGCTCAACACTTATTGGTAGATTTGTTGGCGAAGCGGAGCTTGCCACCAAAGAAAAATTTGGTGAAAAGATTTCCCGATACCAAGGCAGTTTAGTAGTACCAAAAGAAACAAAAGCAGAAGTAGCTGTTTTAAAAACTCTTGCGGTCGCCTACGTGATGCAACGAGCAGCAATGGCAAAACAATATGCCCAGCAACGAGAATTGTTAGCTGAACTTTTTGCTGCACTATCTACAGCTGCTCCAAATAAACTTGACCCAATTCATCAAGAAGCATTTAGTGCTGCAAATTCAGATTCAGAGCGAAAGCGCGTCTTAGTGGATCAGGTGGCCAATCTGACTGACATCACTGCCGTGCAGTGGCATCATCGGTTGTGTAAGTAACGGGCAAGCATTTACACAAACTCCTAGAATCACCCTATGGCTGGACGTATTCACGATGAGGATGTAGCGCTTGTGCGCGAGCGCTCTCGGATAGATGAAGTGGTGCGCGATTATCTGACACTGAAAGCTGCTGGCGGAGGCAGCCTTAAAGGGATTTGTCCATTTCATGATGAAAAAACACCTTCTTTCCACGTTACTCCTAGCAAGGGGTTGTGGTTTTGCTTTGGCTGTAATGAAGGCGGTGATACTGTCAATTTCTTGCAAAAAGTTGATCACCTGAGTTTTACTGAAGCTATTGAAAAATTGGCGGGAAAACTTGGCATCCAACTTCGCTATGTTAGTTCTGGAACGAGCGGTAACAAGCCAGTTGGCAATCGAACCCGCCTAATTGAGGCGAACCGGCTAGCGGAGCAGTTCTATCAAGAACAGTTAACTAAACCTAATGCCAAAATTGGTCGAGATTTTTTACAGTCCAGGGGATTTGATAAAGCTGCAGCAACAAAATTTGGAGTTGGGTATTCACCAGACGAGTGGGGAGAGTTAACTCAGTTCTTGCGCAGTAAAGGATTTACTGATGAAGAGCTAAAAGCGGCTGGACTAGCAATAGATGGTCAGCGCGGAGTTTATGATCGATTTAGAGGAAGATTGATTTGGCCAATCCGAGATTCATCTGGCGACACAATTGGGTTTGGTGCTCGCAAACTTAAAGACACTGATGATGGACCAAAGTATTTAAACACACCAGAAACTCCGCTATACAAGAAAAGTCAAGTTCTTTATGGAATTGATCTAGCTAGAAAAGAAATTGCAAAACGCAGACAAGCAGTAATCGTTGAAGGATATACCGATGTGATGGCTGCTCATTTAAGTGGTGTTGAAACTGCTGTGGCAACTTGCGGCACAGCATTTGGCGAGGACCATGTTCGAATTTTGCGCCGACTATTAATGGATCAAGATGAAATGCGCGGGGAAGTCATTTTTACTTTTGATGGCGATGCAGCAGGGCAAAAAGCAGCCTTGAAAGCCTTTGAACTTGATGCGCAAATTACAAGCCAAACCTTCGTGGCAATTGAACCAACAGGACTTGATCCATGTGATTTAAGATTAAAAAACGGTGCCGAAGCAGTTCGAGAATTAGTTGCCCGAAGGATTCCACTTTTTGAGTTTGCAATCAAATCAAGCATAAATCAATATCCAATTCAAACCCCTGAAGGAAGAGTGGCAGCAAGTAGAGCTGTTGCACCAATGATTACAGGAATTAAGGACCCAGCACTTCGACCAGAATATCTTCGACTTGCAGCAGGTTGGATTGGAGTTGAGCCAGCCGCAATAAAAGAAGCAATGGGCAAGCAGGCAAAAACAATAAATCAACCTGCAGAAAAGTTGCCTACAATCGATTTACTAGATCCAGTAGTTCGGGTTGAGCGAGAGGCGTTGAAACTGGCCCTTCAGCATCCACAGCTGCTCCCAGATTGGTTTGCTGCGCTTGAAGAATCATCATTTTCTGTGCAGCAACACCGTGATGTTTATCAAGCAATTACAAAAGCAGAAAATGAAAACCCAGAGGGTTTTATCGATCACGTACTGGCAACGACAAATGATGAAACTCAGAATCTAATTCGGGCATTGTTGGTTGAACCCATCCAATCCAGCGATGAGCAACTTGAACGTTATGGGAAAGCGGTCTTTGCACGCGTGATGGAGCTTGATGCTACGCGTCAGATTGCCGATCTCAAGCGCACGCTTCAGCGATTAAATCCAATAGATGAGCAAGTCGAATATGACAAGCTGTTTGCTGAATTAGTCGCACTTGAACAGCATCGCCGGACTTTGCGTGAGCAGGCAATGGGTATTTAATGTTGTTTCGCCGCCAAATAAAATTACCTAAAGAGTTTACTAAATTGGCGCTATCCGAACAGGTTTTGTCTTTTACCAATAGCCATATTGGTCCAATTGTGGCAACCGAAGCGGGATTAAGAACTAAAGAATTCCAAATTTTTTGGCACCAAATGTTTCAAGCTAGATTTGAACCTCCAACGTTAACCATAAGCTTCCAAAGTGAATCAGGAAATAAACAGCTGCAATTAAATTTAGAACCTATTTTAGAACCTAACGATTTTCCAAATCTTGTTCGAGGAAAAATTACTAGCAATGTTATTGCTCAATCTAAAATTGAATTCCAGCCAGAGTTGTTTGTGACAATTTCTGCTCGCCGAAAAAATAAAGATGAGATAAAGTTTGTGATCTCTGCCGAATCAGGTATTGATATAAGCGAGCACGATTTTAAGCAATGGGCTGAAGTTCAACTTCGCGAGTTTAAAGAGACGTTTGGTCTTTAATAACTTCTAATTGCAATACAAACATTATGGCCACCAAACCCAAAGGAATTATTCAGGGCAAGTATTTCAGAACTTGCAATTTCTCGGTGGGCATCTTTAACAACATCTAGTTCAACGTTGGCATCAAAATCAGAGATGTTGATGGTTTTTGGAATTACTCGATTAACCAAACTTAAAATGGTCAAAATCGATTCTATTGCACCAGCACCACCTAATGTGTGCCCAATAGAAGATTTTGGAGCAGTTACCGCAATTCGATCAGCATGTGAACCAAATGCCCGTCTAACTGCAGTTGCTTCAGCAATATCTCCCAGTGGAGTAGATGTGGCATGTGCATTTAAGTGAACAACATCGCTTAACTGTGATTGCGCATCTGCAACAGCTGCCAACATAGCTCTCGCGGCACCAGCACCATCGGGATCAGGGGCGGCAATGTGATGAGCATCTGATGTCATACCGTAGCCAGCAATCTCAGCATAAATCCTTGCGTTTCTGGCCTTTGCATGATCTAAACTTTCCAAAACTAAAGCACCGGCACCTTCACTCATTACGAATCCATCTCTACCAGTGTCATATGGACGACTTGCGGTTGCTGGATCATCATTTCGATTAGACATCGCTCGCATTGCCGCAAACGCCGCCATTGCCAGACGGTTAATAACTGCTTCCGTGCCACCAACGACAACAACATCAGCTCGGCCAGTTCGAATCATTAATGTTCCCCAAGCAATTGCTTCAGCAGAAGTTGCGCATGCCGAAACGGGTGCATGAGCACCTGCTTTTGCGCCGATTTCTAATTCAATTAGGGCAGCAGCAGCGTTCGGCATAATCATTGGCACTGTTAGTGGATTAACTCGATCTGGACCGCGTTCGGCAAGAATTTCCATTTGTTGCAATACTGTTGAAAGCCCACCAATGCCCGTACCAAATGCAACGCCTAAACGCAGTGGATCTACGTTAGAAAGTATGTCAGCATCTGCTACTGCTTGTTTTGCTGCAATAACAGCAAACTGACTCGACCGATCCATTCGTCGTGCTGCAACTTTGTCTATTACATTGGATAAATCTGCATCAATTGCGCCAGCAATTCGAGAGTTAATATCGCTAGCCCAATCTTCAGTTAAAGCACGCACACCCGATTTGCTATCCATTACTGCTTGCCAAGTACTTTGAACATCAAGGCCTAATGGAGTAACTAAGCCAAGGCCAGTTACCACAACTCGGGTGTGCGCACTCATAAATTCTGGATTTAAGATGATTTCACAATGAAATTAACTGCATCACCAACAGTGCGAAGATTCTTTACTTCTTCGTCGGGAATCTTTACCCCGAATTTATCTTCAGCAGCCATTACTACTTCAACCATTGATAGCGAATCAACTTCCAAGTCATCTGTGAATGACTTATCCATCGCAACTTGATCAGCTGATACTCCAGCAACTTCATCCAGAATTACAGCCATCTCGTGCATTACCTCTTCAGCGGTCATTTCGTTTCCATTCGTCTGGCTTAGCTTGCACTAAGCATTTGTTACGGCAGTGCTACCACTTGAGCAGCATAGGTAAGTCCAGCGCCAAAGCCTAAAAGCAAGGCCGGAGCGCCAGAGGGTGCTCTGCCCTCACTGCGTAAAGCGTGCAGTGCGAGCGGAACAGTTGCGGCAGTGGTGTTGCCGCTTTCCCGAATATCCCTAGCTATCGCCACGGTATCGGGGAAATCTAATGCTTTCACAATTGCATCCGTAATTCGATTATTCGCTTGATGTGGCACAAATGCGGCCAAATCTTTTGGCTCTAATCCTGCAGCAGTTAGTGCTCGCTGAGTAACGGCAACCATTTCACTAACCGCCCATCTAAAAACTTGCTGTCCTGCCATTCGTAAAGTTGGTGGCTCCGGAATTTTTCCACTTCGAAAATCAAACCAAGTTGAAGACATAGAAATTGCATCCGCTTGCGAACCATCAGATCCAAAAATTACTGGTCCAAATCCGTTAAAGTCAGCAGGACCAACCACCATTGCGCCAGCACCATCACCGAAAATGAATGCACTTCCACGATCAGTGAAATCCAAAACATCGGTCATTCGCTCAGCACCAATAACTAATGCATATTCAACACTTCCAGATTTCACCATATCAGCAGCTGTACTAAGCGCATAAACAAACCCAGCACAAGCAGCACCAATATCAAAAGCTCCTGGATCTGGAATACCTAACTTACTAGCAACTATTGGTGCAACTGCCGGAAACTGAACGGGATTAGTAAGAGTTGCAACTAACACAACTCCAATTTGCTCTGGGTTTAATCCAGCATCAGAGATTGCATCGCTTGCTGCTAACCTGGCCATTTCATCAAGTGTTTCATCATCCGATGCAAATCTTCTTTTTTCGATTCCAGTTCTTTGCTGAATCCATTCATCACTAGAATCAATAAGAGGCGCAATTTCATCATTAGTTACTATCCGAGCAGGCCGGTAGGCACCTATACCCATAATTCTTGCGCCGCTTCGAGCTGGTGCACTCTTGATTTGAGTCATGCTGCCCTGCGCTGATGAGTTAATATGAATTCTTTTGCAGCAGCAATATCTTCAGGTGTTTTGATTGCAAATGTGCTGATATCTTCAAACTCACGTTTAGCAATGTTAGTTAACGTTCCACCTGGTGCTAACTCTAGAATTCCAGTCACTCCAAGACGCTGCATGCTCTTTTGGCACAAATCCCATCGCACTGGATTGCTTACTTGATTTACAATTCGAACAAGCGCATCAGTACCAGTATCAACTATTGCACCATCTCGATTGCTCAACAAAGTTATTTCTGGATCTTTGGCTGCAAGATAAGCAGCAGCACCGCGCAATGCTTCAACTGCTGATTGCATATATTTTGTATGAAACGCCCCTGCAACTGAAAGTGGTCTGAGCTTTGTTTTATCAGGTGGATTATCAGCCAGTCTCGCAAGAGATTCTAATGAACCTGCAGCGATGATTTGTCCAGCTCCATTGACATTGGCTGCGACCAAATCAAGCTTGGTTAGATGCTCAATAACCTTGTTTTGTTCGCCACCCAAAACTGCAGTCATTGAAGTTGGGGTAACAGCTGCGGCAACTGCCATCGCTCGACCGCGCACGCCAACTAATTCCATTGCAACAATGTCCGAAACAACACCTGAGATAGCAGCAGCAGCTAACTCGCCAACTGAGTGTCCAGCCACCAAATGAACCTGCCGCAGCAAGTCACGTTTTTCAGGATAGAGGTTGCGAATAGTCAAAAGCGCGTTTGCGACTAGCAGTGCTTGGGCAATGGCGGTATCTCGAATCGTTTCGGCATCTGATTTAGTGCCGTGCTGGATAAGATCTATTTTGCTTGCAGCAGACCAACTGGTAAGTGCTTCAGTTGCACCAGGTAAATCGAGCCACGGCTTGAGCATTCCGGGAGATTGTGCACCTTGACCAGGGGCCACCACGCATAACATTTGCCCCACGCTACTTCATTACTCACCAGTTGACCCATTGAATAACTCAAATTAGCCGGAAAATTAGCCGGTACCCTCGGTATTCCCCGCGTGAGCAGCCTTGGGGTCGGCTAATTGATATTCACTAACCGCCTTTGCTACCTGCTCTGCTGGAATTGTGCCTTGAGCAGCAAGGGCAGCAAGGGCTTGCGTAGTAATGGCCTCAGCGTCCACTAAGAAATGGCGTCTTAGCGCTCCACGGGTATCACTCATTCCCCAACCATCAGTTCCTAATGAATGGAAATCTTGCTTAACCCATTGCCTTATTTGATCTGGCACTTGGCGCATAAAGTCGCTAACTGCAATTATCGGACCAATGACATTCGATAATTGAGTGGTTACAAATGGCATTTTGGCAGGTGAAGTTGGGTTTAAGAAATTTTCTCGATCCACCGCAAGAGCTTCACGGCGCATCTCCGTCCAAGAAGTGACTGACCATATTTCAGCTTGCACATTCCATTTCTCATTTAGCAGATGCTGGGCTTTGATTGCCCAAGGGAGCGAAATTCCAGATGCCAAAATAGATACTTTCGCACCATCGCCATTGGGTGCATCGCTATATCTATATATGCCTTTTAGTAAACCTTCAACATCTAAGTTTTCTGGTTCTGCTGGTTGATCAATTGGTTCGTTATATACAGTAAAGTAATAAAAAATATTTTCTGGGTTTTCACCATACATCCGCTGTAAACCATCTTTAACTAGGTGCGCTATTTCAAAACCAAATGCTGGGTCATAAATTTTTGCAGCAGGATTAGTTGCTGCAAGTAATGGTGAGTGGCCATCTTGATGTTGAAGTCCTTCACCGTTCAAAGTAGTGCGACCAGCGGTTGCTCCTAAAATAAAACCACGTGCCATCTGATCTAGTGCTACCCAAAATTGATCTCCAGTACGCTGGAATCCAAACATTGAGTAAAAAACATAAATTGGAATCATTGGTTCATCGTGTGTTGCATAAGAACTTCCAGCAGCTAACCAAGAAGACATCGCGCCAGCCTCGGTTATTCCTTCTTCTAGAACTTGACCAGAAGTACTTTCTTTGTATGACAAGAACAACTCTCGATCCACAGCGGTATATCGTTGACCATGGGGCGAATAAACTTTGTGCGATGTAAATAATGAATCCATTCCAAATGTACGTGCTTCATCAGGAACAATCGGTACGAATCTTGGTCCCATACCTTCTTCTTTAAGCAGCTCCCTCAAAAGCCGAACAAACGCCATAGTTGAAGCTACTTGCTGATTGCCCGACCCACGTCGTGAAAATTCAAATGCCTTTTCGCTTGGCTGCGGAAGCGACCTGCTTGAGCTTCTTCTACCTGGTAAGTAGCCACCTAGCACACGTCTGCGTTCATGCATATATGCCAGCTCTTCTGAATTGTCAGCAGGTTTGTAATAAGGCGGCAAGTATTTATCCAAAGCTGAATCAGGAATTGGAATTTGCAATCTATCTCTAAAGCCCTTTAAGTCATCTTCCGTCAATTTCTTCATTTGGTGTGTTGCATTTCGACCTTCAAAACTATGTCCGAGGGTGTAACCCTTAATTGTTTTCACCAAGATAACAGTTGGCTGACCTTTATGTTCAGTTGCAGCTTTGTATGCTGAATGTATTTTTCGATAATCATGGCCACCGCGCTTTAGATTCCAAATTTCATCATCACTCCAGTTAGCAACTAATGCAGCAGTTCTGGGATCTCGACCAAAGAAATTGGCACGAATATATGCCCCATCTTCTGCTTTATAGGTTTGGAAGTCACCATCTGGAGTGCGATTCATCAAATCAATCAACGCGCCATCGGTATCTGCAGCAAGAAGTGGATCCCACTCTCGACCCCAAATCACTTTAACTACATTCCATCCAGCACCACGGAACAATGCTTCAAGTTCTTGAATGATTTTGCCATTTCCGCGAACAGGTCCATCAAGCCTTTGTAAATTGCAATTAACAACAAAAGTTAAATTGTCTAAATCCTCTCGAGCTGCCAGTCGAATTGCACCAGTTGACTCTGGTTCATCCATTTCACCATCACCAAGAAAGGACCAAACTTGTTGTTGCGAGGTATCTTTAATTCCGCGATTGTTCAAATATCTGTTGAATCTGGCTTGATAAATTGCATGAATTGGGCCAAGACCCATACTTACCGTTGGAAATTCCCAAAAGTCAGGCATAAGTCGCGGATGAGGATATGAAGGAATTCCATTTGGTGCTTGACTTAACTCTTGTCTAAATCCATCTAACTGAGCCTCAGATAATCTGCCCTCAATAAATGCTCGCGCATACATACCTGGTGATGCGTGACCTTGATAAAAAATTTGATCGCCGCCACCTGGATGATTTTTTCCTCGGAAAAAATGATTGAAACCAACTTCATAAAGTGAGGCACTTGAAGCATAAGTTGAAATGTGACCACCAGCACCAACTCCTGGTCGCTGAGCGCGGTGAACCATAATTGCTGCATTCCAGCGCATTAATCGACGAATCTTTTTTTCTAATCCTTCATCACCTGGAAAGTCGGGTTCTAGTTCTGGTGGTATGGAATTTATATAGTCGGTAGAGCGAACCAGAGGTAAACCAAGATCTCGTTCAGCTGCATGGCGCAACATTGAAATCATTAGTTGGTGCGCGCGATGGGTGCCTTTGGTATCGATGACACCATCAAGTGATTCCAACCATTCGCGAGTCTCTTCTGGATCGGTATCCACATACTGGGTGGGCAGGCCACCTGGCATCATCGCCTCTTGCTCAAGTTCCGCGCTCAATGTTTCCTCTCAAGTGATTTATCGCCCCATTCTCGCCTATCTGTGGGGGAGTTGGCACCTGAACCTGTGTCTGACTTGCCACAACTGCCCACCCAGTCTTGACTTCTCCCACTGGCACACATTGGGTGGGCTGTTTCAGAAGGAGATTGGGTGACCTCCAGCGCTGAGAGCGCAGCAGCAATAGCTGCCCGCCTCGGGGTGGTATCGGGCCAAGTTGTTCAGGAACTTGGCTGGGATGAAGATGTTGATGAACAGCTACGTTCTGCAGTGGCAGCGATTTCTGGAGAATTAGTTGACGCCGATTTTGAAGATGTAGTGGATCTAGTTTTGTTCTGGTTCCGCGATGGCGATGATGATTTAGTGGAAGCATTAATGGATGCAATACATCCGCTAACTGACCAAGGTGTGATTTGGTTACTCACTCCAAAGTCCGGTCGAGATGGATTTGTTGAGCCAGAAGATATTACCGAAGCTGCGCCCTCAGCAGGATTGCAAGCAACCAGCACAATTAACGCTGCAGCAAATTGGCAAGGCACAAGATTAGTTGCACCTAGAGTGAAAAGGTAGGAAGAAAATGAGTCTTAAAGTTGGAGATACGGCTCCAGACTTTAGTTTAACTGCGAGCAATGGTCAGAAAGTTTCACTATCAGATTTCCGCGGAAAGAATGTTTTAATTTTCTTTTATCCGTTTGCTTTCTCAGGCATTTGTACTGGCGAAGTTTGCGCAATAAGAGATGAATTGCCTGCATCTTCTGATGACACAGTCATTTTGGGTATTTCCTGCGATCCTGTTTATTCACTAACGGCTTTTGCTAAAGCTGAGAATCTAGATTATTTATTGCTAAGTGACTTTTGGCCACATGGCGAAGTTAGTGAAAAATATGGTGTCTTCTTACCTGAACGCGGAATGAGTACTAGAGGCTCATTTGTAATTGATAAATCTGGAGTTATTCGTTGGCTTGTTGTTAACTCCCCAGGTGAGGCTCGCGATGTTAATGCCTATCGAGCGGCCTTAGCTAACTTAAGTTAGCCACCCGATAAGGTTTGCTGCCCGGTAAATGGGCCGCTAGCTCAGTTGGTTAGAGCACCGCCCTTACAAGGCGGGTGTCGGGGGTTCGAGTCCCTCGCGGCCCACTTAGATTTCACCAGATTCAAGCCCGGTCAATACTTCTTGTGCTCGCAAACGCAGTTTGTCTAAATCACTTAATCTATCTAACCCAAAAAATTGCTGTCGCATTCGATGATTTCGTTCAAATTTTTCTCGATGCCTATCTAGAAAATCCCAATATAACGTGGTGAATGGACAAGCATTATCACCAACCCTGAGCTTGGGATCATATTTACAACTACCGCAAAACTGTCCCATCTTAGAAATATACGAGCCACCTGCTGCGTATGGTTTGGTCATCATTTTTCCACCATCTGCGTGTAATCCCATGCCGATGACATTGGGTACCATTACCCAATCAAATGCATCTACAAATGTGTTTGTCATCCAAGCTAGAAATTCTTCTGGTTCAACTCCTGCAAGAAGTGCAAGATTGGATAACACCATCAATCGGGGTATGTGGTGCGCATAGCCTCTTGATTTAACATCGCGAACTACACTGCCCACACAGTTCATTTGTGTTTTAGATTCATCCCAAAATAGAGGTAGCAATTTCCTCTTTGCTTCAAGTTGATTTTGTTTTTCATATCCAGCCCCAAAATACCAATATGTGCCATTCACATACTCGCGCCAACCAATTATCTGACGTATAAATCCCTCGATACTCGCTAAAGGTATCTTGCTCTGCTGATACTTAGTAATTGCCGCAGCGATAACTTCTTGTGGAGTTAGTAAACCGATATTCAGGTAAGGTGTTAGCAAAGAGTGGTATACCGACCATGAATTGATTGGCATTGCATCTTCATAAGCACCAAAATCTGCTAAACCAAATTCAATAAAATCTAATAGACGCTCTCTCGCACCTGTGCGTGTTGTTGCCCAAGTGCCATCTGGATCATCGCCCCAGAGTTCTAAATCGCGCTGATTTAGATTACTCCAAACCCTCTTATCGATATCATCGAAGTCGTAGGTGCGAGGTTTTGGATAATCGCCTTTTCCTTTAGGTGGAGGAAGTCGATTATCATGATCAAAATTCCATTTTCCACCAGTGGGCTCTCTGCCATCCATTAATATGTTTAGCCGAATTCGTTGTTGACGATAAAAATTTTCCATCTTAAGTGCGTTTTGCGATTGTGCCCATTGGTGAAACTCTGCTCGACTAGTTAGGAAAAAATCTGAAGGAATTAACTCAACACCATATTGCTCTAACGCAAACTGCTGCGATATCGAGTTTGGTTCAGTTGCATAAATTTGAGTCTCTGTGTTGGAACTTCGGTATTGCGCTATTCCATCGGCCATAGTGCTGGCTTTGATTTCTGTTACTTTATACCCTAAGTCCCCTAGTTCAACAACAAAATGAGCAAGCGCTGAATAGAACAAAAATATTCTTTGACGATGCCACGGCCTGCTGATTAGAAAACGATCACTATCAACAATTAATATGTCGGCATCTTTTGGGCCAAATTTTGCTAATGCACCACGTTCGGCATTGAGTTGGTCTGGTAACAATAAAACCGTTTTCTTCATTTCAACTCAATTTCTTTATTCAGCATCTCCCGAGCTGTGTGGCGGATTCAAGTGAGCATCAGGATTGATTGCTACATATGCATTATTTACAGCTATCGCTGCTTCGCCAAATCCAACTGAGATTAACGGCACTTTGCCTTCATAGGTGGTAATGTCACCAGCGGCATAAACTCGTTCGACATTTGTTTGCATTTTGGTGTTTACTGCGATTTTTCTTCCTTGAACTTCAAGTCCCCATTTTGTAAATGGTCCAAGATTTGCCACAAAGCCAAGTGCGGCAATTACTGTTTGTGCGGGGAGTAAAATTATCTCTTTTGTTAGCTTGTGGGTGATTTCAACTTGATTAATCCAATTATCTCCAAGAATGTTTGTAACTTCACTTGACGTAATAATCCGAACACCAGATTCTTTTACTTGATTTACTGTTGCAGTATGTGCTCTAAATTCCTCTCGACGATGCACTATCGTGATTGATTTGGCAATCGGTTTTAGATTTAGCGCCCAATCGAATGCTGAATCTCCACCACCGACAATCACAAGATCTTTATCTCGATGTTGTTCAAAATCAGGAACAAAATAAACTAAACCTTTTCCTAAGTAATCTTCGCCAGCGGGTAATGGTCGCGGTTTGAAGGTGCCAATTCCACCGGTAATGATTATTGCTTTTGCCGATACTTCTTGTCCTAAATGTGACTTCACGGTTAATTCATCAGAATGCTGTGTTAATTCTTCGGCTTGATGCCCCAGTAGGTAATTTGGCTTAAATGCTCCTGCCTGCATTGCAAGGTTATTAACTAAATCTCTACCTTTAACTCCAGGGTAGCCTGCAACATCAAAAATTAACTTCTCTGGATACATCGCAGAAATTTGCCCACCGACCTCTGCAAGAGAATCCATCACAACAACACTCATCCCTCGATAGCCTGCGTAATAGGCAGCATAAAGTCCAGATGGACCAGCGCCAATAATTAAGATATCAGCAGAAATTGTGCTCACTGGTCAACCTTATACGGTAACCAAAATACTTTCATACCCACGCAAAACGAATGTGGGACGCATCACCGGTTCGGCTGCTAATTGTATATTAGGGAACTTTTCAAACAACGCGGGAAGTGAAGACGTCATTTCTAATCTAGCTAAAGGTGCACCGAGACAAAAGTGTATACCGCCACCAAACCCGATGTGCGGATTAGGGTTACGAGTTACATCAAGTCGATCAGGTTGCTGAAAGATGCTCTCATCGCGATTTGCTGAACCTAATAAAGCGGCAATCTTTTGTCCCGTTTTTACCGTAATGCCATTTATTTCAGTATCGCTTGTGGCTGTTCGTTCAAACAATTGCAGCGGTGCATCAAAGCGTAAGAATTCTTCAACTGCTGTATCTGCAATTGCACGTGGATTCTTTTTGAGTTTTTCTACCTCCAATTGATCTCGCATAGTCGCGACAAATCCATTACCAAATCCATTGACGCTTGCTTCATGGCCTGCATTAAGGAGTAATACGCAAGTTGCAATTAGCTCGTGCAGTGACAGTTTCTCGCCGGACTCTTCAACTCGTGCAAGCTCGGTTACTAAATCAAAGGTTGGGTTTTGTTTTCTTTCAGTAACCATCTGAGTTATTAATTGAGCAAAATCAGCACCTGCAGCGCGAGCAGCTGCTTGCTGATCTGCGGTGTGTCCGTATTCATACATTTTTACTATTGCTTGCGACCAAGGCCTAAGGAGTTCTTGTGATTCTGGAGCAACACCGAGCAATTCAGCAATAACCATTACAGGTAAGGGTTCAGCAAAATCAGCAATGACATCAAAATTTCCATTTTCTTTCAACTTTATCTCACAGTTGATAAGTAAATCTTGAACTATCTGATTAATTCGAGGCGCTAATCGATCAATTTGGCCACGATTAAATGCTTTTGCTACTAGAGCGCGAAGTCGCGTGTGCTTTGGCGGTTCACTATCTAGAATGGAATCTGCATGCAGCCAATTAAAAGTTTCCCATAACTCTTCAGGCTCTCGGGGTTGAAATATTCGGCCTAGAGTTTTTGCTCGCAGCACTGCGTTTGCATCGGCATGCCTTGGGGCTAGCCACATATTCATTTCATTATGCCAAATAGGTTTTCCGGCAGATCGCAATTGGGCCATAATCGGATATGGGTTTTTAACAAATTCGACATTAGTTAAGTCAAAGTCGAGGATATCTTCCATGTACGAATTTAACTAATCATCTAATCTGCTATGCAACACCAAGGGCAACAATTAGTCCAAGGCTTCCTGTGGCAATTAGCACCCATGCGATTGTTGCTGCAATGAGCGGGTTACCGCCAACCGTAATTAGGTTGCGCCATTTAACGCCCATACCCATTCCAGTAATTCCAGCGGTTAACAACAAAATAGAGACAGTTTTGCCCATATCAATTACTTGCACGGGAATAGTAAGCAAACTATTTAAACTCAAAACTCCAATGAAAAGCAAAATAAATGGCGGAATTGCAGCACGCATTTTCGCGCCAGCAGCTACATTGAATTTCGCTGATATGGCAATAAGCATAGGAGCTAATAGCAACATACGAGTTAGTTTTACTATTACTGCAATCGTTAGCGCGGCCCCTCCAATTACTTCGGCCGTAGCAACTACCTGCCCAACATCGTGTACTGCTGCACCAGCCCATGCACCAAATCGCTGTTCACTTAACCCTAATAAACTGGCAAACAACGGAAGTGCTCCAATTGAAATGGTTCCAAACAAAGTCACAAGGCCTACTGCATAAGCGGTTTCTTCTCGTTTGGCATTTATGGTTGGCGAAATAGCTGCAATGGCGGTGTTGCCACAAATTGCAAAACCTGCACCTAGCAAAATCGAGGTATTTTTAGATAAATTTAAAACTTTTCCAAGCACAATAACACCAAAAAAAGTACCAACGACCACAATTACTACGAGGATTAATCCGGCAAATCCAACTTCAGCTACTTGATTAAAACTAATTCTAAGTCCAAGTAAAATAATACCAAGACGCATTAAGTATTTACTTGCAAATACTGCACCTGGCGTAATGGAATCAGGTAATCTAAACAGATTACTTACTAAAAGTGCAATTACCAAACCAACGGTTAATGAACTGACAACTGAAAATTGTTGCGATACTAAATAGGCAATCGTGGTAACTACGGTAACAAGCACCAGACCATTTATATGCTGGCGTCCAATTAACTTAATTTTTCTCTCCACGCATCAATTTCATCGATAACTTCATTGGTCAAATTTAATTCAATATCGCCAGATAACTCAAGTGGGTGCAACTTACTTGCACCAGGTACACGACTACCAGAATTAATCACATTGTTCTGTAGTTCAGAAATCCGCTGATATTGAGAATCATCAATGAAAGCTGCATTTACGCTTATTACAAAATGACTAATTTGTTGTGGGCGAGAATTATCTTCGGGGTTGAACATATCAGGCATGCCTTTAGCTAAATGGGGACCAACTAATCCACCGGTTAAAGTTTCAACTGCCATTGCAAGTGCAAATCCTTTAGCTCCGCCAAGTGGAGCGAGCATTCCCATCAAAGCTGACTGCGCATCAGTTGTTGGATTGCCTTCTCGATCCAGTGCCCAGCCAGCTGGAATTGGTTCACCTATTTTTGCTTTAGCAGCAATTTTTCCTCGAGCAACAGCGCTTGTTGCTAAATCTATGATTAATTGTGTTGGCATTCCCGGTACACCTATGGCAAGCGGTGAAGTAGATAAAAGCGGAGTTGATCCACCCCAAGCAGGCATAACTGCAGGTGCATTGCTAAATAGAAAAGTTAAGCAGTCACGTTTAATTCCAGGCCAAGTGAATAGTCCTAACGCGCCAGCATGCGAACTACTGCGAACAGCAACAGCTGAACTACCATGAATCTGAGCGATTTCGGCTGCAGTTGAAGCCGCTTGCCATAGTTGCCAGTGACCGAGGCCATTTTGTCCATTTAATACTTGCAAAGTTGTCATTGATTTTTCCGCAACTAATTCAGCGCTTGCAGATATTCCACCTGCAGTTATTCGCGTCAAATAGTAGGGAAGCCGAATCAATCCATGACTGCCAATTCCCCAAGCGTCCGCAGCGCAAATCAATTGAGCAGTGAGATGTGCATTTTGTTCAGGTACTCCTGATTGAACAAGAAGTTTTGTAGCAAGAGATACACCCTCAATAACTTCATTATTTCACTTCACCTACCGCATATTGTAGAGGTTGATTTGTTAGCTTTCGAATGATTTCATCAACTAAAATCTGATTGATTCTAATCTGACTTTCGTGTGTAATGCCAGCCACATGTAGTGTTAGTACTACATTTGAAAACTTCTGAAATTTACTAGCGTCGCTGGGTTCCTTTTCCCGGACGTCCAAACCTGCACCGGCAATTAGACCACTTTCTAAAGCCGTTACAAGTGCAGTTTCATCCACTACTTCGCCACGACCAACATTAACTAAAATACAATTTGGCTTCATCGGTTTAAGCCGATCTAAATTGATCAAATGGTTCGTATCTTTGTTTGACGGCACATGAATGCTAACAAAATCTGAACTTGATAGCAGATTGTTTAGTTCAGTTACCTCAATTCCAAGTTCACTTATCGATGGGTCATTAGCAGAAACAAATGGGTCATAACCAATAATTTTCATCTGAAAACCACTTAGCAGTCGAGCAGCTGCTTTAGCGGTTGCTCCACAACCAATAAGCCCCCAAGTTTTCCCAGTTAACTCTGTTCCAGGAGTTCGGTTCCACTTACCTAAAATAATTTCCTGATGATGTTCACCAATCTGCCGAGCAACAGTTAATGCAAGTCCGACAGCAAGCTCACCCACACTTACTGCGTTTGCACCAAGACCTGCGATAACTGCAACACCACGCTGATTGCAGGCTGAAATATCGATGTTATCCAGCCCAACACCAGCACGTGCAACGATCTTTAATTTTGGCGCATGATCTAATAAATTAGCTGTAACCTGGGTGCGATTTCGAACCACGATTGCTTCTGCATCAGCAAGCAAAGAGAACAATTTTGCTTTATCGCCAAATGCAGTTGGTTCATAAACTACATTTGATAATGACTTAAACTCAGGACCGTAAACATCCTCGACAATCAGAATAGACACTGGATTATGCGCTGATGTACAACTTAGTAAAGGTGAACTCGCGATGTCCTAGTGACTCGGCAGCAGTAAGTCTGCCGTTTACTGTTCGCTCAATCTCTGCCATCAATTTGTTGCCAGCTACAGTTAAGGAATAATCAAACGTTAGTAGCCCGGAAACATCAACGTCTATGTGTTCACTCATTGTGGCACAGGTTTTCGGATTAGCACTAATTTTGATTACTGGCACTATTGGATTTCCAATCACATTGCCTTGACCTGTTGGAAAAAGATGGATAGCAATTCCTCCAGCAGCCATCAACGTAATGCATTCAGCAGCGGCGGATGAGGTATCCATAAAATACAAACCGCGTTTTGCTGAATCTGGAATCTCAGCTGGCTTGAGCACGCCAATTACTGGCACGGCACCTGTCTTCGCAATATTCCCTAAAGCCTTTTCTTCAATAATTCTGTTATGTTGAAAAGTGCAGAAGCGGCATCCGTAGCAATTTCATTTAATCTCGTTACTTCACCTTCAGTTAGCGAAAATCTAAGTTCATCAAGTTTTGGAATAACTACTCTATCTCCGCCTTGAATATCTGAACCAACTTTGGATCCAGTTGGAAGTAAAGAGTCTCGAGAAATCCACCAAGGATGAGCTCGAACATCATCGGTGGGGAAAAGTTCCTCGGCAGACAACCTAGGTGCTTCGATTGAATTGCTGTGAAAGTAATAGCCATCTCTGGAAATGATGATGTCCAAACATGAAGAGTCCAAACTATTTGGTACATGTACACGTCCACCAGAAAACCAAGCTGTGTTTGGGGATTTACGAAGGACGATTTGATCGAGTTTCAATTCATCAAGAATTGCAACAATTCGCTGATGCTTAACTTCACGCTCAATGAGCTGCACTACTGATCATCCTTATTCTTCTTACGTTTGCGAAGCTCTTTTTCAATTCGCCATAGATAATCAGGATCATCATCTGGTCCAACCACGCGTTTCTTACCGCCACCTGCGAGATTTGGTCTGTTTCCATAGAAAAACCAGGCGAGTGGTCCAACTACTGGAATAAGAATTACGAAAAACCAGCGGGCTCGCTTCGCCGTACTGGCACGACTGAGATCTATCAGGGCAGCAAAGAACAACACCAATGCAATTACAATTCCGACAACTCGCAACATAGGCTAAGTATCTACGCAAAGCTGTTTCAGCGAAATTCGGGATATACATGCGCGTAATTGACTATGTGTTCTAGGGTTTACCCCTAAGAAAGAAGAGCAATGGATCTGCTTGGCATCGTATTGGGTTTAACTGTAGGGCTAATTCTGGGACTAATTGGCGCAGGTGGCGTCATGATGACAATTCCGTTACTTATGGTTGCTGCCGATTTTTCAATAGTCCAAGCAGCAACTGGATCATTGTTAGTCGTTGTAGCTGCAAGCTTGTCAGGAATATTTGGTCGCGGATTGGTTCAAATCAGAATTCGTTATGCAATTATTTTGGGATTAATTGGTGCGCCATTTGCGACAATTGGTTCTTACATAGCAGTACGGTTATCTGAAACTTGGTTAGAGATTTTGTTGGTTAGCATCATGTTTTATGCCGCATTTTCAATGTGGAATCGATCAACTGAAGATCATGATAGACCCGAACCGGTGGTTGCACTAAGAACGTTACTTTCTGTTGGAGCAGTTGTCGGTTTTATTACCGGATTAGTTGGAATAAGCGGTGGGATTGTGCTGATTCCAGCAATGGTTTTAAGAATGGGTTTAAGTATTTCGGTCGCAACATCAACATCTTTATTGATTATGCTTTCGAATTCAGCAGTTGCTTTAGTTTGGCGAGTCATTGATGGAGTTCCAATGAGCAGCGATGATTGGACACTAGTTGCAATTATCACTGCAATCGCTTCAGTTGGTAGTTTTGTGGGAGCTAAGTTTGCTTCAAAAATCAAGAAGAAAATGCTTCAGCGGATTTTCGCTGTGTTTCTAATCATCTTGGCTGGAGCTATCATTTTGGAATTGCTTGGAGTTTGGGAACTTTAACGTGTCACCCAAGAGTAATGATTATCTTGAAGAGCAAATCATTTCTTCAATCCAAAGTGGTGAATATTTTAGAAACCCATACCCACTTTTTGCTGAGATTAGGTCCATTACGCCAGTTTTCTACAGCAAAACTATTGGTGGCTGGCTGTTAACTCGACATCAAGATGTTGACGAGGTACTTAAAGATGCTGAAACATTCTCCAGTAAGGGACGAGTTCTTTATTTACTTTCACAATTACCGACCGAGATTCAGTCTCAAGTAAATTTATTGCATAAGCACTTTGCAACTGGGCTTGCACATAGTGATGCTCCAGAGCATCGTCGCCTCAGAGGTTTGCTAGCTCGCGCTTTTACTTCAAAAATGACGGAAGGAATGCGCGAAACAACAAGAAAGATTGCTCGGGAACTAATTACTCAAACTGATAATGAGTTTGATTTTCTTGAAGATGTTTTTACTCCATTGCCGGCGCTTGTGGTTGGTACTTTGTTGGGCTCAGAAAGATCGGATATTCCAAATCTCATTAGATGGGCACACGCAGTTAATGGTTTGTACGAGCGTGGTGGTCATATATCCCCTGAAAAGGCACTGGCAGCGGAGAAATTACTTGCAGAAATGCGTGAATTTGTTCTTGATTTGGTCGAACGTCGAAGAGAACTTGCCAAATCTAGTGAATTAGATGCCAGTCAAGATGTTCTGGCAGGTCTAGTGGCAGCAGAACGCGATGCTGGAGCATTGAGTGAAGATGAATTGTTATCGACTGCGGTAACGTTGTTTGTTGCTGGACACGAAACCACAACTCATTTACTTGGGAATGGATTTGTTGCGCTGCTATCTGATCCTGAGCTTTGGCATCAAATCAAAAATGACGCTACACGATCTCACCAATTTATTGAGGAGATGGCTAGGTTTGATGGTTCAGTTCCGCGATCATGGCGAATTGCAAAAAATGAAGCCAGAATCAATGGTGTAAAAATTGCTAAAGGAGATTTGGTGCTGCCTATTTTGGCCGCTGCTAATCACGATCCAGAAGTCTTTGCTAATCCCGATAAATTTGAACCTGATCAAGACAATAAGAAGCATTTAGCATTCGGCAAGGGAGTACATGTCTGCTTAGGAGCACCATTAGCCAGAATGGAAGCACAAGAAGTACTTATGGCATTAATTGATTTAAAACCTAAATTGAAATTAAAGAAACCAGCAGAAGCACTAAATTGGCGAAGCAATATGGCATTGCGCGGTTTAATGACATTGCCAGTTATTAGTAACTAGTATCAAGAATCAATTTTCCAACGGTTTTCCGGGCAAGCAAATCTATATGTGCCTGCTTAGCATCGGATAGTGCATATTTCGTTGCGGGGAGAGGTTTAATTTTTTTCGATGCAAACAATTGCAATAGTTCAGTTAACGGATCAGTTAGAAGTTTAGGTTTTCTTCTGCAGTGACTTAGCCAAAAACCAATAATTGAGATACCACCATAAACTAATCTCAAAGGCTGTATTGCCTCTGGTTTTTGCCTAGAAGCAGTGCCAAAAGTAACCAAGCGACCAAATGGTGCAAGGGCAGCCATTCCCTGCGCCAACACATCGCCGCCAACCATATCTAAAACGACATCAACTGGATTACCATTATTAGCAGCCAAAATGGCATCGGTGAAATCGGCTGTAATTGAAATTGCAACATCAGCACCTAAATCAATTGCAATTTTTCTTTTCTCTGGGCTTGAGGCAACCGCAATAACTTTGCATCCGCGAAGTTTTGCTAACTGCACTGCAATTGAACCTGTGCCCCCTGCTGCAGCATGAATCACAACAGTTTCATTTATCTGAGCTTTTGCGCAAGTATTAATTAAATGCCAAGCGGTAACTCCCTGAACCATCAGAGGTAATGCAAGCTCTGGAGACAAACCATCTGGCACTTCAACTACACTTTCCGAATTTGCTAAACAAAATTGGGCATATCCACCCTTGTCTACAAACGCCATCACGCGCTGGCCTGAAGTTAATGTGCCAAAAATTTCAAGTCCAGGTACGAATGGGAGTTCGTGCTTGGTCATATAGGTGTTTTCGGTTAAATGGGTATCGGCAAAATTAACTCCAGCAAAGGAAACGTTGATTAACTCTTGCTTGTTATAGATTTTTGGAGTTGGTAACTCAACAAATTCTAAAACCTCAGGTCCGCCAAATCTTGAGATTTGAACTGCGCGCATTATTCCATTGATTCAGTTGAAGGGAGCAAGTTTGCTTCAATCAGCTTGTCCGTTAAGTCTAAGTCACTTGGTTCAACTAAATAGGTGGAATCAGGAAAAACAATTACGGGAATTGACTGTCTCCCACTAATTGCAATTGCTTTGTCTTTCGCTCTGGCATCTTGATCAACATCAACGTACTCAAAATTTACCTTGAGCCGATCTAATAATGCCTTGGATCGGACACAGTCACCACACCACGGTGCACCATACATCCTAATCAATTTACTCATATTGAAATGGTAGCGTAAAGCCAATTATTAGCAAGGCGGATAATGGCCGTTCAGCGTTTTAGCGATTCAGATTTACGTACAGCGCTGCAGGATGTTGCTAGCAAGGTAACTGGCCAATTGTCAGTTTTGAAATATGACAGAAATCGAACTACCAATCAACCCAGTAGCGCCTTAATTATTCAACGTTCTAAAAGTTGGAGTAAGGCTTTAATTTCAGCTGGCCTACCACATCAGAGCGCAAACAAGTCCTATCAATCAAAATTTACCCTTGAAGATGCCATTTCGTTTACCAAAAAATATCTAGCACAGGAGCCTCGACCAAGTTATCAGAACTTTTCTAACTGGTTAAAGCGCATTCCAGATGCACCTTCAGCGCAAACCTGTCGAAACCTAGCAGGCAGTTGGCAAAAGCTAAAAACTTCAGCTAAGAACTAACTACTGCGTCTTCGAATGACTGCTGCTAGCAATCGGAAGATAACTCCAATTACGACTATCAGGCCAAGCCAAGGAAGTGCAAGTCCTGCCCATGTTGAAAGATCGCCAGCAAAATCAACGATGGCATCCCAACCTTTTTCTATTCCTGCGATAAATCCAATTGGTCGCACCGCATCTAGGGCACGTTTAGGCAAAATGTTCACCCAGATTGCCGATAGTTCGACCTGATCAGCTAGGTAGGTGCGTTGTGACTTGAGTGAATCCAATTCAGCTTGACGTTGTGATATTGCTGCTTCAGCGGCAAGTAAATCAGCAACAGTTGTAGATTGATCAAGGAGGTTTTGCAAGTTGGCAATGGATGATTCAAGAGATTTTATGCGAGCATCCAAATCAACTACTTGCAAAGTTACATCGTATGCCGAAGATGAGAAACCCTCTAAATCGCCAAAAGTCTTTAGTTGCTCTAAAGCATTTTCTAGTTGAGCACTTGGTACCCGAATCGTCAAATCAGATGATGTTATCTCGCTGCTTTCCGGATCGCGATATTCATTCTTTGAATCAATTCTGCCACCAATGCTGCTTACATAGTTAGAGACTTCATCTGCGGTAGCGGCTACATCATCAACGCGCAGGGTGATTGAAGCTGATTGAATCAACTGCTGATCCACAGCTACCGCGGATTCGCTACTTGCTACTCCTACTTTGGCGTTTGCATCGCCATAGATAACATCGGGGGAAATAACTGCACCAGAATCTGATGAACCACTTGAGCAACCAACAAGAACAATAAGTGCAACTACAAGCGCAAAGGCTTTTTTCATAAGTCTCCTATCAGATGCTCTAATTGTACTGCTATTTTTCCTTAGAATTTTCTTCGAGTGCTCGCCAACAATACCAAGCAACCGCTGAGCGAATTCCTGGAAACTTATCACCTGAAGTGAGTAGATTGTTAGGGGTAGGGCGAGTAGGGAGGCTGTGAAGTTTTTGCCAGCCTTTTTGAACCCCCAAATCATTAACTGGCCAAACATCTGGATGTATTAACTCAAACATTAAGAACATATCTACCGTCCAATTTCCAATTCCCCAAATCTGCGTAAGTGAATCTCGAATCTGTATCTCATCTAATTGGTTAATTTCTGATAAATCTAATCCGCCAAGTAATGCAGCTGCCAATTCTTTGATAGTTTTTGCTTTCGCTTGAGAAAGTCCATATTTTCTTAGCTGCTCAACATCAATTTTACTAATAAATTCTGGGTTAATCGCAATAGATTGTTTAACTCTTCCAATAATAGTCTGAGCAGCTTTACCAGATAATTGTTGACGAATTATTGTTTCAACTAGCGACTCAAATGGATCAAATTCAGCTGGTAGTCCAGTTAACGGGTAAATCGGAAATTTCTCCAACAAAACTTTAAAGGCGGGATCGATTTGGCAAATGAATTTGATAACATCTTTTTGAATCAAACAGTAGTCCTTGCTGCTGGTTTCACATATCTAGCTAAAGCAACTGTCAACAACATTGCAAATGCTGGAATTAGCAATGCAACCTGCATTCCAAAAGCTCCAGCAACACCAGCAATCAAAATTTTTCCGTTCCAGATGAATATGTGACTCATCATCGACATTCGCGAAAGCGTTACGGCTGCAGGAGAAGAAGTTATCCAACTGCCAGCACTAAAGAATGCTGGTGTCATTGATGCAGTGCCAAGCCCAGCTAAAAAGTAACCAAATGATGCAACAAGAAGCGCTTGCCAAACTCCAACTTCGCGCATGAAGTGTGATCCAGCTATGGCAATAAAGCCACCGGAAAAACCTACGTATCCACTAATGCGAACAACGTTATCCATTCCAATAACTTGGGCTAGCCGATCAGTATTGAGTCGCCCAATTATTAGAGCCAACATAAAGACGGTAATTGGTATTGCATCTGGCCCAGTTGGCACACCCAAGTGTTCGTGGGTGTAAATGGTCAGCCAGTCTGCGCCAATTACCTCCGTCAAAATGCCGAAAGTCATAGCAATACTGAGAATCCATTGAAGTTTCGGTGCTCGCCAAATTGGTGGAATTGATTGACGCTTAACTTCACCTTGAGAATCTGGAACAGATTCAACATCAATTATCTGGGAAGTTTTCCAGATGGCAATTGGGGCTAAAACTAATGCAAGTACAAGTATATGAACTTGAATTGGAATTAGGGGAGCAATTATTCCGCTGAAACCAAAAGTTAAAAATGCGCCAATGCTCCAACTGGCATGAAACTGGCCAATAATTGGTCTACCTACATCACGTTGAATTGTAATTGTATGAGCATTTAATGCGACGCTGTAGGCAACTATTGAAGCTGTAAAAACCGTCACTAAGACTTGAAAGACTAGTGGTGATTGGCTAAAAGTCACTGCAACCATAAAGAAATGGGTTGCTGCGCCAAACAAATACATTGAAACTTTTGCTCCCAAGCGGTGCACAAAGTTACCCATCACACTATAGGCAACAATTGCGCCAAAGCTGCCAAAGCTAAGTAGAAACCCAAAGTAACTAGTAGAAATACCTAACTGATCTTGTATCTCTGGAAATCTAGGGACCCACGCCATAATCCCAACACCAAGCATGAAAAATAGTCGACGAAGGGCTAAACGCGATCGCTCGGCTTGTTCTACCGATACCGAATTACTCATATGATTTAATCAAGGAAACAAGTATAAGGATTGTCACTTCTCTGCGGAGTCACCAGCCTTGGGCTCAGATAAATTATCTGCAACAACTTGAGTTAGTTTACCAAATTTCAAAAAATCTTTCCCTAAGACATCAACTAAATGTCTACGAACTGAGGCAACATGATCTTTTGCAGCAGATTCAATCTTGCGCATCCCTTTAGGTGTTAACTGGGCAAATTGCCCCCGACCATCAGCATTACAAGTTCGCCGTTCCACAAAACCCAAATCTTCAAGCCTCGTTATTTGATGACTTAGTTTGGATCTAGAGGCTAAAGTCGCTTTTGCCAGTTCTGACATACGCAGGCGATGGTTTGGCGATTCACTCAAGTGTGCCAATATCTCGTAATCAGTAAGTGTTAATCCGTGCTCGGACTCTAAATCTTTCGAGAGTGCTTCAGGTAATTTAGTTGCTACTGCAATCCAACTTCTCCAGGCTTTTTGTTCTGCTTTACTGAGCCATTTCACAGTACTCATATTTTTCCACTAGGTAAAGTCAATATTTCAGCCCCAGTTTCAGTTACAGCGATAGTATGTTCAAACTGAGCGGTTCGAAGTTTGTCTTTCGTGGTAACTGTCCATCCGTCAGACCAAACATCGTAATCAATCGTACCTAAGGTAATCATCGGCTCAATAGTAAAAGTCATTCCAGCTTGAATTATTGTGGTTGCACCTGGATCATCGTAATGCGGGATTATCAGGCCTGAATGAAAAACAGTGTGCACTCCATGTCCAGTAAAGTCTTCAACAACACCATACCCAAATCTTTTTGCATATGCTTCAATCACTCTTCCAATTACATTTATCTGTCTACCTGGTGCAACAACTGCAATTGCCCGATCAAGCATTTCTTTCGTACGTTCAACTAAAAGTCTTGATTCTTCATCAACATTGCCAATCAAAAACATGGCGCTGGTATCACCATGCACCCCATGGATGTAAGCAGTGACATCCACATTAAGAATGTCACCATCATTAATGAGAGTGGAATCTGGAATTCCGTGGCAGATTACTTCGTTTAATGAGGTGCAACATGATTTGGGATATCCGCGATAACCAAGTGTGGATGGGTATGCACCATGATCGCAGAGGAATTCGTGTACGAGTAAATCTAAATCATCTGTAGAAGTTCCTGGCTTAGCATTCTTCCCAGCAAGTTCAACTGCATCTGCAGCAAGTTGACCTGCAATTCGCATTGCGGCAATTACTTCAGAGCTCTGTATTTCTGAGCCTTTATAGCGATCCGGAGAGCGTCCACCAACATAAGGCGGGCGAATAATGTGAGATGGCACTTCACGTTTTGGACTCAATTTTCCAGCAGTTAAGGTCGGCATTGGCTAAGCGTAGCGGTAAAAATTTAAATAGTTGAATTCCGAACTAAATTTCGTGACGTTCTGCCGAAAGCAGTTCACCTAACTGATTCCAGGTGAGCACAACCAATCCCGCTGGCGGAAGATCTTGCAGTAGATGATTTGCTTCAGGTTCAAAGTTTCCAAGTTCATCAATTACTGGCCGGTGCGTACACAGTGCAATACACCCCTGATGCTGCAGCAGCCCCTCCCATTCACTGTTAGTGAAGTTGGAGTTTTCTTCCAGCAGCAGGGGATTTAGAACAATATCAATATCTTCTTGTTCGGCATAATGGCTGAGAGTTTGTTGACACCTTAGCGCAGGGGAGCTGAGCAAACTTGTGACACCATAAGCAGAAAGTAAGGCCGATATTGTCTCGAGTTGAGTAAAACCTGCTGCAGTAAGTGGTCGAAGTAGATCATCTTGACCATCAAAGTCTTCTCGTTTGGTTGAGATTGCATGGCGCAGAATTAATGCAGTTCTAGTTGGGTTATCAGAAAGTCCAATAGCTACTGAAACTGTGGCAAAATCTCGGGGATAAGTGAGTAAATCTTTCGCCTCATTTAAAGTGACCCAGCGCAGTTCTGAAACTTCATCATTTGGCACCACACTAGAATCGAAAGCCAACTCAGTTGCTAACCAGTAATGTACTGTTTTGGTTTCACCTTTTGTTTGATAGCTAACTGGAGAAAGTGGTAGATGTAATCTAACCAAATATCCTGTCTCTTCCAATGTCTCACGGACAGCAGCAATTGCTGCTGGTTCATTTGGTTCTAATTTTCCTTTAGGTAGCGACCAGTCATTTCGATAATCTCGCCGAATGACTAACACTCGAGGCTGATCACCTTGTCTTACCAGCACTACACCTGCTGCTTGAATCATTTACCACCGCGAAGTTGATACAGCTTAATTAGCTCCTCTTGATAGTTAAGAGTCTTTCCGCCATCTTTAGTTGTTTCTCGGTAGCGCCAATTTCCATCTTGGTCAAGTTGCCAAGTCGCTGTCTTTTCATCAAGTGCCAAATCAAGTAATTTGCGAAGCCTGTTCTGATGAGTTGGATTTTCTACCTTTAATAACACTTCAACTCTTCTATCTAGATTTCGGTTCATTAGATCTGCGCTGCCAATTAACACTTCATATTGACCAGCATTTGTAAACTCATAAATTCTTGAGTGCTCGAGAAATCTACCCAAGATGCTCTTAACCGTGATGTTTTCACTCAAACCAATAACTTCAGGCCTAAGTGTGCACATACCTCTTATCAGCAGTTCCATTTTTACTCCTGCTTGCGATGCCTGATAAAGCAAATCAGTTACGCGCTCGTCAACAATCGCATTGCATTTAATTCTAATTCCAGATGGTTTACCTGAGAGTTGATTACTGATTTCTCGTTTGATTAAGTCAGAGAGTGCAGACCTAAGGGAATTTGGTGCGGCATAAAAGGACTCAAAATCAGTTGTATTTGCAAAGCCAGAAAGTTGATTAAACAATGAAGTTACATCATCAGCAATCACTGGATTTGCGGTGATAATTCCAATATCCTCATAAAACCGAGCAGTTCGAGGGTGATAGTTACCTGTTCCGATATGAACATATCTATTTATTCCCTCCTCTTCGCGTCGAACAACTAAAGTTAACTTGCAGTGAGTTTTAAGCCCAACTTGGCCATAAACCACATGGACTCCAGCGCGCTCCATTCGTCTTGCCCACTGAATGTTGTTTTCTTCATCAAAACGTGCCTTAATCTCAACAACTGCTAACACCTGCTTACCGGCAGCTGCTGCATCAATTAAAGCCTCCACAATCGGCGAATCACCGCTGGTGCGATATAGCGCTTGCTTTATCGCCAAAACCTTCGGATCAGCTGCGGCCTGTTCAATAAATCGAGTTACGGATGTGGCAAATGAATCATATGGATGGTGCAGTAGCACATCATGGTTTCTCACCGCTTCAAACACATCAGCAGGTGTTGCTGTTTCAACGGAACTTAACTCAGGGCTAGTTCGAGGTTGGAATGCTGGATCCTTTAATTCATCACGATTTAAATCAGCGATGAGTGAAAGCCCTCTTAGGTCTAGTGGTGTTGGCAGGCGAACTATTTCTTCAGCAGTAACTTCAAGTTCTTCAGTTAACAAATCCAAGATGTGTTGATCAATATTTTCATCAACCTCTAGCCGAACCGCATACCCAAAGCGCCTTCGAGATAGTTCTTTTTCCATTGCGTCAAGTAGGTTTTCTGCTTCATCTTCTTCAACCTCTAAATCCTCATTTCGAGTAACACGAAACATATGGTGCTGCACAATCTCCATCCCAGGAAACAATTCAGATAGGTTGGCGGCTATCAACTCTTCAAGTGGCACAAATCTCTGTGGGCTGACTTGAATAAATCGATCCAACAGCGGTGGAACTTTTACCCGAGCGAACATCTCTTGACTGTTTTTTGGGTTTCGCACCATTACAGCTAGATTCAATGAAAGCCCGGATATGTAAGGGAATGGGTGCGCAGGGTCTACTGCCAAAGGAGTTAGAACCGGAAAAACCTCGCGCTCAAAAAAGTTACCCAATTGCCTCTGCTCATTTTCAGTTAGGGCACTCCAATGCAGAATTTCAATGTCTTGCTGCAATAAAAGAGGTAGTAATTCGTCTTGAAACAATCTAGATTGCCTCTGCATCAACTGCCAACTGGTGCTTAGGGTTTCAGTGAGTATTTCTCGGGGTAATCGTCCAGTTGGGGATTTAACCGCAATACCAGCATTCATTCGCCGTTTTAGTCCAGCTACTCGCACCATAAAGAACTCATCAAGGTTTGCTGAAACTATGCTGCAAAATCGAACTCGCTCCAGAAGCGGTCGATCAGATTGAAGGGCCATGTCCAGCACACGAGAATTGAAACTTAGCCAAGATAACTCTCGCTCAAAAAATCTTTGTGGAAGTGGGAAGGCAGCGGTTAGCCCGCTGCCACCGTGAGTTGGCGTTAAGTCAGTGGCTTCCATCTTGCCAAGGATGCCATAGCAATTTAATTACTGTCAGGCGGTTCCGAAATTTCAATAAGTAGGTAAAAATGAATAAAGAGAAAACCCCCGCCCGAGGGCGAGGGTTTTCATAGGCTTTGGAGAAATTAAGCCTTCTTAGCAGCTTTCTTGCGGCGCTTTGGCGCAGCCTTCTTAGCAGCTTTCTTGCGACGCTTTGGAGCAGCCTTCTTAGCAGCTTTCTTGCGGCGCTTTGGTGCAGCTTTCTTAGCAGCAGCCTTCTTGCGACGGCGCTTTGGAGCTGCCTTCTTAGCAGCTTTCTTGCGGCGCTTTGGAGCAGCCTTCTTAGCAGCCTTCTTTGCGGCCACGTTACCTCCCTGGTTAAGTGCGTCAAATCCGGACCATGACGCGCTGGGATAAGTTTCCCCTATCACACATAGATAAATCCATTATGTATTAGTTAAAAAACTCGGCGTGTCGCGATTTTTTCAAGAAAAACTGCAATTTTTTTTGATTTTTAGCATTTTTGCTAATAGAAAAACAAAAATGTCTACCAAATTTAAGTTCAGTAACTATGTTTTTTTTCAGGATACTTTTTTGTAATAACATCGTCAGCAAATGTTTTCACCGCATCAGCGAGACTGGTTCGTAAGCTCGCATAACGCTTAAGAAATCTTGGCGCAGGATCTTTCGTTAACCCTGCTAGGTCTTGCCAAACCAAAACCTGAGCATCAACATCTACTCCAGCACCAATGCCAATGATGGGAATTTTTGCCTGTTGCGTGATTTCTTTTGCCAATTCGGCAGGAACAACCTCTAACACAATTGCAAAGGCACCGGCAGATTCAAGTGCGATTGCATCTTCAATTAATTGGTGCGCTGAATCACCTTTACCTTGCACTTTGTAACCGCCAAGGGCATTAATCGACTGCGGGGTTAGGCCTAAGTGACCCATTACTGGAATGCCAGATTGAACCAGTGCCTTAACCTGCGGCAAGACTCGTGCTCCGCCCTCTAACTTGACGGCAGATGCACCTGCTTTCATCATTGTTGATGCATTGGTAATGGCATCTGAAACGGAACTCTGGTAACTGCCAAAAGGCAAATCAGCAACCACTAAAGCACGTTTTGCCCCTCTAGCAACAGCTTTGACCAAAACCAATAGTTCATCAACAGTGATTGGTACTGTGGTGTCATAGCCAAGCATCACCATTGCAGCCGAATCTCCAACCAGTAACACTGGAATACCTAGCTCATCAAATAGTGATGCTGTGAGTGCGTCGTAGCAGGTGAGCATTGGCCAGGGTTGCTTATCTTTTTTGGCTTTAGCTAAATCAGTTACTGTTATTCGAGATTGATTACCGCCATAAAGCGGGGTATTCGATTCTGACACAAATCCTCCAGCGAATCGAAGCTTCGGTCGAAGTCTCCGTTCAGGTTCAATTATGCCGTATTTCAGATGAGAGTTTTTCGGTAGTAGGGGAGTATGCTCAAAGTCCATTAGAAAAGGTGAAGATGACAAATTCCGCAGCCGTTCCAGCAGAAGTAAATCCAAAACGATGGGCTATCTTGGCAGTGCTCGTAACGTCCCTAGTTGTAGTTATTCTGGATAACACCATACTAAATGTGGCGTTAAAGACAATTCAGCTGGCGCTTTCAGCAACACAATCCGAACTAATCTGGGCAATCAACTCCTATGTATTGGTGTTTGCTGCTTTGCTTTTTACCTGGGGAGTGCTGGGGGATCGCTATGGACGCAAGAAGATTCTAATTATTGGATTAGTCTTATTTGGTTTGGCTTCTGCGCTTTCTGCCTTTTCAACTTCACCCGAAATGTTAATCATCACAAGAGGATTAATGGGTATTGGTGCAGCATCAGTATTACCGGTGACATTAGCGATTATCACGGTTGTTTTTCCGCCTTATGAAAGAGGAAAGGCAATTGGTTTTTGGGCTGGAGCAGTTGGAGCATCTGTTGCGCTCGGTCCAATTGTTGCTGGTTTATTGCTTGGGCGATTTTGGTGGGGATCAGTTTTCCTAATCAATGTGCCAGTTGTCATTTTGGGTGTAATTGGCATCTTGTGGTTAGTGCCTGAAAGTAACAATCCAAATCCTGGAAAACTTGATCCACTTGGCGTGCTGTTATCAGTAGTTGGGTTAATCGCGTTGGTTTATGGGATTGTGCATGCCGGAGATTCTGGTGAATGGCTTAGTCTTGAAAGTTTAGGCAGTATTTTGGCAGGTGTTGCAATTCTAAGTTTGTTTGTCTGGCTGGAGTATAAGAGTGATCATGCGACTTTGGATTTAGCCTTATTCAAGATTAAGTCCTTCTCAGTACCTCTTTTTGCAACTACCTTAACGTTTGCTGCAATGAGTGGATCTTTATTATTTCTGGCGTTCTACCAGCAAGTGGTGCGCGGGTTAACTCCTCTTCAAGCTGGCATTCAAACACTACCTGTTGCCGTAGGACAGTTACTGGCGGCACCTAATTCAGCCAGGTTAGTCGCAAAATTTGGCTTTAGGAAAGTAGTAATTTCCGGTTTGGTTATTACTACTTTGGCATTTGGATTATTCACGTTGCTAACCCCAGATACTGCAACTTGGCAGATGCTCATTATCTTCTTTATCTTGGGATATGGTCTTGGAAATACGATTGCACCATCTACTGCTCAAATGACGATGTCAATTCCTACTGAAAGATCAGGTGCTGGCTCTGCCGTTCAAAATACCGTTAGACAGGTAGGTGCTGCATTAGGAGTTGCAGCAATTTCTACCTTAGTGGCAACTATTTATTCAAGCCAGATGAATAGTGCTTTAATGAATGCAGCAATTTCTTTACCGGGTAATGCAACAAAAGAAGTTACGGATTCAATTGGTGCAGCTTTTGGTGCAGCAGAGGGATTAACCCAATCTGGATTGATTTCAGCTCCAGTTGCAAATCAAATACAGGAATTGGCAATCGCTTCTTATATGACTAGTTTTCACACGGCAGTAATTGTTGGTGCGGTAATTGTTTTAATTGCATTGGTGGTGATGGCTTGGAAGATGCCAAAAGTAACTACAAATGCTGCCTGGGGTCAGAGCGAAACTACCTCGAAACCCATCGATTTGTAATTGGTAGACGGCGGTCTCGACCAAATGCTCTAGAGCTAATCTTCGTACCTGGTGGATACTGTCTCCTTTTGTATTCAGCTGCATCAACTAATCGAATGACTCGGTTTACTAGGTCTGTATCAAATTGCGCGAGCACCGTTTGGTCATTCTCCACATAGCCTGTGAGTATTTGATCCAATAGTAGATAGTCAGGAAGTGAATCAGAATCTTTTTGCCCTGGCCTTAATTCAGCCGATGGTTCTTTATTAATGCAGTTAGTTGGAATTGGTGGAGTTTGATTCATTTTTTCAGCAAAATTGTTGCGCCATCGTGCAAGCTGCCAAACAATTGTTTTTGAAACATCCTTGATTGGAGCAAAACCACCTACGGCATCGCCATAGATAGTCGAATAGCCAACTGCTAGCTCAGATTTATTGCCAGTTGCTAAAACAAGATGGCCCTCTTGATTGCTAATTCCCATTAAAATTACACCACGAACACGAGCTTGCAAGTTTTCTTCTGCAAGTCCAGTCAAACCAAGTTGACCTAGATAAGAGTCAACAATCTTCTGAATCTTTTCTTCACGAAGATTTATCCCCGTGCGTTTGGCTAAGTCATATGCATCTGAGAGCGAATGACTGGAAGAATATTTACTCGGTAGCGCTACCGCATACACTCTTTCAGCGCCAAGTGCATCAATTGCCAAAGTTGCAACAACCGCTGAATCAATTCCACCAGAGAGTCCAAGGATTACAGATTTGAAATTGTTCTTTTCGACGTAAGATTTAAGCCCTAAAACTAATGCTTGCCATACTTCAGCATTTGAGTCTAAATTAGATGTAATCTCATTGGTGTTATTGCGCTGGACGCTATTTGTGGAGATAACAGTTGTCTTTTTAGCGGTTGCGATTGGCAATTCTAAATCAGTTAGAAGCAATTGTGATTTAAATGAATTTGCTCGAGAAATCAAATCACCATTTTTGTCAACTACAATAGATGCACCATCAAAAACTAATTCGTCTTGTCCACCAACCATATTGACATAACCAATAGCAGCAGAAATCTGTTTAGCTCGATCTGCTACTAGTTTAAGTCTGGTATCAGTCTTTGTTTGCTCATATGGAGAGCCATTAAGAACTACCAAAAGACCAACTTCATTTGTCTTTGCAGCGGCAATTGTTCCGCCGTCTTGCCAGATATCTTCACAAATTGCAATGGCGACATCAACATTGGCAATCCGAACAGTTACTGCTGTTTCCCCTGGCGTGAAATATCGGTGTTCATCAAAAACACCATAATTTGGCAGATGATGTTTGAAGTATTTGGCAATTACTTTGCCTTGATGTAATACCGCAGCAGCATTTCTATCATCATCCAGATAGCCAACAATCACAGGTAAGTCAGCACAACTATTTGACACTAATGAATTTGCCAAATCATTTAATGCGCTCTTAGCAGCAGCTCTGAAACTAGGGCGCAAGCTTAAGTCTTCAATTGGGTATCCGGTGAGCATCATTTCCGGCGTAACCAATAAATCTGCACTTTTTGAAACGGTTTCTTGGGCGGCAGCCAGGATTAATTCCGAATTACCCCTAAGGTCGCCAACAATTGGGTCTAATTGCGCCAAAGCTAGCCTAAAATTACCCATAAGGTGAGCGTAATTGGTGCACCTTATTAATAGAGACAGGGGCGTGCGCAATGACACCTTTGGGCAAGGCAGACTTAAGCCATGGATAAGCAAACAGAATATGTGCTTCGGGCAATAGAGGAGCGCGACATACGGTTCGTGCGCTTGTGGTTTACCGATGTATTGGGCTTCCTGAAGTCGGTAGCAATTGCCCCCGCCGAATTAGAAAATGCCTTTACCGAAGGAATTGGATTTGATGGCTCGGCAATTGAAGGATTCACTCGGGTAACTGAATCAGATATGGTGGCAGTTCCAGATCCTGCTACGTTTCAAATGCTCCCATGGCGAGGCACGCAACAAGGTGTTGCTCGAATGTTCTGTGACATCAAACTTCCAGATGGTTCACCGTCTTACGCGGACACGCGGCAAGTGCTCAAGCGCGCATTAGATCGTGCAGCAAAGATGGGTTTCACCTTTTACACCCATCCTGAGATTGAATTCTTTTTGTTTAAAGGCGAGCGTGAAGAGGGTAAGCCACCAACACCATCAGATAACGCTGGGTTTTTTGACCATACTCCACAGGGTGCAGATAATGATTTTCGTCGGGCAGCAATTACTACGCTTGAACAGATGGGAATTTCAGTTGAGTTTTCTCATCATGAGGGAGCTCCTGGGCAGCAAGAGATTGATTTGCGCTACGCCGATGCCTTAACTACAGCAGATAACATAATGACATTTAGATTAGTAATGAAAGAAGTTGCGCTTCAGCAGAGCTTGTATGCATCATTTATGCCAAAGCCATTTAGGGATTATCCAGGTTCTGGTATGCACACACATATGTCACTGTTTGAAGGTGATACCAACGCTTTTTATGAGGCTGGTGCTCGCTATCAACTATCAAAAGTTGGTCGAAGTTTTATCGCTGGCATTTTGCGACATGCACCTGAGATTACTGCAGTAACTAATCAATGGGTTAACTCATACAAACGATTGTTTGGTGGTGGTGAGGCACCTTCCCATATTTGTTGGGGACATAACAATCGCTCTGCATTAGTTCGTGTGCCAATGTATAAACCAGAGAAAGCACAATCAACTCGGATTGAGTATCGTGCTTTTGATAGTGCGGTAAATCCCTACTTGGCATTTGCAGTTACGTTATCGGCTGGCCTTACAGGAATTGAAAAAGGCTATGAATTGCCAGCAGAAGCGGAAGATGATGTTTGGTCACTAACAGATGCTGAACGGCGAGCGATGGGTATTGCTTCGCTACCTGCTTCGTTGAGCGAAGCATTAAATATTATGGAAAAAAGCGAATTAGTTGCCCAAACTCTAGGTGAGCACGTTTTTGATTTCTTCCTACGAAATAAGCGAGCTGAATGGCATGACTATCGTCAGCAAGTTAGTGAATGGGAATACAAGAAGTACTTGTTGCACTAGCGAGAAGTTGTGACTCGAGATATTGGCATTGGCACAAAGCTAATTCAATCTGGAGTTTTTGATATAGCTCAAGCTCAATCAAGAATCGAAACTGCGAATCTTAATCAAAATCAGCTGGATTTGATTTTGGATTTAGCTGCTAAATCAGCAAATCCAGATGATTTAATTACAGCCTTATTAAAAAACAAGGCTTGGCTAGATTTACCACAACCCACGCTAATCAAACTATCAGCAGTACTTGGAGTATCAGAGAAAATTTACGATTGGTTAGATAAACGACCTGGGATGATTCCAGCACTTAACCAAGAGCTAAGCACTAATCGTATTGAGCTGATATCCAGCTTTTTAAACACCGTATCTGACTTATCCGGGGACCAAGCTCGTGCAGCACTTAAGCAACGCTATCAACAGCAAGTTATTACCATCGCTTCGTGTGATCTAACCGGTGAGGCTAGTTTTGCTCAGGTAAGCCAAGAATTAAGTTGGCTTGCTGATGCAGTTTTATCGTCGGCATTATGCATTGCTGAGCGTGAATTACCAGAAGCGGCCAAGCAAGTTTCAATAGCTGTAATCGCACTTGGTAAAACAGGTGGAATTGAACTTAATTACATTTCAGACGTTGATGTTGTTTTCGTTGCTAGCCCAAAATCGGATGTAGAAGAATCAGTTGCGCTTACAGCAGGCACAAAACTAGCAAGTTTGATGATGAGAATTTGTAGCGAGCCAACAATTGACGGGGTAATTTGGCCAGTTGATGCAGCACTTCGCCCCGAAGGTAAAGCAGGTGCGCTAGTTCGAACAATTTCAAGTTACCTAAGTTATTACGATCGTTGGGCTGAGACTTGGGAGTTTCAAGCCTTACTTAAAGCTAGATACAGCACGGGCGATGAGCAACTAGCTCAAGAGTTTATTCAGCAAACGCAAGAATTAGTTTGGGTGGCAGTTAGCAAGCCAAATTTCGTAACAAATGCTAGAAGAATGCGAGCACGAGTAGAAGAAAATATCTCCGAACGTGAACAAGGTAGACAAATAAAGCTTGGACGTGGTGGCCTGCGGGATATTGAATTCACTGTGCAGTTATTACAACTTGTGCACGCTAGAACCGATGAGACCTTGAGAACTGGTAACACCTTGCTGGGACTTGCAGCACTTGCTCAAGGAGGTTATGTTGGTAGAAGTGATGCTGAGTTATTGCGAAATCATTACATCTGGCTACGCACATTAGAACATCGTTTACAACTTAGACAGATGACTCGAACCCAAGTTCTTCCTGAAACTGAATTTGAACTTCGGATACTTGGTCGAGCGATGGAATTTAAGGTAGATCCAGCCAATGAATTGCTCTCCAATTGGAAAGATTTAGCAAATCAAGTTCGAAATCTGCATGAAAAACTGTTTTATCGACCACTCTTAGATGCAGTAGCAATTTTGCCCAGCGAAGCAATTAGGTTAAGTGAATCTGAAGCTGAGACCAGGTTAACAGCCCTTGGCTATTTGGATGCCAAATCTGCATTGCGTCATATTGAAGCATTAACTAAGGGCGCAAAACGCAGAGCAGCCATTCAGCGCACTCTATTGCCGGTACTTCTAAATTGGTGGTCGGCAGGACCAAGTCCAGATCGTTCATTGTTGGCATTTAGAAGACTTAGTGAAGCATTGGGTGATACGCCTTGGTTTCTCAGTTCTTTGCGTGATGACGCGCAGGTTGCTGAACGAGTAGCTCGAGTTACTGGTGCGAGTGAATTCTTAGTTGATTTATTACTTCGCGCACCCGAATCGCTGGCAATGCTTTCAAATGATTTGGAGTTAACCCCTAAACGTGAGGCAGAACTCATTTTTGAGTGCCAAACAATTGCTAGCAGGTATTTATCTGACTCAGAAAGAGCCGTTGGTGCTCTTCGATCTCTTCGTCGACGTGAATTGGTTCGAATTGCTGCCGCATCTGTGTTAAATCTTATTTCAGTTGATGAAGTTGGAAAGGCAATCACTGATTTGAATCGATCAGTTCTTGATGCTGCTCTAAAAGTTGTGGAGCACCAGGTTGCCTTAACTTTGCCTAATGGTGTAGCCACAGATTTTGCAATTATTGCAATGGGAAGATTTGGTGGCGCGGAACTTGGATTTGGTAGCGATTTAGATGTGTTGTTTGTACATCGTCCACATCCAGGGTCAGATGAAACGCAAACGACACCTGTTGCAACGAAAATTGCTTCAGAACTTCGATCCCTTTTGATGGCACCCCATCCAGATCCAGCAATTGAGTTAGATGCTGATTTGCGCCCTGAAGGCAAAAAGGGGCCATTGGTGCGCACGCTCGATAGTTATCAAGCGTATTACCAAAGGTGGTCAATTACTTGGGAGAGTCAAGCGCTCTTGCGTGCAGAATTTGCAGCCGGAAATCGTGATGTGGCTGATGAGTTCTTGCAAATAGTTAATCCACTTCGATGGCCAAGTAGTGGAATTGATTCCGATCAACTTCGCGATGTGCGGCTATTGAAAGCTCGGATGGAGGCTGAACGCCTGCCGAAAGGTGCTGACCCCGCACTTCATTTGAAACTCGGTAAGGGTGGCTTAAGTGACGTGGAGTGGGTTGCTCAATTGATCCAAATGCGTTACTCAGCAAAACACTCAGAGTTACAAACAACAAGCACAATTGAAACTTTATTGGCTGCCGCCGAATTAAATCTAGTTAGTGATTCTGACGCCCAGATACTAATTTCTGCTTGGCGATTTAGTAGTCAAATCAGAAATGGTTTTATCTTGAGTTTAGGTAAGAGTTCAGATTCAATTACAACAGATCAAAATCAGCTACGTGCACTTAGCTATTTACTGAATTATCCAGTAGATAACTCAAATCAATTAGTAGATGATTACTTGCGTACAGCTAGGCGTGCTCGAGAAGTGTTTGAACGTTTGTTTTATGACTCTTAGTCTGGGATTTGCTCAAGAAGTTCCGGAGAAAGCGGTGTTTTTAGTGCCAAAATAGCTTTTAATCTAATTGGAAGTGGCAAACGAGCATATCCCGAAGTTTCAAGTGCGCCTTGACCTTCACCACGTATAACAAATCTAGCAAATGGCAAGGCACCATTATCTGATCCTGATTCACATGCCATGACATGTGCTACACCGACTGCAGGCCAACCGGACTTGAAATTTGATGGGTCAATTAGTGGATCTGATAACTCTTCATTGACTTTTCCACCAAAACCAATAGATGCAATCATTTGATTTGGATTAGTGCGATTAATTTCTGCAGTTGCGATGCCACGCATAGTGTAAACAGGTTCTGGCACCAATATATCCCCATTGTTAACTACCATATTTGCAACATTTAAACCATTAATAATTGCGGTTCCGAGGGGCACTATTCCAAAGGATCCTTCAATGTTGAACATCTCGGCTGCCATGTCATAAAGAGTAGGAAAATTT
>VGBH01000013.1 GCA_016870575.1 Actinomycetota bacterium
TGATGCAGAGTTAAGGACTTAGCGCCCCAAGCGAATTGAAATGTCTGAAATAAGTGAATCTGGTGGGCGCTGAGGGTGGAGCACCAACTTCCTGCCAGGTGTATCCGCTGTCTGTGCTTTTCATCATTACACATTTCCAGTCAAGAAATCTGCCGGTGTGAAGCGTGAGATATGCGGCAACAACCCAATTGTAAACAGTAACCTCAGTGCAGTAAACCGCAATGCCAAATTCAGGATAGATGCTCTCTTTTTCACTCCAAGTCTCGCCGTTATCCTTGCTGTGGAATGCATAAACTCGGTTATCCGGATGTGGCTCTGTAGGTCCACCGCATTGACAAATTAAGAGAAGTTCACCATTCGGCACTCTTCGTAAAATCGGCTCGCAGCTTAGGGTATCTGTATAGATTTCCTTCATTCTCATTATCTAAAAACCACTCCTTATTTCTTTTCAAGAGTTTACGCGCATATTTTACTTGCTCCCGTAGTTCATCATATCAATTCCGTTTTCAATCGCGCAGTCCAGATAGATTTATTCGGTTGTTTTAATACCACAAGTTTTATGCGCTTTCTCGGAGGTTTTGTATTAATGGTTAGACAGAAACCCTTTCATTCTTGCTAGCCAGATTTCGAATGGCCCAACCAGCGAGAATAAACATTAGACCAACACCCATAACCAAAACTGATACTCCAAAAGCAACAACTGAAGTGAATAAAGAAGCTCTTAGGAAAGAACTATTCATCGCAACAGCATGCAGTGGGTCTTCACGATCTAACTCGGCATATGTCTTACCGCCAGTTGCCTCAAAGGCGTGTTTTTCAATTATGTTTGCCTGCTCATAAGCAGTGAATGGACCGGCAACTAATTCACCGGCATATCGAGTTGCATCATCGGCAACAATGATGCGCTCATCTTTAAGAGCTGTGTTAACCATACTGTAGGTGGTTGCACCTGATACCACCATCACTGCACCTAGCACCATCAGGATTAGTGCAACCAACTTCGTAGATTTGATATCCATTTTTTCTCTTTCCCGGCCTTTGCCCCCACGGCTGGCCTTTGATTCTTAAGTTACGCCTGTTTTCAATTAGAAATGGTCGATTTTGCTGTCTACTAATTCACACCAGTTTTACGTCACAAAATTAAGCGGCTAGTATTCGCTCTAAGCCACTGAGGATGTCGGGGAAGGCAAACCTCAGGAGGTGGATGCAGTGGGAAAAAACCCATATTTATCGCAGTTTCAGTTGCGTACAACGGGACAGTTATATCTGTTCAGTGTGCCAATGTCTGTTACATCACATCTGCAGTGGTGCGTTGAGTCATTTGTCACATTAGCAGCTCCATGGCATTGGATGCCCCAACCGATGATTGCTAAATCGCAACGCACCGAACTACCTTTTCGTTCAAATCTAGATAACTTACCTCAATTGGTATCTGCATTATTCGAGTTTCCAAATCTATATGCAGAGATTATTCGTGATCCAATTGCAAATGGATTAGCAGAGCGCTGGCTCATTGTGCCTAAACTGGGCCTTAAGCGTTTGGATATAAATGAAGTTGGCGATGTAGTAATTGATGAAAACCAACTTCGCTCAGCTATGCAATCTGAGGGTGATTTGGCAACCAAGATTTCGTGGCTATTGGCAGAAGATTGGGAACGTGAACTTGAGCCACTGCGAATTTCAGCCGCTAACGCGAATGCCAGGATGCTGGCCACTGGGGGATAGCGAAGCGAAATCAGCAATCGGGTATCTTTCGGGGCTTAGTCCCCTATAGCTCAATTGGCAGAGCAGCCGGCTGTTAACCGGCAGGTTTCTGGTTCGAGTCCAGATGGGGGAGCCAGCACTAGATTTGCTCCGTGACCAAGACAATTACCTTCTTAGGTGCGGCAAATACGGTAACCGGAAGTAAATTTTTACTTGCCGATGAAAATCAACAAGTCTTAGTTGATTGTGGCATGTTTAAGGGAATAAAAGAATTAAGGCTTAAGAATTGGCAGCCATTTCCGATTAACCCAGCCGAGCTGGATGCGATTTTGGTTACGCACGCTCACTTAGATCATTGCGGATATCTTCCCCGGTTAGTTAGGCAAGGATTTGGGGAAAAATCTATCTAACCAAAAATACCGCAAAACTTGCTGAGATCATTTTGCGCGATAGTGCAAAAATTCAAATGGAAGATGCTGAATTTGTACGCTTGAAGGGATTTTCTAAACACAATCCACCTTTACCTCTTTACACAGATGACGATGCTGAAGAAACTATTAAATTGTTTAGTGTAGTTGAATATCGAGTAAAGACTCAGATTACAAAAGATGTAACAGCAAAATTCATTCCAAGTGGACACATCTTAGGTGCGGCGTTTATCGAATTAGAATTTGCCGAGAAAAAGTTATTGTTCTCTGGTGATTTAGGTCGACCCGAGCACCCTATTCTCGTTAAGCCAGATCAGATAACTGCACAGGAATATGATGCGGTAATTGTTGAGTCAACATACGGTGATCAAATGCATCAAGATCCAGGCAGTAAATTGGCCGACACAATCAATCGAACTCTGGCACGGGGTGGAACAGTATTGATTCCTGCTTTTGCAGTAGATCGAACTGAAGTTTTATTGATGCAACTAAAGGACTTAATGGAGGCAAACGCTATTCCTGAAGTACCTATTTTTGTTGATTCACCGATGGCATCAGCAGCACTTGATTGCTATCGCCAAGCGATTAATGAAACTAGCCCTGAGATTAAATCTGATGTGCGAGAATCATCAGGTTCTGATATTTTCGCAATGGACAACTTGTTTGAAACACAAAGCGTTAGTGACTCAAAAGCATTAAATCACCTAAAACGACCAGCAATCATTATTGCTGCAAGCGGAATGGCTACCGGTGGGCGAGTTATTCACCATCTGGCTCGACTATTGCCCGATTCAAATAACACAGTCATATTAGTTGGTTTTCAAGCTCCTGGAACACGAGGTCGCTCGCTGCTTGATGGTGCACCGAGCGTAAAGATGCAGGGGGGTTATGTTTTGGTTGCGGCTGAGATAGTTCATCTTCCTGGCCTTTCAGTACATGCTGATCAGGGCGAGTTGCTCAGTTGGCTCTTTGATTCAGGTGCGAAAGCAAAACAAATATTCTTAGTTCATGGTGAACTAGATGCAATAACGGAATTTGAGAAAGTAATTCGACGTACTTATCAAGGTCAGATTCACTCACCAATCCAAGATAGTAAATATCCAATCTGATTCAAAGTTATACACTTGATAGACATTGGCTAGAATGTGGTTGTGAACAAATACCTTAAAGCATCCATCACCTGGGTAGTGCTGATTCCAATTTTTTATTTGTTGGGTCAGCAACTTTTTACATTCATCCTTTGGGCACTTGGCTATCAGCCAGGTCAGGTATTAGCAAGTGCCCAACTGCTAGACCGCCTAATAGTTGTTCTACCTGTTGGTGCTGTGATGCTATTTCCTTGTCTGCAAGCAATTCGTTATGGATTCGCAGCCAAACGTCACATCGGTAGAAAAGCTTTTGCTCCAACATTGATTGCTGCACTTGCTGGCAGTTTCATATTCTCGGTTTTGCTAGTTTCATTTCTCGGAATTTAGTTAAGCTTGCTCGAACCAATCATTCTCAAGTTAATTTGGACTGAGATTGTGATTTTATGTTTTTGCCGTAAAGTTTGCCAATGCTGACGAAAGCAAAAACACTCATAGGACTAGTTAATCTTGCTGGACCGCTGTCGGCAGCCATTACTGTGGTTTTGTTCTGGAATGACAAACCTGACACACTAGAAGTTGTATTTATTAATGTGGTGCTTATTGGTGGCGTGCTATCGGCCGTTCATCACGCTGAAGTAATCGCAGCATATGTAGGTCGAGCTATCGGAGCATTAATCCTAGCGCTTGCTGTAACTGTGATTGAAGTTGGTTTGATAGTTGCAATCATGTTGTCTTCTGATGGTGCTGCATCTACATTAGGGCGCGATACCGTGTTTGCAGCGATTATGATTACTTGTAATGGAATAGTTGGTTTTTCGATTGTTATTGCATCGCTAAAAAATACAACTCTGAGCTTTAACTCTGAAGGCAGCGGAGCTGCACTTAGTGCAATTACGACTATTGCGACTTTGAGTTTAGTGTTACCTGTGTTTACTCGAGGAAGTGCTGGCCCAACATTTACCTTTCCACAATTGGTTTTTGTTTCATTTGCTTCATTAGTTGTGTATGGATTGTTCTTGTATGTGTTAACCGTTAGAAATAGGGAACATTTCGAGGATCCGGATGCGGTTATAACGATGCCATATGCAAAGTCACCTTCAAAGCGTGATTTTCATCGAAGCATCACCTTGCTATTAATTGCATTGGTTGCAATCATTGGCATGGCAAAAGTAATTTCACCATCAATTGAAGGTGTAGTTGTTGGTGCAGGTTTGCCAATATTTGTTATTGCGGTAGTTGTGGCATTAGTTGTGCTTGCGCCTGAGAGCCTTGCGGCTATGCGCGCTGCAAGTAGAGGCGATTTGCAAACTGGATTTAATCTTGCTTATGGCTCTGCTTTAGCAAGTATTGGTTTAACAATTCCCACTCTAGCCATAGTTTCATCGATAATTGATATCAATTTGATCTTAGGATTAAGTGCAACTGAGTTGGTGCTTTTTGTTCTCACTTGCGTGGTTAGCGTGGTAACCGTTTCATCACATCGAGTTACATTTTTTCAAGGTGGCTTGCACTTAGTAATCTTCTTTTCGTTCCTATTCTTGGCGTTTGCACCTTGATTGCTTAGCCTTTTAAGCTCTTTTTTTGTAACAAGTAAAATAAGCCTGCTGGGGCGGTAGCTCAGTTGGTTAGAGCAGCGGACTCATAATCCGTCGGTCGCGGGTTCGAGCCCCGCCCGCCCCACCAGATTGCAGAATTATCAATTGGTTTTCTTTTACGGGCGATGTCGCTCACCAGAGGAGTACACTTTTTAGCATGAGCAAAATGCCTAATCGTGTAATTATTGTCGTGATCGCTTTGGTTGCTTTAGTAGCGGCCTTAGTTTTTTTCTCATCAAATCGAACTGAGTCACAATTTGAGTCTGGCACACCTGAATGGGTAGTCCAGCAATATCTAGTTGCAATGTTTGAAGGTGACACGGATTCTGCAATTTCTCATATCTCAGAATCGAGCCCGTGCAATGTTACCCACTTAGATCGCGCTTGGGTAGATAGAAACGCAAGCATCGATTTGGTTGAAGTATCAACAACTGATTCCACTGCTCGCGTTGAAGTGGATGTCGAATTTGGAAATGCTGACTTGTTTAGTACGCCATACGTTGAATCGCATATCTATCGGTTAGAAAGAGTTGATTCCGAATGGCTGATTACTGGTGTGCCATGGCCAGTTTATGACTGTGGAGAGATAACCAAATGATTATTAGCCTAGGAATTCTGGCAGTTTTCATGGCACTTATTGTCCTTGCGATTCGGGCTATTTCTGGCCATAGCCAAGCAACAAGTTCATCAGGTCACTCAGTCAGGAGATTCTTTCAGTATTCCTTACTTTTCGGACTTGTGGTTATTGTTGCAATTGGAATCTCTGGACTAATTGATAGATTGATAAGTCCACCTTCTCTGTTGGCAGCTGATGAAGTTTCGCTTGCGAGAAACACATCCTTTGTATTGGTTGGTTTACCTGTTTTGTTTGGTGTAACAACATGGACTAAACGAACAATCAGAGATGATAAAACTGAGCTCAAATCATTTGGTTGGGCAGCATACATGCTCCTTGCAACAGTTGCTGCTCTAGGAACTGCAATGGTTGGCTTAGCGACATTGTTAGCTTGGGCATTTGGATTAGAAGACTTTAGTAGCTATTCAATTGCCCAGACAATTGTGTGGTTGATTGTATGGTTCGCTCACTTTGAGATAAATCGTCGTCTAACTCCAGAAAATAGAAGTAAATTTTTGTTTTTGTTTAGCTCCTTAATTGGATTGATAACTTCATTAGTTGGATTTGGATTAATAGTCACGGGAATTGCCAGAGAAATAATTGGCTACAGTGCAAAAGATCTACTTATAGGCACTCAGAGTCCAATAAAGTCAGGCGCAATTTTGCTACTTATTGGTGCACCAGTTTGGCTTTTGTATTGGGTTAGATTATCGATGAACTCTGCTCGTGATGTGTTGTGGCTGGGGTATGTTCTTATTGCAGGCGTTGCAGGTGGATTAATAACTTCTATTGTGTCAGCTAGCACAGTGCTTTATCGAACATTGGTATGGTTCTTTGGTAATCCTTTTTTTGATGATCCACTTAGCCATTTTAGAACTATCCCTAACGCAATTGGAGCAGTTTTTGCAGGACTACTCTTGCTTTGGTATCACAATCATTTTGCTTCAAGTGCAAGAACTGCAGTTAAAAATGAAATTCAGCGCATTTATGAATATCTAATTGCTGGAATAGCATTAATTGCATCAACAGTTGGATTAATCTTAATTATTGTGTCAATTTTTGATACTATCGCAAGAAACCCTATAGTTAATCAGACAGCAGCGGTAAATACGCTGCTTGGTGCAATAACAGTATTGATTGTTGGTATGCCAATTTGGTATTTGTATTGGCATAGAATTCAAATTCACGCAAAACGTCAACCGGATTTGGAAGCAGGTTCAAATACCCGAAGAGTCTATCTGTTTCTTCTTTTTGGTGTTGGTGGTGTTGTTTCGGTAATTGCTCTAATAGCAGCAGTTTTCATCATTTTTGAAGCCATTTTCTCAGGTGGATCAATTGGTAATTTAATGCGTGAGGTTAGATATCCATTTAGTATTTTGATTGGAACAATATCCATATCTGCATACCATCGGGGTATTTACCGATCTGATCGAGTGAATATCATCAAGGTACAAGTTGGACCAAGAATAGTCACACTAATTGGTCCACATGATGATGTATTGCGTAAATCGATTATGGATGTGACTGGTGGAAAAGTGCAATTTATGGAATCTGCTGAAGACGATTCGCTCTGGCCACATACACAAGTTTTGGAATTAGTAAAGGCATCCACAAGTGAACGCATCGTGATAACTCTAGTTCAAGGAAAGGTTTTTCTGACTTCTTTAAAGGTAAGATAATTTCTTGATTTATTCTTGAAACTGTTTATCGTGTAAATCGCGATAAAGCCCTGATTCAGCAATAAGCGATTCATGCGTTCCGCGCTGCACAATCCGACCTTGAGCCATTACGAGCACCAAATCTGCTTTTCTGATTGTTGATAATCGATGCGCAATAACAATAGAAGTGCGATTGCTCAGGGCAAATTCCAATGCTTGCTGAACTAGTGCTTCACTTTCACTATCAAGATGGGCAGTAGCTTCATCCAAAATCACGATTTCCGGCTGCTTGAGCAACAACCTTGCTATTGCTAATCGCTGTTTTTCTCCACCAGAAAGTCGATAACCTCGGTCACCAACAACAGTTTTTAGTTGGTTTGGCAGCGATTTCACTAATTGTGAGATCTGAGCTGCATCCAAAGCTTCCCAGATTTGATTTTGAGTAATTTGTTCATTACCTAAAGTTAGATTCTCCAAGATCGTGGTATGTAACATATGTGGATCTTGCGGAACCACTCCGATTTTTGAACGTAAATCAGTTAGCTTGGCATTCCGTACGTCAACATTGTTAAGTTTTACTGAACCAGTAGTTACGTCATATAGCCGTGGAATTAATGATGATAACGTTGATTTTCCGGCACCTGAAGGTCCAACTAAAGCTGTCATCTGTCCAGGCTTAACTTCAAATGAAATATCGTGCAGTACTTGGTCTGAGATTGCTCGGTCAGCTACTGCTGCAATTGACTCAAGTGACGCCAATGACACATCTTCTGGCTTTGGATATGTGAAGGAAACATTTTCGAATTTAAGGGTAATTGGACCTGTTGGAATTTCTATTGGGTTAACTGGATCAGCAACAATTGGTTTCAAGTCGAGCACTTCGAAAACTCGATCAAATGCAACTAAAGCAGTCATAATTTCAACTCGAACATTTGATAGTGCGGTAAGTGGTCCGTATAGTCGAAATAGTAAAGCAACGAGTGCAAGCAAAGTACCGATAGATAAATCCCCATCAATCACCTCTAAACCACCAAAGCCATAGATAATTGCAGTAGCAATTGCCCCAATAAGGGTAAGCGAGATAAAGAAAAAGCGGTTGATTAATGCAATCTTGATACCAGCATCCCGTACTTCATCTGCCCTTTGTTCAAATGCCGCTAATTCTCGTTTACGGTTTGCATATAACATAGAAAGTAGTGCACCAGAAACATTGAATCTTTCATTCATTTGCTGACTTAACTCGGCGTTGTTTGACATTTGGCTGCGAGTAAATCCTTGTAGTTTCTTGCCTACCCATTTAGCTGGGTATAAAAATATGGGCAAAAGAATCAAGCTTGCTAGCGTTAACTGCCAAGACAAAAATGCCATTGTTCCAATAACTATGGTTGTGCTTATTGAATTGCTAATGACGCCTGATAAAGTTGAAGTGAATGTTTGCTGTGCGCCAATTACATCTGAATTCAACCTTGATACTAATGAGCCAGTTTGCGCCCTCGTAAAAAATGCAACTGATTGCTGCATTACATTATCGAAAATCTGTGATCTGAGATTGAAGATTAATCCTTCACCTATTTGGGCAGAAAACCACCTTTCAACCATTGAAATTATTGAGGAGAATAATGCAATTAAAGCAACACCTAAAGCACCAAGAATCACAACTCTTCTATCAGCGTTAGCAATACCTTCATCAACTATTAGTTTAAAAAGTAGCGGCTGTGAAACAACTAAAGTAGCTTCTATAACAACGACAATCAAGAAGAAAACTATCTGTCTTTTGAATGGCAATGCGTAAGTAAAGATTCTATGTTTAGTTTCTTTTCCAACCTTAGTTGCGATAACGGATCTATCGGCAGTTAAGGCGCGAAAAGCTAGCCAAGGTCCCTGTGAGGTCAAGAGTTACTTCCTAAATGGTTTCAGCCCACCAAGATAGCAGTTGGCTCAACCCAACTAGAAAGTTACTACTCAATATATCGCTTGATAGTGGGCATTGTTGTAATTACTGCGAAAGCTACGCCATAGCCAATTAGCAGTAGGGTAGACATACCAGCACTTAAGTAGGAACTGGAATCTAAGTTAAAGTCGTTTGGACCAACTTCAATTTGTAGCATCCCGGTAACCGCTCCACTCATGAGGTATTTACCTATTTCAGGCAAGAAAGCAGTTACTAACCCTTCAACACCAATAAAAGAGTTGGGTGAAAGTATTAAACTGCCACCACATACGACCGTGTGGTTGTCTAGTTAATTAACTAGATACACAACACCGTCAGCAACTTCAATGTTGACTCGTGCAAGTGGGCGAGATGCAGGTACAGTTGGATTCATGCCGCTTTTATCAAATGTTGCTCCGTGATTTGGGCAGCGAAAGCCTGCACCCTCTTTGCGGACAGGTGTTCCTTCATGCGTACACCTGCCGCTAAATCCGGTGACTTCATTTCCATTCTTAATCAACCAAATGTTTCTATCTGAAATTTCAGTTGCAGTTGCGTTTGGTAGTGCTGTCAAAGTCGTGAGCTTTACCCAGTTATTTGGAATAGTTGTGGTGTTCGCAGAAGAATTATTGTTCTCAGAAGTGTTATTTGCTGCATTTTGTTGGGCTTTCCAAGCTGCCCGTCCCTGCTTATTGTTTGTTTTACTCCAGCCAACAGGACAACTTGGATTTACCCCAGTTACTTTACGAACCTTTCCATCCTTAAGACAATAAATGGTTCGCTTTTTTTGGTTAGCCGTAGATGCTGTAATTGGTAACAATGCCAAGAGCGATCCAGCCATCATGCAAAGTGCTTCTCTGCGTTTCATAGCGGAAGAGTAAAGCACAAAGGTGAGAGGCGCGAGCGATGTGAAGATTGTCCGATTTAACTGTGGTTATATTTGCGACGACGCCATAGGCGGAAAAACAGGATAGCTACTGCCGTTCCAAGAATTAGATACACGGCATAGTCAATAACTGTTGTCCAAATATTGGCTCTCTCCCATTGTTCACCTAGAAGTGCCCCAAGTGAAATCCAGATAGTGTTCCAAATTGCACTTCCGGCCGTCGTGAGTAGCGCGAACTTAAATATTGACATTCGAACTAGTCCTGCTGGGATGCTCACGAGACTGCGAATAATTGGGAATAGGCGACCGAAAAAAACTAAATAAGTGCCGTATCGCTCAAACCAATCAAAAGTTTTGTCTAAATCTTCATTGGTAATGCCTACGTATTTGCCCCATTTAGAGATGATTGATTCAACTCTTTCTTTGGAAAATCCAAAACCAAATAGATAAAGAACTAAGCCACCTAAGAGTGAGCCAAAGGTAGTAGCAGCGATTGCACCCATAAAACTAAACTCTCCAAGAGATGCGTTAAATCCAGTTAGCAGCAGCACCATCTCGGATGGAATTGGCAACACAATCACTTCAATGGCGATTAAGAGTGCAGCCCCGATCAGGCCGATTTGGCTAATCAGATTTGCGGCAAACTCCACCATACCTAAAGGGTAGTCGCATCTGATGAATTTTCGTTTACATCATAGGCTCAAGCCATGACGAAGCCACCATTTATGAATGCTCCTGGCCCTGAACCAGCAGAAATGTTAAGTAATTTTCGAAATATCAGGTTTGCTGCTCCTGATTTTCTAGGCCACATGCAGCAAAAATATGGTGACATTGTGCAGTTTTCAATCCCAAAACCACTAACTTATTTAGTATCAGATCCCACTTGGGTTGATTATGTGCTTAGAGTTAATGCAAAAAATTTTGGTAAGGCAACAATTCAATATCGAACATTAGCTTTAGTGACCGGCTATGGTCTACTGGCGGCTGATTCAGCAGCGTGGCGGGAACAGCGAAAAGTTGTTCAACCAGCTTTTCACCATGATTTAGTAGCAGAAGTGGTATCACATTCAGTTGCTGCAACGAATGAAGTTATCGAGAACATTTCGAATAAAGCTAATGAAGTTGTTGATTTGGATCATGAAATGATGGAGTTAGCATTAAATGTTGTTGGTACATCATTGTTTGGTGCAGACTTTAGAAACAAATCAAACAAAATTGTCTCAGCCACTTTATCAGGATTGGATGTCGTGGTATCCCGCGCACGTACTCCTATTTTCCCACCGAATTGGCTACCAACGCCGCTAAATCTGAAGTTGCAGCGAGCAAACAAGGTCCTTACAAAAGCAGTCGATAAAGTAATTGATGGCGCAGCCTCAGCACCAAAGAATTCAATTGCGGGGTTGTTAGTTGAGCAACTTAGAATAGGAAGTTTCAATCGTAAGCAAGTGCGAGATGAGCTGGTTACATTTATCGTGGCAGGCCATGAAACAGTTGCAAGTGCATTGAGCTGGGCTTTGCATTTGATTAGTAGAAGTCCTGAAATACAACAGCAGCTTGCTGATGAAGCCAATCGAATTTATTCAGGTCGTAATCCAGAATTTAATGATTATCAAAATTTAGTATTTGCTCAGGCTGTCTTTAATGAAGCAATGAGGCTATATCCACCTGCTTGGATAATCACTCGAGCAGCAATAACTGATGATGTAATTGCTGGTATTGAGATAAAGGCCGGTTCATTAATTGTCATAAGCCCGTGGGTAGTTCATCGGAACCTAGCGGTTTGGTCTAATCCCGAAGAGTTTAATCCAGATAGATTCTTAAAGGACTTAAAACCAATTGCTGGATCATTTATTCCATTCGGTCTTGGTAATCGGATGTGTATCGGTCGAGATTTTGCAATGTTTGAAGGTGTAACTGCTTTATCAATGTTGGCTCAGAGATTTGAATTCACACCAACTAAACAGAGGGTAAATCCTTTGCCCTCAGTTACTGTTCGACCAAAATCTGGTTTGCCGATGGAAATCAAGATTCGTTAAGTATTTGCAGCGCAGTTTCATGCAACAAATTGTTTGTTGCAACAGCAGAACCTTGAGCTGGTCCGGCAACACCATTTATTCCAGTGAATCTGCCACCAGATTCAGTGACAATAATTGATAGTGGAGCTAAATCCCAAAGTGCAACAACTGGTTCAGCTGAAATATCAATTGCACCTTCTGCTACTAAACAGTGTTGCCAAAAATCACCATAACCTCTGGTGCGCCAAACAGAACTTGCCAGTTTTCTAAATCCTTTTTCATAGACGTTGTCATCACCAAAGGAAAGGTCAGAGAAAGAAATGGATGCATCTGATATTTTCGCAACTTTTGATACCGATATTGCTCTGCCGTGTTTACCTGAATGCTCCGGCAATCCAGTAAATGCGCCACCATTTCTTGCCGCCCACCATCTACGTCCAAGTGCAGGTGCAGAAACTACGCCAATAACTGGTTCATTGTTATGCAAAAGTGCAATCAAACTTGCCCAAACAGGAACACCACGAACGTAGTTTTTAGTGCCGTCAATTGGATCAATCACCCAACACCTACTGGATTCCCCAGAAATGCCAAACTCTTCACCAACAATGGCATCTTCTGGCGCAACGACCGCCAAATGCTCTCTAATAATCTGCTCTACCCCGCGGTCAACCTCAGTAACAGGCGTTAGATCAGGTTTAGTTTGCACTACCAAATCAGTTGCGAGAAATCTAGAAATCGTAATCTCATCTGCTAAATCAGCTAACTGGTGCGCGATTGACAAGCCCCTTAATAAATCCGCAGGTATAGTTGCTTTAGCTAGAGGTGAATTCATGAGGCAAAGGTAGCGGGAGTTTTAATGATAAGTCGAAGCGAAACTGAGACCGGGGGCATTTTTGATCTAGTGTTGGGCCTACCGGTTCATCCACTAATTGTGCATGCAGTGGTTGTGCTCGTTCCACTTGCAGCTTTGGCAGCAATTGCAATGGCAGTAAAGCCCAGCATTTCTCGAAAATACGGACTCGTAATTATTGGTATTGCCGTTATTGGGCAGATTAGTTCATTTATTGCTAAATCCAGTGGTGAAGCTTTGGAAGAGCGTATGGGTGTTGAGCTGGAAAGGCATGCCGAATTAGGTGAGCTTGCACCAATAACCAGTTTGCCGTTACTCGGGTTGATAGTGCTGCTTTATCGAATAGATAAGTCAGGATTTTTGAAGAATCTACGAACCGCAGTTGCTATTGTGGTAACTGCAGCAGCAATCTTTGCTGCTGGATATATTGCAATAACTGGTCATTCAGGAGCTGAAGCAGTTTGGTCGTGGGTTAAAGATCTATAGTTTTCGCAGCTATTAATCGCCTGAGTGAATCAGCACGTTTGGTAAGTTCAATTTCATTTTCTGTAATTGCGTTTAGACCACAATCTATTTGACTATGCAGGCAGGACTTCAAACACTTGGCAAGGTAAGGTTGTAAATCAGAAAATGCGTGTCCAATTGTTTCAGTTGGCACATGGGCTATCCCGAACGTTCTTATGCCTGGAGTATCAATTATCCAACTGTTTTCTTCAAGCATCATCGCTTCTGCACTAGTAGAAGTATGCCGGCCTCTGCCAGTAACTAGATTCACTTCTCCAGTTCTGCGCAGAGTTGAGGGTAAAAGAGAGTTAACTAGAGTTGATTTACCAACTCCACTAGAGCCAACTAGCACGGTGGTGTGGTTGTTTAACACTTTAATTATTTTAGTTAAGTCGCTCTCTTTATTTATGGTCATTATTTGACTTACTAGGTCTTGATAAGAGTTCACTAAATCAACTGGACTCGCTAAATCTATTTTGGTGATGATCAATATCAGTTTCATGTTTTCATGCCAACCAGCAATTAAACAGCGATCAATTAATCTTGGCTGTGGTTCAGGTTGAGTAGCTGCAACAACTATTGCTAATTGGTCAGCATTTGCAACTAAAACTCTTTCACTTGAGTCTGAGTCATCAGCACTTCTCCGTAAAGACTTTTTGCGATCCATTACTCGAACAATTCGAGCCAAACTGCCTTCAGCCCCGGAAAGATCTCCCACCAAATCAACCTGATCACCAACAACAACTGCTGCTTTGCCTAGTTCTCGTGCAGTGATTGCGGTAATTACTATTTTTGGATCTGAGTCCAGAGCACAGGTATAGCGTCCACGGTCTATTGTGGTAACCATTGCGCGTTGAGCTGATTGATGACTTGGACGATCTTTGCTTCGCGGACGAGAACTACGTGCGGGTCTTACCCGAACACTTTCTTCATCAATCCGATTTCTCACTTAGCTCCCGTAATAAAACGGTTCCAATTATTGGCAAAATCTGGCATAGTCTTATCTGTAGTTTGAATATCATTAACTGAAAGACTAACAACTAATCCAAGCAACGCTGCAAAAGTTGCCATTCGGTGATCGTGATAAGAATTCAATTCAGTATCTGCATCTTTCAGTGTCCCACCATTAATCTCAATGCCATCTGATAGCTCTTGTGCAATTATTCCAACTTTATTTAGTTCTGTAACTAAGGCTGCTAACCGGTTTGTTTCATGTCCTCGCAAGTGAGCAATTCCAGTTAATCTAGAAATTCCAGACGCGGCAGCCGCGATAGCCGCAATCGTTGGAGTAATTTCGCCCACTTCACTTAAGTTAGCTTGAATAGGAACTAATTCCTTTGGTGCTTTTAGAATCAAACCTGCTTGAGTTAATTCTAGTTCTGCGCCAAGTTGTTTAAATATCTGTTGTATTTGTTTACTTGGTTGATTTGAATTAGTTGGCCAATGTGAAATTGTTACAGTACCTTCAGTTAACATTGCAGCTGCTAAGGATACAGCTGCGTTTGATAAGTCTGGCTCAATTATTCGATCTATTGGTTTTATTTTGCTTGGACTTATTTGCCAAGTGTTTTCAGAACTTTGCACACTTACCCCGTGTTCAGCCAGCATTGAAATTGTCATCTGGATGTGAGGTAGTGAAGGCACAAAAGCTGAAGTATTTTTTATTGTGATTCCCTGATCAAATAGTGCACCAGTAAGAAGTAGGGCAGTTAGAAATTGACTAGATTCAGATAAATCAATTGCAATTTCTCCGCCAGTTACACTTTCAATTCCATAAACAGTAAATGGCAATTTATTTCTGCCTTGATCATCTACCGTAACTCCGAGTTGTCTGAGCGAATTAATTGTTACCTGCATAGGTCGATCTGATGCTTGAGCGTCACCGATAAAAGTGGTCTCACCTTGCGCCAAAGCTGCGACAAAAGGAACAAAGCGCATCACCGTGCCAGCAAGACCTACTTGAATTTCGCCGCCACCAATTAACTTTCCAGGAATTACTTGAGCAGTATTTTCAGAAACTGAAATCTTTGCACCGAGTTGGCTGAGCGCGTTAATCATTAGCTTGGTATCACGAGCAAGCAGCAAGCCAGAAATTTTGCTCGGTCCGCTGCTTATTGCAGCTAATAGCAATGCCCGATTAGATAGCGATTTAGAACCAGGAACACTAATCGTGCCCGATGTCGGGGATTGTGCTCGAATTGCCTGCCAAACCATGGCGTCAGCGTAGCGACAACTAGGGCAGGGCATACTTTTCATATGTGTGGCCGATATACCGCGATTGCGGATCTTCGCGAAGTTGTTACTGCAATGGGGGTTGATGAGGTAATTGCTTCGATTGGTGAACCTAGATACAACATTGCGCCTACCCAAGAAGTTTCAGCGGTCATTGAGTCTGCTGGTGTTCGGCAGTTAGACCTATTTACGTGGGGTTTAGTTCTGCCGTGGTCAAAACTTGCTCCAAGTAATTTGATCAATGCTCGTGTGGAATCTGTAACCCAAAAACCTTCATTTAGAGAAGCAATCCGATATCGTCGATGTTTAATCCCAGCAACTGGATGGTATGAATGGCAGAGCACAGTTTTATCTGCCCGAAAAAAGCAGCCATTTTATTTCCACTCAAACAGCAGTAACATTTTGGCTTTTGCAGGAATATATGTGATTAATGAAAAAGCTGAAAAGTCATTTGCAATCATTACCCAGCCAGCAAATGAAGTTGTCATTGCAATTCACGACCGAATGCCATTAATTCTGGATTCCTCAGGTTTCTCTGATTGGTTAGATCCAGATCAAAAAGACGGGGATCTGGCAGTAGTTCAGGCTAGGGCGACAAAATTGCCACAACTTGTTGGATATGCAGTATCTACGGAAGTTAATTCAGCAAGAGCACAAGGTACACAGTTGATTTTGCCCAGTACGCCAGAGCCGACTCAGCCAGAATTGTTTAATTAATGTTTACGCAAACTATTTGCAAAAAGCGCAATCAACTGCGGCTATTTGAACTTCGGGTTAGGATTTGCCCATGTCTGTAGCCCTTAGTTGGTTCTTTACCAAACGTCGCGTGATTGACTTCTGCCGCGCTAACAGCGCTGCTTGCTAACTAATTCTTTTTTCCAAAGTTAACCAAAACAATCGTGAGGACAATTATGAAAATTTATGAAGATATAACCAAAGTAGTAGGAAATACACCATTGGTGAGACTGAATCGAATCATGGATGGTGCAAAAGCAAATGTTTTTGCCAAGCTTGAGTTCTATAACCCATCAGCAACAGTTAAAGACCGAATTGGCATAGCCATGATTGACGCCGCCGAAAAGTCAGGCGAGTTAAAACCTGGTGGCGCAATTGTGGAAGCCACAAGTGGCAATACTGGAATTGCATTAGCAATGGTAGGTGCAGCGCGAGGATATCGAGTTATCTTGACTATGCCAGATTCAATGAGCAAAGAGCGAAGAATGCTGCTTAGAGCTTATGGTGCAGAGTTGGTATTAACGCCTGCTGCTGAAGGTATGAAGGGCTGCGTTGCAAAAGCTGAAGAAATTGGAAAGGCAGAGGGTGCGGTATTAGTTCGTCAATTTGAAAATGCTGCTAATCCAGAAATTCATCGCAACACCACAGCACAGGAAATCTGGCAAGATACAGATGGTTCCATTGCGGCATTAGTTGCTGGAATTGGAACTGGTGGCACCATCACCGGTGTTGGGCAAGTATTAAAAGAAAAGAATTCATCAATTAAAGTGTTTGCAGTGGAACCGGCGGCTTCACCAATTTTGAATGGCGGTTCGCCATCTGGACATCCAATACAAGGAATTGGTCCAAATTTCGTTCCTCCAATTTTGGATCGTGAAGTGTATGACGAAGTATTGGATGCGCCTAATGAAGAAGCGATGCGATACGCCAGACGTGCTGCAGCTGAAGAGGGAATCTTGGGTGGTATTTCTTCTGGTGCAGCACTTTGGGCGGCCGCGCAAGTTGCTAGACGAAGCGAGTTTGCAGGTAAAAATATTGTGGTAATTATTCCTTCATTTGGTGAGCGTTATTTATCAACAGCTCTTTATGCAGATCTAGTGGAGTAATACTGAATGTTTAATCGGATTCAAGAAGATATTGATGCTGCTATCACGCGTGACCCAGCAGCCAGGAGTAAGTGGGAGATTGTGCTCGCATATCCTGGGGTGCAAGCGTTGTGGCGACACCGTATTGCTAATTGGCTCTGGCAACATAATTTTTATTTACTTGCACGAATGTATGCAAATAGAAACCGTCGATTAACAGGAATAGAAATTCATCCCGGTGCGCAGATTGGTAGACGATGCTTTATAGATCACGGAATGGGTGTAGTGATTGGTGAAACAGCAGTAATTGGTGATGATGTGATGATGTATCACGGAGTGACTTTGGGTGGACGATCGTTAGCCAAAATAAAGCGACACCCAACAATTGGAAATGGAGTTGTCTTAGGCGCAGGCGCTACAGTGCTTGGGAATATTTCAATTGGTGATAAAGCATTAATTGGCGCTAACGCAATTGTTACCAAAAATGTGGCACCTGGAGCAGTTGTAATGGGAGCACCCGAGCGGCATTTATCTAAACCAGATGTTGCTGACCCAGAGTTGTGGTTTATCTAAAGATGTCCAGTTAAGCGCGAGGTCGTTTGCCGTGGTTAGCCTTGTTTTTCTTACGATCGCGCTTTTTGCGGGCTCGCTTGCTCATTTGAACTCCTAAATTGGTCGGCGGATTCTCTCATAGTTATTAATCATTAAGTAGTCTGCCCCCGTGGCTACGTTAGAGCAATTGATTGAGCAACATACCGAATTAACCCCAGCGGCGACTGAGCAGTTATCGCAGCTTGTATCTGAATGGATGCTACTGGCTGATCTTTCCTTTTCAGATTTACTGCTTTGGGTACCAAAGTGGCATGAAAGTGGATATGTATGCGTTGCCCAGATTCGACCAGTTACCGCTCCAACCAGAATTGATTCTGATCTGGTTGGTAGTTTTCAATCTGAACGTAGATTAACCGCAGTTGATAGAGCTCACAATAATAAGGAAACAATAGAACTAGATGATGTAACGGCAATTCCAATCATTCATCAAGGGGATTGCATTGCGGTTATTGAACGTCATCGTGGGGCACGCGAAGAGGGATCTCTAGTAAGTGCATATCTTGCAGCTGCAAAAAAATTGTTTGATATGGCTAGGGTGGGAAAATTTCCACCCGCTAGTAACACTTCAATGATCACTTCGCTACCACGAGTAGGCGATGGTGTTGTGTTGTTAGATAACGCTGGAATTGTGCAGTTCGCTTCCCCAAATGCAACTAGCGCATTTCGGCGATTAGGCCTTGCCTCAGATTTAGTGCACACAGATTTAGCAGCTACCGCTATTTCACTTATTAAACGCTTAGGTGTAATTGATGAATCTGTTTCTTTAATAACTAAAGGCACAATGGCAGGGGCGGCTGAGATAGAAAATCGCTCAGCGACCATCACACTTCGGTGTTATCCATTTTTAACAGAACGAAAACCATCTGGAGCATTAATCCTGGTGCGAGATGTTACGGAATTGCGTAGACGCGAGCGAGCACTGCTAACCAAAGAAGCAGCACTTAGAGAGGCACATCATCGAGTAAAGAATAATTTACAAACAGTTTCAGCATTGCTGCGTATGCAAGCGAGAAGATCTAGCTATGAAGCAAAAAGAGCACTTATCGAAGCTGAACGAAGAATTGAAGTTATTGCGTTGGTCCATGAAACACTAACCTTAACTCCAGCAGAAAATGTCGACTTCAATGAAATTGCAGATCGATTAGTTGCGCTTAGTTTGCAGCTGGCACCAGATACAGTTGCTATCAAACGAACTGGTGAGTTTGGTTCGTATTCTGCCGAGTATGCCGTGCCATTAGCAGCTGCATTATCTGAATTATTACAAAATGCGATTGAGCATGGTGATGTTTCTAAACCTATAAATTTAGAAGTGAGATTAACTGAACCACTTTCATTTCGGGTGATTAATCAAGCTAAAACTCGCGGAGCTCATGCTGAGGGTTTAGGCATTTCAATTGTGCGCAGCTTAGTTGAGGGTGAACTTAATGGGATAGTGGAAATCAATACTGGTGGTGGCGAGTTTATTGTTGAGGTAACAACCCAGAGGTAACTAAGACCTATATTCCATCTTTAGGCAAACACAACGTAATAGAATTTGATTATGGCGCAGATTTCGAGGCGGGTGCTGTTTTTACTTACCGGGATAGTTATTGCTGGCGCTATTGGTCAACGAATAGAAGCTGCGAGCACTAAACAGTCCACGCCAACACCATCTAAATTACCAAAAGAACCACCGCAAGAAAAGGCATTGCCAACTCCTGAGCCAGAGCAGAAATCTCCAAATCCTTTGGAAGAAAAAGTATCTCCTTCGTCTACCGATGTGGAAAGTAAGGAAGAACCTGATTCGACTCGGAAAACAAGTCCTGAGGAATCTCCCACAGAACAAGATTCTGTAAATAGTGTTGAAGAGGGTGTGTTTATAGCAAAGAGTAGCGAACTAAATCTGCGTCAAACGAAAGTATTCTTTGTTAAAGATTCGTTTGGTATTTCAACAGGATATTCATTGACTCGAACTTCACGAGGGATTGTTGCTTTTGATGTTAGATGTACACATGCTGGAGTTCCAAGCGCTTTGATTGGTAATAAGTTGGAATGCCCAGCTCACGGATCAATTTTTGACCCCGAGAGCGGACAAGTATTGACTGGACCAGCTGTTGAACCGTTAAGAAGTTACCCAACGCTTGAAACAAATGGCGAGATAAGAATTTTTATTTCTTAATCTTGTACCCAGTTGGACACTTCGGATTTGTACCAGTAACTTTAATTGTTTTGCCATTCTTAACACAAGTGATTGTTTTCTTTTTGACTTCCTTTACTACCACTGGCGCTGTGGCTGCAGTTGCAGTTGGTAACAAATCCTTGTCATAAGAAACATTTCCAAGAGCGTTTTTGACATTTTCAGGGAAGTTCTCTGGAAGTGGGGTGTCGGAGAGGTGTTTCATCACCGAGAGAACCTCAGGTCGGAAGTTCGGAAATATTTGTTCAGCTCCTTTTGCGGTTACTCCAGCGCGGCGAGTGAGTATCTCTGTTAACAAACTCCGATAGTCAGCCGTCACAACAAGGTCACCGTCCTTTAATTGTTGATTATCAAGGCCTGGGAATCTGCCGTGGATCTTTCCTCCGTCAACTCCACCTCCAGCAACAAAAGTGCTCGTACCCCAACCATGTTCTGTACCAGTTGATTGATTCTGACTAACTCTTCTACCAAATTCAGTTATTGTTACTACGGTAACTCGCGACCAGAGCACCCCGAGATCTTCTCTAAATGATGCAATTGATCCGGCAAGATCTGCGAGATAAGAAGTTAGCCAACCATTTTCAAGTGTTCCCATATTTGCGTGCATATCCCAGTCACCTTGAAATTCAACATCAACGGCGCGAACACCGATACCTGCCTTTAGTAGCGTTGCAACATCACGAAGTCGCTGACCAGTTCCAGTGTTTGGATAAGTAACGGTACTTTTTAGTGCGCCAGCTTTTGCAATCTGATCAAGTGCTTCAATTGTTGATTTTGCTTGCGTGGCCCAGATATTTGTCCAGCGAGAATGAGTTTCATCAATAAATCCAGCTAAGTCTTCAGCTCGGTATCCGTAAATAGAATCTAATCTAAAGTTTTTAATCCCATCAACATTTACCGGAGCTGCTTTTCCACCAACTAGTTGTTTGGTAGTTGAACCAATACCAACAGATTGAACTATCGAACCGCTTCCAGATACATCTAAAAAGCGAGCCATCCAGCCACTTCGTTTGTCTTTTTCGCCATAAGCTGCATATGCAACATCAGAAATCTCATCAAAATGACTACGTGAATGAGTTGGTGCACCAATTGTGTTAACTATTGCAAGTTCTTTGTTTTCCCATAGCGGAAGCAATCTATTAAGCGCTGGATGCAATCCAAATTCTCGATTAAGAGGAAGCAAAGCTGCATTAGGAATATAAATCTGACTGCGAGCTTGTCGCATTATGTTTTCATTCGTTGGCACAACCGCGCTTAGACCATCAAATCCGCCGCGCAGCACAAGAGTCACTACAACATCGGGCACTTCATTTGCGGAGGCAGCAAAGCTATATCGAATTCCATTCGCAGAGAGAATTGTCATACCACCAAAAACGGCTATACCTCGAAGGAATTGGCGACGAGAGAAACCCTCTTTACCTTCAGGACATTGTGCTATTACCTCTTCAGTTATCATCGTAAACTCCAAACTGGAAGTTGGAAAATCAATCGGGATATCAAGGGTGTGATATCACGATACAAATTGTTCATATCTGGATTTGGTCCAAACACTTTTGTCACAGCGGTTCTAACAGAAGTTAGATCTGCACTACCTAATTCTTTGAAGAGCAATAACTGTGCTACTTGATTAATTTGGTTATCTAAGTTTGTCTCACGATTCGGCAGAAGCGACTCCCATTTAGGTACATCCCAAGTGTTACCTTTAACAAAGTGGCCATAAATATTCCAGCGCATCAACTGGTGACTTGCATTAACCCAACTTTTTGCAATGTCAGGATAGCCATCAGGGAAGGGCCAAGAAAGCGGGGAGTGTCCCGTTCCCGCTAACTCATTTAGGACAATTGCGGGAAAGCTAAACTCCTTTGTCATACCTTGCCACTTTTGAAGTCTTGTGAAGCTGGGCCAAACATTTAGAGATCTAGCAACCGAAATGTAGTCTTCGCCCGGACGCTTTAATTTCTTTCCAATAGCGTTCTTAAAATCTGTATGTTGATAAACCGCTTTTAAAGTAGCTTTAATATCGCCACCATTTGAAATATATGAAGATGAAATGTCATTAATGAATTTCTGAGAGGGTACATCTTCTACAAAACGGCGCCCCAACTTTAGCGCAAGATTCTTTGCTGTCTCTGGGTGTGATGATAAGTAATTTAACAGGGATTTAATTGCGGGCAGAACTTGATCAACAGATGTAACAGTTCTTTGCCAGCCCATAACTCTAAAGGTGCCGTAGTTTTGGCGCTCACCATGTAGCAACGTTGCATAAGGCAAAACATCTATGAAAGTTCTACCTTGCGGTCGCGGCCTTGGTCCTCTTTGGTACCAACGCTCTGGCCACTTCACCCGTAAACCCGAGAATAGTCTTGCAGCGTCAATAAGGTCGGCTTGGGTATAACCAGATTTTGGCGTTACGGTGTGTAGTTCAAGTAACTCGCGTCCGTAATTTTCATTTGGAAGTTCTTTACTGCTCAATTCGCCATCAAGATAAACAATCATCGCAGGGTGCAGCGCAGTTGCTTGCAATAGGTCTTCGAATCTGGTTAAAGCATGCTCGCGAATAACTCGCTTATTCCAATCATTGGTATGCCAGTCAAGTTTTCCATCTTTGGTTTCATCGCCAAGGGTTGTGATGTTGAAGTGGTCATGCCAAAACTCCACCATCATCTCAAAAATCTGTCGTTTTGAATGTGATTGATTAATTAGGGTGTAAAGATGAAGAACTCGACCCGATAAGTGATTTGACTGGAATATTTGACCTCTATTGATATCACCTTCAGCTTCAGCAACTGGCCATAAAAAATTCATATCTTTATGAATGATATTAAAAATGTCATACTTACTAATATAAGAATTTACTTCGTTATCGGAGATTGATAAATAATCCAATTGTTTTTCAAACCAGGCATCAGCACCCATTTGAGAAACCTCTGAAACCAAATCTTTCGTTGGTCCATAGGTGAATCGATGAAGGAGATGAATGATTGGGTCAGTGGATGGAGTAGTAGCTCCTTGGCCCCAGCTGGATTCCATAGACGTAAGGTACATACAACGGTAATGAAATTGTAACTGGGCAAGTTACTTTTTAGGCAAATAATTTGATTTCGTCTTGCCCTAACGAGTAGGCAAGACCGAATCAACAATTATGGAAATGCGCGTGCAACAACTTCTAGGGAAGTGCGCTTAAATGAAATTTGTAGTTGCTCGGGTGCGGGCAGCTCGTCGCTTAGCAGCGCGTCGCTCATCCTCACTCATGCCACCCCAAACGCCTGTCTCTTGACCAGTTTCCAACGCCCAATCAAGGCAGTCATCAATTACCGGGCAACGACGGCAAACAGCTTTCGCAGCATCAATTTGAAATAGCGCAGGACCAGTGTTCCCGATGGGGAAGAACAACTCAGGATCCTCATTGCGGCATGCAGCCTGGTGTCTCCAGTCCATACCGGTCCTCCTTTGAATCACGTTCCAAGTGCTTGTGACACTCTTCACAAGGTCTGTGCCGAAAGCCACCCGAAGTGAATCAGGATTTGGGTCGCTATTGGCGCGGAAAAGTAGTTTCTCACAGATTTAGCGCTGGGGCAAGAGATGTTGGCTGAGAATCACCCAAAGAGGGGAACTGCTTTAGGCTCGGGGGCTATATGGAACGCTCAAAAGTCAGCTGGATAGCACCAATAGTCGCACTGATCCAAGTGCTGATTCTGGTGATTATCTTGCTCATTACCCTGACAGGCATAGCGTTAACTAGAGAATTTGATGGTTGGGTCAACCTGATTGCGGAGATTGTCATTTATTTATTGGCCATATTTGGTTATTCCTTGGTGCTTCGAGGGCTGTGGCGGCAGAAATCTTGGGCTGTTGCCCCAATGATTGCAGTTCAGTTAATTGTTATTGGTATCTCATATGAAGATTTTTGGCAGCGAGACGTCTTGTTTTGGAAACTATTTGGCGTTGGGGTTGCGCTTTTATCTGTTGCAGCAATTTATTCTGCGCTCAAACAATCAAGAGAGCAAAAATAAAGCTGGCCAACATTTTCAGTTGACCAGCTTCACTAGAGAATCTATTTCTTAGTTGCCCAAAATATTTCAGCAATTTCATCAATCTTTGATATCAACTTTTCTGCAACCGCTACATCGTTAGTGCCTTTAGTGCCAGCAGCACCTGCTAGTTTTGTTGCTTCATTAAACAACTGATGCAAGTTTGGATATGCCTCAAAATGGTTTGGTTTAAAGTAATCTGTCCAGAGCACCCATAGATGCTCTTTCACCATATTTGAGCGCTCTTCTTTGATAGAAACTGCACGCGACTTGAAATCTGGATCGGATGAAGCAGCATATTTTTCCATACAGGCTTTAACAGACTGTGCTTCAATTTTTGCTTGCGCTGGATCGTAAACACCGCATGGCAGATCGCAGTGTGCGGCAGCAATAAGACTTGGCTTAAAGCTCATAGGTACTCCTTTGTGAACTGATAGTGCGAGAGACTACCGCTATGGGCGCAAACGCGAAAGTGCAACCGAAATGGTTCACCATTGAGGTATCAGGTCAGTCCATGCTGCCAACTCTAAAACCTGGGGACTACTTGCTTCTAAAACGCACAGACAAATTTAAATCAGGACAAATAGTGCTTCTGGAAGACTCCGCGTTTAGGTTGGTGATCAAGCGACTAAGTGCAATCACAAATGGTCAATGGCAAGTGCTCGGTGATAATCCTGAGTTAAGTCGAGATTCAAGAATTTATGGTTTAGTAAAGCCCGATCAGATAAAAGCGGTGGTCGTTGCAAGATATTGGCCTTGGCCAAAATTAATTACAGCGCACGTTTGATTGCTGCCACAAAATCCGTGACATCTTGTTCGGTGGTATCCCAAGCACACATCCAACGCACTTCATTTGTGTGCTCATTCCAAACATAAAATGGAAATTCATTAGGCACATTATCTGATACTGATTGAGGAACGGTTGCAAAAACTGCATTTACTTGAACTGGTTGAGTGATTTTTATTCCAGGTAACTTACTAACTTGATTAGCAAGTAGTTGCGCCATTTGATTGGCGTGAGATGCGCTTCGCTTCCATAAATCATTTGATAGCAAAGTTAGTAGTTGCACTGATGTGTAGCGCATTTTGCTATTGAGTTGCATTAATGATTTTCGTAAATGCTTTACTTTTTCACCCAATAACGGATTTAAGTACAGCACTGCTTCACCATTAATTAATCCATTCTTGGTGCCGCCAAAAGAAACAACATCCACCCCTACATCCGTTGTAAACTCTTTGAATGATTTGTTCAATGCAACTGCAGCATTACCTATTCGAGCACCATCTAAATGCAGATATGCATTGTTTTTGTGTGTTACATCAGCAATTGCAGCAATTTCATCAACCGAGTAAAGCGTGCCATATTCAGTAGATTGGGTTATTGAAACAATCCTTGGCTGTGCGTAATGCTCATCTCCAGTTCGAATAAATGCCTCTGCGATTTGTGCTGGAGATAACTTCGCATCAACTGCTGGCAAATCAATTAGCTTTGCTCCAATTATCCGCTCTGGCGCACCTCCCTCATCAACATTAATGTGTGACCATTTGGTGCAAATAACGGCTTCCCAAGGTTTGAGCAGGGAATAAAGGGCAAGCACATTTGCACCAGTGCCATTCCAGACCAAAAATGTCTTAGTGTTTGGCCCAAACAATTCCATAAATCTTTGCTCTAATTGAGCGGTAACTTCATCTGCTCCATATGCTCGTTGATGTCCTTGATTAATTGCTGAAAGTGCAGCGAGCACTTCAGGGTGAGCTGGCGCGTAGTTATCGCTAGCAAAGGAACGCATAGCGAAATGCTAGGCGGTGCTAGCGAGCAATTTTCCTCGGGATAGGGCAAGGTGAGCCCATGGTTGATCAAGACTTTCTCGCCCTACCGCTTGCTGCGACCGCAGATGCGGCCATTGCCACCGCGACCAGTGCTGGCGCAAGTTATGTTGATGTTCGAATTGAGCGCACTCGCACTGGTGTGTTGCAGCTGCGCGATGCTAAGCCTGAAACTCAAACTGATGATTCGATTTTTGGTATTGGAGTAAGGGTTATTGTTGATGGCACCTATGGTTTTGCCTCATCCCCAGATGTATCAATTGCAAGCGCTCAGCAATTAGCAAAGACAGCAGTTGCAATGGCCAAAACAAGTAAGCCACTGGCAACTGAGTATGTTGAGTTAGCTGCTGAGCCAAGTTATTCAAATCAAGTATGGAGTTCAAGTTATCAAATTGATCCATTTGAAGTCCCAGATGCGCAAAAAATTGCTCGGTTAGCAGATTTAAGCTCAAGATTGCTAAAGGCTGAAGGAGTTAACCACGCCCAGGCATACACAATGTATGTGAAAGAGCAAAAGTACTTTGCCAATTCAGCTGGCACCTCAACTACTCAGCAACGTGTACGAATGCAAACTCAGATTGAAGCAATCTCAGTTGGAAGTCATGGTTTTGAATCTATTCGAACTCTTGCTCAACCTGCCGGTTATGGCTGGGAGTGGATGGGCAATGACATTTGGCACTGGGATGATGAGATTTCGGAACTTCCAGAATTACTGACGGCAAAAGTAGCGGCACCTAGCGTTGAGCCTGGTAAGTACGATTTACTAATTCACCCAAGCAATTTATGGTTAACAATTCACGAATCAATTGGCCACGCAACTGAATTAGATCGAGCACTTGGATATGAAGCTAATTACGCGGGAACTTCATTTGCCACAGTAGATAAATTAGGCAAACTCCAATATGGCACAAAGTTGATGAATGTAACTGGTGATCGAATTACTGAGCATGGATTAAGCACAGTTGCTTTTGATGATGAGGGCGTAGCTGCACAAAGTTGGGATATTGTCAAAGATGGTGTGCTCGTTGGCTATCAATTAGATCGCCGAATTGCTGCAAAAGCTGGGCAAGAGCGAAGTAACGGCTGTGCTTTCGCTGATTCTCCAGCTCACGTACCAATTCAACGTATGCCAAATGTTTCATTGCAGCCAAATCCAACTGGACCTGATTTAGCTGGCTTAATTTCTGGCGTTGAAAATGGTATTTTGATTAAAGGTGATAAGTCTTGGTCAATTGATATGCAGCGGTATAACTTCCAGTTTACTGGTCAACAATTCCATCGAATCAAGAATGGAAAAATTGTAGGTCAAGTAAAAGATGTCGCATACCAAGCAACCACTACCGATTTCTGGGGTTCAATGATTGCAGTTGGTGGGCCAAGCACATATGTCCTGGGAGGAGCTTTCAACTGCGGTAAAGGCCAGCCTGGACAAGTTGCTGCGGTAAGTCATGGTTGTCCAGCTGCTGTGTTTCAAAACATAAACGTATTAAATACTGTTGCTGAAGCAGGTGCATAATGAAACCACAACAGATAATTGAGAAAGTTTTAGCTGCGGCAGATTATGAAGATTGCATTGTCATTGTGAATGAGGACACCTCAGCAAACTTGCGTTGGGCAAATAACACTTTAACGACAAATGGTGTGCTCGCTAATAGATCAGTAACTGTAATTGCGTTTGTAGCAACTCCAGATGGAATAGCTTCCGGCAGCATCACTCGAACTGACGTTGCTGAAAGTGAAGTTGCAGAAGTTGCTGCTGCAGCAAAATTAGCAGCACTAGCTGCTGGAGCTGCCGAAGATGCTGCACCGCTACTGACAAATGAAGTTGCTGGAGATTGGGAATCTGCTCATCAGCCAACTGGCCCTGAAGTGTTTGCCAAAGTTGCACCTGATTTAGGGCAAATGTTTAATCGAGCTAGTAAAGATGGCATTGAATTGTTTGGTTATGCCGAACACGTGCACTCATCTTCTTGGATTGGTTCAAAAGGTGGAATTCGTGTTCGACAAGACCAACCATCTGGTCGAGTTGAAATGACTGGTAAATCTCATAACAGAACCCGCAGCACTTGGGAGGGACGGGCAACTAGAGATTTCTCGGATTTAGATATGCACGAAATTGATGCTGCGATTAGTAAGCGTTTGGAATGGCAAGCGAAGAAGATTGATTTGCCAGCGGGTAAATATGATGCTGTGTTACCAGCTGGTGCTGTTGGTGACTTAGTTACTTACATGGTTTGGAGTGCAGCAGGTAAAGATGCATTTCAGGGTCAGTCGGTTTTCTCCGATAAAAAAGGTGGCACAAGAGTTGGCGAAAAGTTTTCTAACGTTAACTTAAATCTATTTTCAGATCCAAACTATCCTGGACTAGGAAGTGCAACTCATATCGAAACAACTGCTAGTAGCCCGTTTGTGAGCGTGTTTGATAATGGTTATCCAGTAAATCGTTTTGATTTTATGAAAAATGGCGTGCTTACCAATTTGATAAATACCAGGGCAAGCGCAAAAGAAATGAATACTGAGTTTGTTCCAATATCGTTATCAGATAACATTATTATGAGTGTTGATGGCGCAAGCTCATCTGAAGCAGAATTGATTAAGTCGGTTAAACGTGGATTATTGATTACATGTCTTTGGTATATCCGAATGGTCGACCCAGTTTCTTTGCTGCTTACTGGTCTTACTCGAGATGGTGTTTATCTAATTGAGAATGGTGAAGTAGTAGGAGCAGTTAACAACTTCCGCTGGAATGAATCACCAGTTGAACTCCTTGGTCGAATAGCAGCAGCTACGCCAACCAGCATCACTCAGGTTCGCGAATGGGCTGATTACATTGATCGAACCGCAATGCCATCAGTACTGTTTAAGGACTTCAATATGTCAACAGTAAGTCAAGCGTCTTAACTTAGTGCTTGACTTACTAGTGCCGCTTGTTCGTCGTCATGCAATTTGTGTGAACCAACTGCGGGTGAAGAGGCTGTTGATCTTGAAACAACTGCAATACCTCTACCAAGTTGGGCAGTAAAATTCAGTCCGATAAACGGCCAAGCACCTTGATTTGCCGGTTCTTCTTGCGTCCAGATAAGTTCAACATCATCTGGATAATGACTTAGCAACGCAGCGATTTCTGGTGCTGGTAACGGATATATGCGCTCTAATCGAACTAACGCAACATCAGTAATGCCTCTTGTTTCACGTTCAGTTAGTAAGTTGTAATAGACCTTGCCAGTACAGAGCACAACTCGGCGTACCTTTGATTTATCAACTGATAAATCATCAATTACTGGATCAAATTGACCTGAAGTGAAATCAGCAGCAGCACTTGCTGCAAGTTTGCTGCGAAGAAGTGATTTAGGTGTGAAGACTATTAATGGTTTGGCATGTGGCTGCATTGCTTGCCAGCGTAACAAGTGGAAATATGACGCAGGGGTTGATGGATAGGCAACTGTCATATTGTCTTGTGCACATAAACTTAAGAATCTTTCAATGCGTCCAGAAGAGTGATCAGGTCCTTGTCCTTCATAGCCATGTGGCAAAAGCAGCACCACCCGAGAAGTTTGGCCCCACTTTTGTTCACCGGAGCTAATAAACTCATCAATAATTGTTTGTGCTCCATTAGCAAAATCACCAAACTGCGCTTCCCACATAACTAATGCATCTTTGTTTGCAACTGAATAGCCATACTCAAATCCCATAACCGCATATTCGCTCAGTAGTGAGTCATAAATATAGAGCTGACCCTTACCCTCGCGTTTAGACATTTCTCTTAGTGGGAAATAACTTTCTCCCGTTGATTTATCAACAATAACTGAATGACGTTGACCAAAAGTTCCACGACGTGAATCCTGGCCAGATAATCGAACTAATCGATTTTCCAATAGCAATGAACCTAAGGCAAACATTTCACCAGTTGCCCAATCCACTGCGTTCTCAGATAGCATAGTTGCACGTTTTTGTAGTTGTGGAAGCAATCTTGGATGAGGAGTTAAAGTCGCAGGCAGATCAATTTGAGTGCGCGCGATCTTTTCCAACGTTTCTAATGCAACGCCTGTAGCAACAGATTGTGGGAATGGCAGATCATTGTTGATGGGGGCTTCTGCGTTGCCAGCGGCAAGTTCTTCCTTCGTTTCTGCAAATACTCGCTCTAGTTGATCTTGATAATCTTTTAGCGCAGCTTCTGCCTCTTCAAGGGTGATATCGCCGCGACCTATGAGTGCTTCGGTGTATAACTTACGAACACTTCGCTTGTTATCAATAATCTCATACATCAGTGGTTGAGTTAGTGATGGATCATCTGCTTCATTATGTCCACGTCGACGATAAACAATTAGATCAATTACTACATCTTTATTAAAAGTTTGCCGAAACTCAAATGCTAACCGTGAAACTCGAACGACTGCTTCTGGGTCATCACCATTGACGTGGAAAATCGGTGCTTGCACCATTCGAGCAACTGATGTGGCATAGGTGGAGGAGCGCGATTCAGTTGGGGAAGTTGTGAAGCCAACTTGATTGTTTACTACTAAGTGGATGGTGCCACCAACGCGATAACCGCGCAGCTGGGACATGTGTAGAGTTTCAGCAACTACCCCTTGACCAGCAAATGCCGCATCGCCGTGCAGCAAGATGGGCAGCACTGGAAAACCATTTTCTCGATTCAACTGATCGGTCTTTGCTCGAGCAATACCTTCAAGCACTGGATTAACTGCTTCTAAGTGCGATGGATTTGCTGCTAAGTAAACCCGAACTTTTTCACCATTTGGTGCTTCGTATTCACCCTCAGTTCCTAAGTGATATTTAACATCTCCAGAACCTTGAACTGACATCTTATTTTTTGGCGCATCTTCAAATTCTCTGAAAATCTGGCTATAAGACTTGCCAGCAATGTTTGCTAGAACATTTAATCGGCCACGGTGTGGCATTGCAATTGCTACTTCTTGTACTGGTGAATTTGCTGCTTCAGATAAAATTGCGTCCAGTGAAGCAATTGCAGATTCACCACCCTCAAGACTAAAGCGCTTTTGACCAACATATTTAGTTTGCAGGAAGTTTTCAAAAGCTTCTGCGGCATTTAGTTTGCGCAATATTCGAATTTGTTCTTCCCGAGGTGGCTTAACATCTGCTCGCTCAATTCGCTCTTGCATCCATTGACGCTGAACAGGATCTGCAATATGCATGTATTCCACTGCAATTGAACGGCAATAAGCCTCACGTAGAGTAAGTAACATGTCACGCAATTTCATAAATGGCTTATTACCAAAGCCACCAGTTGGGAAAGTTCGCTCCAAATCCCAAACTGATAGACCATGACTTGACATTCTCAAATCGGGGTGAGTGCGCTGTTGATATTCCAGTGGATTGGTATCAGCAATTAAATGTCCTCTAGTTCGATAAGCGTGAATCAGAGCTTGAACGCGAGCAACCTTGTTAATTGCATCTTCATGATCTGCATCAACATCACTTACCCATAGATAAGGCTTAAACGAGATGCGCAAAGATTCAAACACTTCTTCATAAAAATTGTGTTGCCCTAGTAACAAATCGCCAACGAGACGCAAGAATTCGCCGCTTGCTGCACCTTGAATTATTCGATGATCATAGGTAGAGGTAAGAGTTAATACTTTGCCAATTCCATTTCGGGCTAATACTTCTGATGCAGCTCCTTGCCATTCGGCCGGATAATCCAGCGCACCAACACCAATGATCGCGCCTTGACCTTTCATCAACCTAGGTACTGAGTGAACGGTACCGACTGTGCCAGGATTAGTTAGGCTGACAGTTGTTCCAAGAAAATCTTCAACAGCTAACTTGTTTTCTCTAGCTCGGCGAACAACATCATCATAAGTTGCCCAGAAAGTTGCGAACTCCATTTGTTCAGCAGATTTAATGTTTGGCACTAATAGTTGTCTTGTGCCATCTGGTTTTGTTAAATCAATAGCTAAACCAATATTGATATTTGGATGTTTCAAGATTGCAGGTTTGCCATCTTGCTCTAGATAACTAGCATTCATGCTGGGATTTTTTGCCATTGCCTTTACCACAGCCCAAGCAATTAAATGAGTAAAGGAAACCTTGCCGCCGCGAGTTCGGTTTAGATGCTCATTAATAAAAGTACGGTTTTCAATCAATAATGTTGCCGGCACAGTTCGCACACTTGTTGCAGCTGGAACGGTCAAACTCTCTTCCATATTTGCTACAACTCGACCAGCAGGACCGCGCAAGATTTCAGGTTCAACTGTGGGTTGTGCAATTGGTGTTGGTGCTGGCTGTGCAACTGGAGCAGGAGTGCCCGCTACTTGATCAGTGATTGAAACAATTTGTGGAGCTGGAATAGCAATTCCATCTGTTTTTAACTTAACTTCAGTTCGTTCACCTGGGACATAGTCAGCAAAGAACTCATGCCAAGCTGGATCAACGCTGTTTGGATTCTTTAGATACTGCTCATAAATTTCATCTACTAGCCATTCATTAGCCCCAAAGGCGGCTAGGCGGGAATCGGTGCGGTTAATTCCAGTGTCAGAAGACACGCTTTCTCCTGCGGTTGTGACTGATGGGATAAGCCTACCTGCTTTCAGGTGGCGCAGTATCGCGATTCGCTCCAAGGTTCTCCTATGACCGAACTACCCGATTTATCTGGCCAAGTGGCCATAGTCACTGGCGGCTCTCGCGGGCTTGGACGATATTGCGCAGAGCAGCTTGCCGGCGCTGGCGCAACAGTTGTAATTATTGGAAAAGATTCTCAGTCGGTAACGAAGACCGCACAGGAGTTAGTTGCGCAAGATCTAGATGTGGTTGGCTTTGCTGCTGATGTTTCGAATTACGATCAATTGTCTCAAGTTAAATCCGAGCTTGGAGTGCTTGGAAATGCACAGATTTTGATTTGCTCAGCTGGAGTGATGGCTGATAAATTTTCAAAAACACTTCGCGCAAGTAAAGCGGAGTGGGATCGCGTTCTGCGCACAAATTTAGATGGGGTATTTAATTCCGTTTCACTATTTGTTCCAAATATGGTGGATCAAGGCTATGGACGAGTAATTACCATTTCGGCTTGCTTGGGCAGATTTACTGGACCTGGATTAGCAGGTGGTTTAGCACCATATCGAATTAGTAAAACTGCAGTTACTGCATTAACCAAGAATCTTGCGGCTGAACTTCAGTTCGGTGCAAAAAATGTTTTAGTAGATGCCGCATGTCCTGGTCATATTCAAACGGATATGGGTGGCCCACAGGCACCAAGAACAATTACTGAAGGTGCCGATACCGTGTTGTGGTTAGCAACTCGCGAGCAAACTAACGAAACTGGACTGCTTTGGGAAGATAGGCTGAGAGTCGACTTCTAAGGCGGTTTTGTGGCAAAGGCTCGTTTGTTTGTGTTAGCGCAGTTTGGTTTATTAGCAGCGCTCGTACTGCTTCATCGCGATGAAGCAGTTCAAGCACCTAGTTGGTTTCAACCAATTGCAATTGCGCTAATTGCACTTGCAGTCGTTGTTTTATTTATTGCTGTAATCAATCTCAGAAAAGCACTTACCGCATCGCCAATACCGAAAGCAGACGCAGCATTGATTCAAGTTGGTATTTACAAATATATTCGACATCCGATGTATACCGCAGTTATCATGATTGGTGGCGGAATCACGTTAAATAATCCAACACTGTTTACAATCATTGCTTGGGTTGCATTAATAATTGTGCTTCTGAATAAAGCACATTATGAAGATAAACTTCTATTATCAAAGCATTTGAACGCTGCAAAGTATCAAAAAGATACTGGTACATTTTTGCCCAAACTAAGTCGTAGTAAGTAACTTCTATCGAGATGAGAATCTAAATGGCAGCCATTTTGGCTTTAATATCAAGCATTTCCTGGGGAGTTGCGGACTATATGGGCGGCATTGCATCCAGACGCGCAGGCGCGATGCAAGTTTTAGTTATTGCTTATCCGTCAGGGGCTGTAATAATCACCCTTGCAGCATTCCTAGTTGTTCCAGGAGAAATTTCACCTGCAGCAATTGCTTGGGGAGTAGTTGTGGGACTAATTGGTGCTATTGCTGTTGCACTTTTATACATTGCACTTAGTCGTGGGCCAATGGGAATTGTCTCGCCGATAACTGCAGTGATGTCTGGATCAGTTCCGCTAGCTGTGGGTGTAGTTTCGGGTGAGCGTCTTTCTGGATTAGCAATCATCGGTGTTGTGCTCGCAGTTTTTGCCGTTGTTTTAGTTACTCGTGAAAAAAGTGATCAGCGTAAAGTGCAATTGAGCACAGTTGTTATTTCTATTGCCAGCGGTACCGCAATTGGTTTATATCTTTCGGCTTTAGGTTCAGCACCTGATGATTCTGGGATTTGGGCTGCAACAGTTGGGCGCTGGACCTCATCAATCTTTGTTGCAATTGCAGTGTTTGTCGTGTTACGAAACTTCACTCGCACAAACTTTCCATGGCAGTTAGCAATCATTTCTGGCTTTTTGGATGCCGGTGCAAATGCCGTGTTTCAATTAGCAAGTCA
>VGBH01000014.1 GCA_016870575.1 Actinomycetota bacterium
TGACAAACTGCCCTTTAAGATTTTGTCTCCTCGTCCAGACTCATATATGGCACCCTTGCGTTCATGCCTTGGGTGTTCTCGGTGTCGGACAGGCACTGGCATGAATATTCCTTAACTGTTCGGAAGGATTGCCTTGGCTGCCCTGACTAACAAAGTCTCTACCAAAGCCGTACGAGTTTCATTTGGAAAAGTAAAAGAAACTCTTGAAGTTCCAAATCTCCTAGATCTACAACGCGAATCATTTCAATGGTTGATTGGTGATCCAGCTTGGCGAGCACGAGTACAGGCTGCTATCGATTCAGGTAAAACTGAAGTTCCACGACAAAGTGGATTAGAGGAAATCTTTGAAGAGATTTCTCCCATTGAAGATGTTGCAGGAACAATGTCACTTTCGTTTCGTGACCATCGCTTTGAGCCGCCAAAGAATTCGATTGAACAGTGTCGCGATAAAGACGCTACGTACTCCTCAGCATTATTCGTAACTGCCGAATTCACAAATAACGAAACTGGAGAAATCAAATCCCAAACAGTGTTTATGGGAGATTTCCCGTTGATGACCGATCGCGGTACTTTTGTTATTAATGGTACGGAACGTGTGGTTGTTTCTCAGTTAGTACGTTCGCCAGGTGTTTATTTTGAACATGAAGTAGATAAAGCAACTGAAAAAGATTTGTTTACTGCAAAAATTATTCCAAGCCGTGGCGCTTGGCTTGAGTTTGATATCGATAAAAAAGACACAGTTGGTGTCCGAGTAGATCGCAAACGTCGTCAGTCAGCAATTACATTCTTGCGTGCAATTGGTGTAACCAGCTCTGATGTTGCTAAGCGGTTTGGCGAATTTTCAGTAATGGCAAATTTCTTTGAAAAAGAGCTTTCCAAAGCCGTTGATGATAATCAAAAAGATCAAGATGATGCACTACTTGATCTTTATCGAAAATTGCGTCCAGGTGAACCACCAACAGTAGAAGCATCTCGTCAGCTATTGGATAACTTGTATTTCAATCGCAAACGCTATGACTTAGCAAAAGTTGGTCGCTTCAAACTCAATCACAAACTTGGTACTGATGCTCAGCTAACTGATTCAGTGTTATCCATTGAAGATATTTTGACAACTGTTGAATACTTGATACGCCTTCATGCTGGTCAAACTGAAATGAAATCTCAACGTGGAAATGTTGCAATCGCATTTGATGACATTGATCACTTTGGTAATCGTCGACTTCGTTCAGTTGGTGAGTTGATTCAAAATCAAATTCGAACCGGTTTATCTCGAATGGAGCGTGTTGTTCGAGAGCGTATGACCACTCAGGATGTTGAAGCAATTACTCCGCAGACATTACTTAACATTCGACCAGTAGTTGCAGCGCTGAAGGAGTTCTTCGGTACATCACAGTTATCTCAGTTTATGGATCAAACGAATCCAATTTCGGGCTTAACTCATAAGCGTCGACTATCTGCTCTAGGGCCAGGCGGACTATCGCGTGAGCGTGCTGGATTTGAAGTTCGTGATGTGCACCCATCTCACTATGGTCGGATGTGTCCAATCGAAACTCCTGAAGGACCAAACATTGGTCTGATTGGATCTTTGGCAACATTTGCGCGAATCAATGAGTTTGGTTTTGTTGAAACACCATATCGAAAAGTCGTAAATGGTGTAGTAACTGACAAAGTTGATTATTTAACTGCGCACGATGAAGATCTTCATATTATTGCTCAAGCTAATGCTGAGTTAGATGACAAAAATGCGTTTAAAGATGAGCGCGTTTTAGTTCGCAAAAAAGGCGGCGAAGTTGAGATAGTTCCAGCTGCTGATGTGGATTATATGGATGTTTCTCCTCATCAATTATGGTCAGTTGCGACATCAATGATTCCTTTCTTGGAGCATGATGATGCAAACCGTGCGTTAATGGGTGCAAATATGCAGCGACAGGCGGTTCCTTTAATCAAGACTGAAGCGCCATTTGTTGGAACTGGTATGGAACTGCGTGCTGCAGTTGATGCTGGTGATGTTGTGCTTGCTAAAAAAGCAGGCACTGTTTCATACGTATCTGCAGATGTAATAAAGATTAAAACTGCGGATGGTGAAGATAGCTATCCGCTGAGAAAGTTTGACCGATCAAACCAAGGAACTTGCTACAACCAGCGACCAACAGTTGCCGAAGGTGATCAAGTTGCTGCAAATCAAGTTATTGCAGATGGACCATCAACTGATTTGGGCGAAATGGCGCTTGGTAAGAACTTATTAGTTGCCTTTATGCCTTGGGAAGGTCATAACTACGAAGACGCAATTATTTTGAGTCAACGTTTAGTTCAAGATGATGTGTTAACCTCAATTCATATTGAAGAGTATGAAATTGATGCCAGAGATACCAAACTTGGTCCGGAAGAAATCACTCGAGATATTCCAAATGTTTCAGAAGAAGTGCTTAAAGATTTGGATGAGCGCGGCATAATTCGAATTGGTGCTGAAGTAGTTCCAGGCGATGTGTTAGTTGGAAAAGTAACACCTAAAGGTGAAACTGAGTTAACTCCAGAAGAGCGCTTACTTCGAGCTATCTTTGGCGAAAAAGCCCGTGAAGTTAGAGACACTTCGCTGAAAGTTCCACACGGCGAAGGCGGCACAGTAATTGCTGTTCGGGAATTTGATTCATCAGAAGGTGATGAACTTTCAGCTGGAGTTAACCAATTAGTTCGTGTTTATCTAGCGCAAAAGCGCAAGATCACTGAGGGTGACAAGTTAGCTGGTCGACACGGCAATAAAGGTGTTATCGCTCGTATCTTGCCAGTTGAAGATATGCCGTTCTTAGCTGACGGAACTCCAGTAGATATTGTGTTAAATCCACTTGGTGTGCCAAGCCGTATGAACTTGGGTCAGGTTTTGGAAACTCACTTAGGTTGGGTAGCTGCAACTGGATGGAATATTGATGGCAATCCTGATTGGGCGCATCAAGTTACACCGGATGCTCGAACTGCTCCAAAACGCACCAGAATTGCAACACCAGTATTTAATGGCGTTCGTGAAGAAGAGCTAACTGGATTGTTGAAATCTACTTTAGCTTCAGATACTGGATTCCAATTAGTAAATGAAACTGGTAAAGCAAATCTGTTTGATGGTCGCTCAGGAGAGCCATTCCCTGAACCAATTGCAGTTGGTTATATGTATATCTTGAAACTACACCACTTGGTGGATGACAAGATTCACGCTCGCTCAACTGGTCCTTACAGCATGATTACGCAACAACCTCTTGGTGGTAAAGCACAATTTGGTGGTCAGCGATTTGGTGAAATGGAAGTATGGGCCCTTGAAGCATATGGTGCTTCTTATGCACTGCAAGAATTGCTCACCATTAAATCAGATGATGTGCTTGGTCGAGTAAAGGTTTATGAAGCAATCGTTAAGGGAGAAAATATCCCTGAGCCCGGTATTCCAGAATCTTTCAAGGTATTGATGAAGGAAATGCAGTCCTTGTGTCTAAATGTTGAAGTGCTATCAACAGATGGTGCCGCAATTGAGATGAAGGATCAAGATGAAGAGGTCTTCCGCACTGCAGAAGAACTCGGTATCGATCTGTCTAGGCGTGAGCCGAGCAGCGTCGAGGAGGTCTGAGGAAACTCCTCAGATAACACTGAATTAATCCACTACTAGAGAAATAAGGAAAACACAGTGCTAGATATCAACTTCTTCGACGGTCTTCGAATTGGTTTGGCAACACCAGAAGATGTTCGCAGTTGGTCATTTGGTGAGGTAAAGAAGCCAGAGACAATCAACTATCGAACTCTAAAGCCTGAGAAAGATGGATTGTTCTGCGAAAAAATATTTGGTCCAACCAGAGACTGGGAATGCTATTGCGGCAAATACAAGCGCGTTCGATTCAAAGGCATTATTTGCGAACGCTGCGGAGTAGAAGTTACCAGAGCAAAAGTACGTCGCGAGCGAATGGGACACATTGAGTTAGCAGCGCCAGTAACTCACATTTGGTATTTCAAAGGTGTGCCAAGTCGACTTGGATACTTGCTAGATCTAGCTCCAAAAGATTTAGAAAAAGTAATTTATTTTGCAGCTTATATGGTAACTGATGTCGATTTTGAAAAACGTCACCAAGATCTGCCAAAACTAGAAGCTGAAATTGAGGGCGAGAAGAAGCGTTGGGCTAAACGTCGAGATGAAAATATTAATGAACGCATTAAGAAACACGAGCAAGATTTAGCTGAATTAGAAGCAGAGGATGCCAAGGCTGAAGTTAAGCGAAAAGTAAAAGAAGGTGCTGAGCGTGATGTAAAGCGAATTCGTGCCGAAGCTGATACTGAAATTGATCGATTGACACGAGTCTTTGAGCGATTCCGTAATCTCAAGGTGCAAGATCTTGAAGGCGATGAGATGTTGTTCCGCGAAATGCGTGATCGTTACGGTGATTATTTCTCAGGATCAATGGGTGCGCAAGCAATCAAACGCAGATTAGAAACTTTTGATCTAGAGGGTAATGCCGAATTACTTCGCGAAATTGCGAAGACTGGAAAAGGCGCAAAGAAAACCAGAGCACTTAAGCGCTTAAAGGTGATCAATGCATTCATTAATACATCTGGTAGTCAGCGCGGAATGGTGCTTGATGCAGTTCCAGTGATTCCACCAGATCTAAGGCCAATGGTGCAGCTAGACGGCGGAAGATTTGCTACTAGCGATTTAAATGACCTTTACCGACGAGTGATTAATCGAAATAACCGATTAAAGCGACTTATTGATCTTGAGGCCCCAGAGATTATTGTCAACAATGAAAAGCGTATGTTGCAAGAAGCTGTTGATGCGCTATTTGATAACGGTCGACGTGGTCGTCCAGTAACAGGTCCAGGAAATCGAGCACTTAAGTCCCTTTCAGATATGTTGAAAGGAAAGCAAGGTCGGTTCCGTCAAAACCTTCTTGGCAAGCGTGTTGATTACTCAGGTCGTTCAGTAATTGTGGTTGGTCCTCAGCTCAAATTGCATCAGTGTGGATTGCCAAAACAGATGGCACTTGAGTTGTTCAAACCATTTGTGATGAAGCGATTAGTTGATTTAAACCATGCTCAAAATATTAAGAGCGCAAAGCGTATGGTTGAGCGTTCTCGATCAGTAGTTTGGGATGTACTTGAAGAAGTTATTGCTGAGCACCCAGTATTACTAAATCGTGCACCAACTTTGCACCGACTTGGTATTCAGGCATTTGAGCCACTACTAATTGAAGGTAAAGCAATTCAGATTCACCCGCTAGTGACAACAGCATTCAACGCTGACTTTGATGGTGACCAGATGGCAGTTCACCTGCCACTTTCTGCTGAAGCGCAGGCTGAAGCAAGAATTTTGATGTTATCAAGCAATAACATCTTGTCGCCTGCAAATGGCAAGCCAATCACCACTCCAACTCAGGATATGGTGCTTGGAATTTACTTCTTAACTGGCTCAACCGCTGGTGAAAAGGGTGAAGGTGGCGCATATTCATCTGTTGATGAAGCACTAATGGCTTTTGACCGCGGCGTGCTTGGCATTAGAGCCAAGATTAAGTTGCGTTTAACTGGTGATGTCGTACCACCAATTGGTCAGCATCCAGCTAATTATGTAGCTGGTCAGTCTTACACACTGGAAACTACGCTTGGTTGCGCACTTTTCAACGACGCACTGCCTGTTGATTTCGAATTCATTAACAAAGAGGTAGACAAGAAGGTTCTAGGTAGCATTGTTAATGAACTTGCTGATCGATATGAACGAATTGATGTTGCAGCAGCATTAGATAAGTTAAAAGACTTAGGCTTTTACTGGGCAACTCGCTCAGGTGTGACAGTTTCATTTGATGACATTGTTGCTCCTGCTGAAAAAGCAAAACTTCTTGTTGCTGCTGAAGAAAAAGCTGCAAAAGTAGAAAAGAACTATGAGCGTGGATTAGTTTCTGATGCAGAGCGCCGTCAAGAACTTATTGAAATCTGGACTAAGGCAACCGAAGATATAGCTCGCGCTATGGATGCAAACTTCCACGAAAGCAATCCACTTCGGAAAATGGTGGCATCTGGTGCTCGCGGAAATATGTTGCAGCTTCGTCAGCTGGCTGGAATGCGAGGATTAGTATCAAATCCAAAAGGTGAGATTATTCCTCGACCAATTAAATCGAACTTCCGCGAAGGACTATCGGTGTTGGAATACTTCATTTCAACACACGGTGCTCGCAAGGGTCTTGCTGATACTGCATTGCGAACAGCTGACTCTGGTTATCTAACTAGACGTCTGGTTGACGTATCACAAGACGTCATCATCCGTGAGGAAGATTGCGGAACCGATCGAGGTATGCCAAAAGAACTTGCCACAAAAGATGCTAGTGGCAAATTGGTAATGCTAGATAACTTAGAAACATCAGTTGCATCTAGATATCTTGCTCAAGACGCAACAATAGATGGCAAGGTAGTAGTTGTTGCAAATACGGAACTGACAATGCCAGTGATTGAATCTTTAGTTGCAGCAGGTGTGAGTGAAGTTCGCACACGAACTGTGTTTAATTGTGAAAGTAAATTTGGAACATGCGCTAAGTGTTACGGTCGATCATTAGCTTCTGGCAAACTTGTAGATGTTGGTGAAGCAGTTGGAATTATTGCCGCACAATCTATCGGTGAGCCTGGCACGCAGTTAACAATGCGTACCTTCCACACCGGTGGTGTTGCAGGCGATGACATTACTCAGGGTCTGCCAAGAGTTGTTGAGTTGTTTGAAGCAAGAACTCCAAAAGCTGTTGCACCAATTGCACCATTTACTGGAACAATAAGAATCGAAGAAGCAGAGCGCATTCGAAAAATAACTGTAGTTGCTTCTGATGAACAAGAAGAGACATTCTCTGTACCAAAGCGTCAACGACTTTTGGTTGAAGATGGCGTAGCTGTGGAAGTTGGTACACCACTTGTTGTAGGACCACTTGATCCAAAGCAGATTTTGGATGTGCTTGGTATTCGAGCAGTTCAGTCTCATCTAGTAGATCAGGTTCAGCAGGTTTATCGATCTCAAGGTGTATCAATTCATGATAAGCACATTGAAATTATCTGCCGACAAATGTTAAAGCGAGTAACAATTTTAGAATCTGGCAATACAGATTTGTTGGCTGGTGAACTAGTTGATCGAGCATCATTTGAGGAAGCAAACCGCACTGCTGTTGCGGAAGGATTACAGCCTGCTCAAGGTCGTCCAGTAATGCTCGGTATCACTAAGGCATCTTTGGCTACCGATTCATGGCTATCTGCAGCTTCATTCCAAGAGACAACTCGCGTATTAACTGAAGCAGCGATTCAAGGCAAGAGTGATCCGCTACTTGGCTTGAAAGAGAATGTCATTTTGGGCAAGTTGATTCCAGCTGGAACTGGACTTGCGAAATATCGAAATGTAAAGGTTGAACCAACGGAGGAAGCCAAATCAAGTATGTATGCCTCGCTTAGTACGTATGACGATCTGCCTTATTTTGGCTTCAGTGAGCCACAATCTGAGGCTGTTCCGCTTGAGGAATATGACCTTGGTGGTTACGACCAGCGCTAATTCTTAAATCAAGAGGGGGTTAGGTCAACTAACCCCCTCTTTTTCTTACCCCCGACTTAGTGTCCGCGAGAGGGTTGGGGTAGTTTTCTCTTCCGCGCTCGAACCAGTTCGAGCCAAGCTGTAATGCCTCTGACAATCGTTAGTTGGTATCCCATCGATTAGGGCGTTTTCTTAATGCGCCCAAAATCGGCGACACACCCGACCGCGGGTGTGGGGAGTTAAGGCAGAACGCAACAGATAGGGAGTGACTGTGCCAACTATTCAGCAGTTGGTTCGCAAAGGACGCGAAGATAAAGCGTTCAAGTCGAAAGCGCCTGCGCTAAAGAGTTCGCCGCAGCGTCGTGGTGTTTGTACTCGTGTTTATACCACAACACCAAAGAAGCCGAATTCAGCACTTCGTAAAGTTGCTCGTGTTCGTTTGACTTCTGGCATTGAAGTTACGGCATACATTCCAGGCGTTGGTCACAATTTGCAAGAGCACTCAATTGTTTTAGTTCGTGGTGGCCGTGTGAAAGATCTACCTGGTGTTCGTTACAAAATTGTTCGTGGCGCTCTTGATACTCAAGGTGTAAAAGATCGTAAGCAAGCGCGCAGTCGTTATGGTGCGAAGAAGGAGAAGGGATAATGCCTCGTAAAGGTCCAGCTCCACGTCGCCCACTAGTTCTTGATCCAGTTTATGGATCAGCAATTGTTTCGCAGCTAGTAAATCGAGTCTTAACTGATGGTAAGCGTTCAACTGCTGAATCAATTGTTTATGGTGCACTTAATGGTTGCAAAGAAAAATCTGGAAATGATCCAACTGCAACTTTAAAGCGTGCGCTTGAAAATGTTAAGCCGACTGTTGAAGTTCGCTCACGTCGTGTTGGTGGTGCTACTTATCAGGTGCCAGTTGAAGTTAAGCCTGCACGTGCAATGACTTTAGGAATGCGTTGGTTAGTTGAATACGCACAACAGCGTCGCGAAAAAAGTATGACCGAGCGATTAATGAATGAAATTTTGGATGCTTCAAATGGTTTAGGTGCTGCAGTTAAGCGCCGTGAAGACGTACACAAAATGGCAGAAGCGAACAAGGCGTTCGCTCACTACCGCTGGTAAGAAGAAGGAAGCGATACTGTGTCAACACAAACGTTGGTTGATCTAGCCAAGGTGCGCAATATCGGCATTATGGCTCACATTGATGCTGGTAAAACCACCACAACAGAGCGCATCCTTTTTTATACTGGCATTAATTACAAGATTGGTGAAGTGCACGAAGGTGCAGCCACTATGGACTGGATGGAACAGGAGCAAGAGCGAGGAATCACAATTACCTCAGCTGCAACTACCTGCCAGTGGAAAAATCACGTAATTAACATTATTGATACTCCAGGTCACGTTGACTTTACCGTTGAAGTTGAACGATCACTTCGCGTACTTGATGGTGCGGTTGCAGTTTTTGATGGTGTTGCTGGAGTTGAGCCACAATCTGAAACCGTATGGCGTCAAGCAGATCGCTATAACGTGCCGCGCATTTGCTTTGTAAACAAACTAGATCGAACTGGTGCAGATTTTTATCGCTGTGTAGAGATGATTAAAGACCGTTTGAATTCAACTGCTCTAGTTCTGCAAATTCCAATTGGTGCTGAAGGTGACTTTATTGGCGTTGTAGATCTAATTGCGATGAAAGCTAATGTCTGGCGCACTGAAGGTAAAGGCGATGAGTATTCAGTTGAAGAGATTCCTGCCGACTTAGTTGATAAAGCAAATGAGTATCGTGCACTATTGATTGAAATTCTAGCTGACAATGATGATGTAATTATGGAAGCAGTTTTAGAAGATAAAGAATTGACTGAAGAAGAAATTATTGCTGGTATTCGCAGAGCAACTTTGGCTGATAAATTCAATCCAATTTTGACTGGTTCTGCATTTAAGAACAAGGGCGTGCAACCAATGTTGGATGCAGTTGTTCGCTACCTGCCAAGTCCGCTTGATATCGGCGCAATCAAAGGCTTTAAGCCAGGTAAAGAAGAAACTGAAGAATCACGCAAGCCAGATGAGAAAGAACCATTAGCAGCACTTGCATTTAAAATTATGACTGACCCTCACCTTGGCAAGTTAACTTATTTGCGAATCTATTCTGGAACGCTGGAATCGGGTTCACAATTGCTAAATTCTGTAAAGGATCGCAAAGAGCGAATTGGCAAGATTTATCAGATGCACGCCAACAAGCGTGAAGAGCGCGAGAATGCAACTGCTGGACATATCGTTGCAGTGATGGGTTTGAAAGATACAACAACTGGTGAAACTCTTTGCGACCCAGCAAAACCAATTGTGCTGGAATCAATGAACTTCCCAGATCCTGTTATTTCAGTTGCAATTGAACCAAAGACTAAAGGTGACCAAGAAAAACTTGGTGTAGCTATTCAACGTCTTGCTGAAGAAGATCCAACTTTCCGAGTTCATGGTGATGAAGAAACCGGCCAGACGATTATTGAAGGAATGGGAGAGCTCCATCTTGAGGTGCTAGTTGATCGGATGCGCCGCGAATTTAAAGTAGAAGCAAATGTTGGTCGCCCACAGGTTGCATATCGCGAAACATTAACTCGCAAAGTTGAAAAGATTGACTACACCCACAAGAAACAATCAGGTGGTGCCGGTCAGTTTGGTCGAGTCATTATGGATGTTGAACCACTTGTTGGATCGGAAGCAAACTATGAGTTTGTAAATGCAGTAACTGGTGGACGAATTCCTCGTGAATATATTCCTTCAGTAGATAACGGCTGCCAGGAAGCAATGCAAACAGGTGTGCTTGCTGGTTATCCGATGGTAAATGTCAAAGTTACTTTGCAAGATGGTGCATACCATGATGTTGACTCATCTGAACTTGCATTCAAAATTGCTGGATCGATGGCGTTTAAAGAAGGTTGCCGTAAAGCAGGTCCGGTACTACTCGAACCAATTATGTCGGTTGAAGTTGTAACTCCCGAAGACTTTATGGGCGATGTAATTGGTGACTTGAACTCACGCCGTGGCCAAATTCAGGCAATGGATGAGCGAAGCGGCGCAAAGGTAGTACGCGCAATCGTTCCACTTTCCGAAATGTTTGGTTATGTGGGCGATTTACGTAGCCGCACGCAGGGTCGTGCTAGCTACACCATGGAGTTTGACTCTTACGCACAAGTTCCAGAATTTGTGTCGAAAGAGATCATCGCAAAAGTTAAAGGTGAGTAACTTTTAATTTTTGCAAACCAACTGGTTGCCCGATCAGTTGGCGCAGTAACAGGAAAAAGAATGGCCATACCGGCGTTGTCGGGCGGCCGGACAACGCAGGTTCTAGGAGGACCCAGTGGCAAAGGCGAAGTTCGAGCGGACAAAGCCGCACGTCAATATCGGAACCATCGGTCACATTGACCATGGCAAGACCACATTGACCGCAGCAATCTCAAAAGTGCTGCACGATCGATACCCAGATGTAAACCCGTTTACCCCATTCGATCAAATCGATAAGGCACCGGAAGAGCGTCAACGTGGTATCACAATTTCTATTGCTCACATTGAGTACCAGACTGAGGCACGTCACTATGCACACGTTGACTGCCCAGGTCACGCTGACTACATCAAGAACATGATCACTGGTGCTGCACAAATGGACGGCGCAATTTTGGTGGTTGCTGCAACTGATGGCCCAATGCCACAGACCAAAGAGCACGTACTACTTGCTCGTCAGGTTGGCGTGCCAGCAATTGTGGTTGCACTAAATAAGTCTGACATGGTTGATGATGAAGATTTATTGATGCTGGTTGAAGAGGAAGTACGCGACCTACTCACTCAGTATGAATTCCCAGGCAAAGACACTCCAATTGTTCGAGTTGCTGCACTTCCTGCACTAAATGGCGATGCCAAATGGTCAGATGCAATTATGGAACTAATGGCTGCAGTCGACAGTTTTATCAAGACACCAACTCGTGAAATTGATAAGCCATTCTTAATGCCAGTTGAAGATGTGTTCACTATTACTGGTCGTGGCACAGTGGTAACTGGTCGTATTGAGCGCGGCATTGTTAAGATCAACGAAGAAATTGAAATCGTTGGTATTCGCGATGCATCTCAGAAGACAGTGGTAACTGGTGTTGAAATGTTCCGTAAGTTGCTCGATGAAGGTCAAGCCGGTGAGAACGTTGGTGTGCTATTGCGAGGTACAAAGCGTGAAGATGTTGAGCGCGGCATGGTGCTTTGCAAGCCAGGATCAGTTACTCCGCACACTGAATTCGAAGCTCAGGCTTATATCTTGAGCAAAGATGAAGGCGGTCGACACACACCATTCTTCGATAACTATCGCCCACAGTTCTATTTCCGCACCACCGACGTAACCGGTGTTGTACATCTGCCAAGTGGAAAAGAAATGGTTATGCCTGGCGATAACACTGATATGAAAGTTGAGCTGATTCAGCCAATTGCAATGGAAGAAGGACTTCGCTTCGCAATCCGTGAAGGTGGCCGCACTGTAGGTGCTGGCCGTGTCACCAAGATTCTGAAGTAATTAACTAGCCCAGGCGCAGTGCGAACTGCGCCTGGGACACCAAACGAATTACCAAGAGCAGTTTTATAGAAAGGCGCCAGCAAAATGGCCGGACAGAAAATCCGTATCAGGCTAAAGGCCTATGACCATGAGGTCATTGATAGCTCAGCAAAGAAGATTGTTGAGACTGTTACGCGCACTGGTGCCAAAGTGGCCGGACCTGTTCCGCTGCCAACTGAAAAGAATGTCTTCTGCGTTATTCGCTCACCACATAAATATAAGGATTCGCGCGAGCACTTTGAAATGCGCACGCACAAGCGCTTAATCGACATCCTTGATCCAACTCCAAAGACTGTTGACTCCCTAATGCGACTTGATTTACCTGCTGGCGTCGACATCGAGATCAAGCTTTAGTGAAATAGGAAACTTAATCATGAAATCGATAGTCAAAGGCGTGCTCGGTGAAAAACTGGGTATGACTCAGGTCTGGGATGAAAACAACCAGGTTGTGCCAGTTACCGTAATTCGTGCTGCCAACAATGTGGTTACTAGCGTGCGCACTCCCGAAACAGATGGTTACTCTGCAGTGCAAATTGCGTTTGGTGAGTTAGAGCCTCGCAAAGCAACCAGACCAATGCTTGGTCATTTTGCAAAAGCAGGAGTTACCCCAAAGCGTCATATTGCAGAACTTCGTACCAACGATGCAAGTGAATATCAACTTGGTCAAACACTTGGTCCAGATGTTTTTGAACCAGGTCAGATGGTTGATGTAACTGGCACAAATAAAGGTAAAGGATTCGCTGGTGCGATGAAGCGCCATGGTTTCCATGGTCTGCGAGCAAGTCACGGTGTGCAGGCAAAACACCGATCTCCAGGTTCCATCGGAGCTTGCTCAACACCAGCGCGAGTTTTTCGCGGAACGCGAATGGCTGGTCATATGGGTACTACTCGAGTAACTGTGCCAATGTTGAAAGTTCAAGCAGTAGATACTGAACGTGGCCTTATCTTGGTTCGCGGTGCAGTTCCAGGATCGAAAGGCAGTGTGGTTTTAGTTCGCACTGCATCGAAGGGTTGATCAAAATGGCAACAGTAGATGTATTAACTCCGGCCGGAACTAAGAGCGGCACTGCTGAATTACCAGCAGAAATTTTTGAAGCACAAGTAAACATCCCGCTGATGCACCAAGTAGTAGTAGCGCAGTTAGCTGCTGCTCGACAAGGCTCTGCAGATACTAAAACTAGAAATGAAATTTCTGGTGGTGGTCGCAAGCCTTACAAGCAAAAGGGAACAGGTAACGCTCGTCAGGGTTCTATTCGCGCTCCTCATTATCGAGGCGGCGGTACTGTGCATGGGCCAAGTCCAAGAAAATATGACCAACGCACACCGAAGAAGATGAAATTTGCGGCACTGCGAAGTGCACTATCAGATCGCGCTGCAAGTGGCAGAGTTCATGTTGTTGCTGGATTTATTGAAGGCGATAAGCCATCAACTAAGTCAGCTCTAAAAATGCTTGCGCAACTTACAGATCGAAAGAAGACATTAGTTGTTTTAGATCGCACTGATAATGTGACTTGGTTATCCTTGCGTAATTTGCCAAGTGTGCATATCTTGGTGCCAGATCAGCTTAATGTGTATGACATCTTGAATTCTGATGATGTTGTTTTTACAACTAAGTCACTAAATGATTTCTTAACCCACACTGCAAATCGCACCAGCGCAAGTAAGGGAGATGAGTAATGAAAATCTCTGATAGCCGCGATGTATTGCTGCGACCAGTTGTGTCGGAGAAGAGTTATGCCTTGCTAGATCAAAACAAATACACCTTTATTGTTCGCAAAGATGCAAACAAGACCCAGATTAAGCAAGCAGTAGAAGCAATTTTCAATGTGAAAGTTACTAGCGTCAACACTTTAAATCGTCCAGGCAAAAAGTCTCGGACTCGATTTGGTGTGGGACAGCGATCTGATACCAAACGAGCAATAGTTAGTTTGGCAGATGGCGACCGCATTGATCTATTCGGAACACCAGCGTAGAGCGAACGAGGAAAATCATGGCAATTCGTAAATACAAGCCGACTACACCGGGCCGTCGTGGCTCAAGTGTGGCTGACTTTGTTGAAGTTACTCGTACGCAACCAGAAAAATCTTTGGTGCGACCAGTAGTCAGTAAAGGTGGTCGTAACGCTCAAGGTCGCATCACTGCTCGTCATCAAGGGGGCGGTCACAAACGTGCCTATCGATTAATCGATTTTAAGCGTGCAGATAAAGATGGTGTGCCAGCAAAAGTTGCACACATTGAATACGATCCAAATAGAACTGCTCGTATTGCACTTTTGCATTATGCCGATGGTGAAAAGCGTTACATCATTGCACCAAACAAGATTGCGCAAGGCGATGCAATTGAAACTGGTCCAGCTGCAGATATCAAGCCGGGCAATAACCTGCCACTTCGAAATATTCCAGTTGGTACTGTGATTCACGCAGTTGAATTAAAGCCAGGTGGCGGAGCGAAGTTAGCTCGCGGCGCAGGTTCTTCAATTCAGTTAGTGGCAAAAGATGGCCCATATGCGCAACTTCGTTTACCAAGCGGTGAAATTCGCTCTGTTGATCTGCGTTGCCGAGCAACTGTTGGTGAAGTTGGCAATGCTGAACAGAGCAATATCAATTGGGGCAAAGCAGGACGTATGCGATGGAAAGGTGTTCGACCAACAGTTCGCGGTGTTGCAATGAACCCAGTTGATCATCCACACGGTGGTGGTGAAGGTAAAACTTCTGGCGGTCGACATCCAGTAAATCCAGCTGGTAAACCAGAAGGACGCACTCGAAGCCGCAAGAAAGCCAGCAACAAATTTATTGTCCGTCGTCGCAAGTCAAACAAGAGTCGCTAGGAGTATTGACCAATGCCAAGAAGTCTTAGAAAAGGTCCATTTGTGGATCTGCATTTAGCTAAGAAAGTTGATGCCCAAAATACTGCTGGCACCAAGACTGTGATTAAGACCTGGTCGCGTCGTTCAATGATTACGCCAGAAATGATTGGTCACACAATTGCAGTGCACGATGGCAAGAAACATGTTCCAGTTTTCATTACGGAAAACATGATTGGCCATAAATTGGGTGAGTTTGCGCCGACTAGAACTTTTCGCGGTCACGCCAAAGCAGATCGAGCTGTTGGTAAGTAAGAAATTTAGAAAGAAACAGAGAGGTAGAGATGGAAGCCAAGGCACAAGCGCGATACGTTCGCGTTACGCCGCAGAAAGCCAGACGAATCATTAATCAGATTCGTGGTATGGCAACTGCTGATGCGCAAGCGTTGCTGCACTTTGCACCCCAAGCGGTTAGCGAACCAATTGGTAAAGTGCTAAAGAGTGCTGTTGCAAATGCAGCCAACAACTTCAATATGAATCCCGATACTCTGTTTGTTACTGAAGCATTTGTAGATGAAGGTCCAACAATGAAGCGTTTCCGTCCGCGCGCGCAAGGCCGGGCATTTGAAATTTTGAAGCGCACCTCACATATTACGGTTGTAGTTGGTGACGAATTTGCTGTTACTAATGGACCTGAACGCTTGAAGAAGGAACCAAAAATAAAGAAGCGTCCAATTTCACAAGCACCAGCAACACAAAAATCTGAAGTTAAGGCCGAGTCTGAAGCCGCGCCAGCAAAGAAAGCCCCTGCGAAGAAGACTGCTGCTAAGAAAACAACTGCAAAGAAAGCAGCACCAGCAAAGAAGGCTGCACCTGCAAAGAAAGCAGCAGCAACTAAAAAAGCTGCCCCTGCGAAAAAGACTGCTGCAAAGAAATCTACTACCAAGAAGGAGAAATAACAGTGGGTCAGAAAATTAACCCGCACGGCTTCCGCCTTGGTTATTCTGCGGATTTCTCAAGCCGTTGGTTTGCCGATAGCACGAAAGCCGGTCAACGCTATGTTGATTATGTTGCTGAGGATGTGAAGATCCGAAAGATGCTTGCTAAAGGTATGGAGCGTGCAGGTATTTCTCGAGTTGAAATTGAGCGCACCAGAGAGCGAGTACGAGTTGATATTCATACCGCTCGCCCAGGAATTGTGATTGGCCGACGAGGACAAGAAGCAGATCGAATTCGCGCTGATCTCGAAAAACTAACTGGTAAGCAAGTGCAGTTAAATATTTTAGAAGTTAAAAATTCTGAAGTTGATGCACAGCTAGTAGCACAAGGTGTAGCAGAGCAGTTGGCAAGTCGAGTTTCATTCCGTCGTGCAATGCGCAAAGCAATTCAAACCACAATGAAATCTGGAGCACAGGGAATTCGTATTCAAGTTTCTGGTCGCTTAGGTGGCGCTGAAATGAGTCGAACTGAGTTTTATCGTGAAGGACGAGTTCCACTTCATACTTTGCGAGCTGATATCAATTATGGTTTTTATGAAGCTCACACCACTTTTGGTCGAATTGGTGTAAAGGTTTGGATTTATCGCGGAGTTGCACCGATTACTAGAGCCGAGAAAGAAGCAGCAGCAGCTGCTGCAACTCGAGTTCCAGGAACTGGTGGTGCTAATCCAGGTAGACGCGGCGGCAAAGGAAGATCATCAGATGCCGCATCCGAGCAAGCCCAACCAGTAGCGACGGAGGCATAGTTATGTTGATTCCACGAAAAGTTAAACATCGTAAACAACATCATCCTAAGCGCACTGGCAAAGCAACTGGTGGAACTGAAGTTACTTTTGGTGATTATGGTTTGCAAGCACTTGAGCCCGGTTATGTAACTAATCGTCAGATTGAAGCTAGTCGTATTGCAATCACTCGTCACTTAAAGCGTGGTGGAAATGTTTGGATCAATATATTCCCAGATCGTCCACTAACTAAGAAGCCAGCAGAAACTCGTATGGGTTCTGGTAAAGGATCTCCTGAGTTCTGGGTTGCGAATGTGAAGCCAGGGCGAGTTATGTTTGAAGTTTCTTTTCCAACTGAGCAAGTTGCTAAAGAAGCATTGTTGCGTGCAGCACACAAGCTGCCAATGAAATGTCGAATTATTCGACGCGAAGTAGGTGAGTAAAGATGGCGGTAGGAACTGATATCCAAGATTTGCGCGTGCTATCTGATGATGCGCTAGCTGAGAAGCTAATGGAAGCAAAGCAAGAGCTTTTCAACCTACGCTTTCAAGGCGCAACTGGGCAGCTAGAAAATCATGGACGACTAAAGGCAGTTCGTCGTGACATTGCTCGGATTTACACCATTTTGCGTGAACGCGAACTTGGAATCACCACAGTTGGAGGTGCGGCATGAGTGATCGTTCCAATCGCAAGACCCGAGAAGGTCTAGTTGTTAGCGACAAGATGGATAAGACTGTTGTTGTTGCTGTGGAAGACCGCTTCAAGCATCCGCTGTACGGAAAAGTTGTTCGTCGCACGAGCAAACTTAAAGCTCATGATGAAGCAAACACTGCAGGTGTTGGCGATCGAGTTTTAGTAATGGAAACCAGACCGCTATCTGCAACTAAGCGCTGGCGCGTAGTTCAGATTCTGGAGAAGGCAAAGTAACGCTTACGCGTTACCTACCGAAAGTGAGTATGAAGTGATACAGCAAGAGTCGCGACTACGGGTCGCAGACAACACCGGCGCGAAAGAGCTGCTATGTATTCGTGTCTTGGGTGGATCGCATCGACGATACGCCGGCATCGGTGATGTCATTGTCTGCTCAGTTAAGGATGCCGTGCCCGGTGGTTCGGTTAAAAAAGGACAGGTAGTCAAAGCAGTTGTGGTTAGAACAGTTCGTTCTATCAGGCGAACAGATGGTTCTTATATTCGTTTTGATGAAAACGCTGCCGTAATTATTAAAGCTGATGGCGAACCACAAGGAACTCGTATCTTTGGTCCAGTTGCTCGTGAGCTACGTGATAAGCGATTTATGAAAATCATTTCACTTGCTCCGGAGGTGTTGTAACAATGGCGCTTAATGTCAGAAAAGGTGACACTGTTCAAATAATCAGCGGTAAAGATCGCGGTGCGACTGGCCGAGTAATTTCTGTTGATGTTAAGAATGAACGGGTAATTGTAGAAGGTGTTAATCGAGTAAAGCGTCACACTAAAGTTGGCCAAACAAATCGTGGCGCAACGACAGGTGGCATTGAAACTAAAGAAGCGCCAGTTCACGTATCCAATGTGATGGTGGTAGATCCAAAAGATAACCGTGGTACTCGTGTTGGTAAGCAGCGCGAGAAAGTTACCAAAACTAGAACAGATGGCACCACATATGAATCAACTAGAGCAACAAGAATTGCTCGACGATCTGGTAAGGAACTGTAATGAGCAGCAAAACATTACCGAGACTAAAGCAGCAGTATCGAGCTGAAGTTGCCCCAAATCTGCAGTCAAAATTTGGTTATGGCAATGTAATGCAAACTCCTACCCTGACCAAAATAGTAATAAATATGGGTGTCGGCGATGCGGCTCGAGATAGCAAAATGATTGAAGGTGCAATTCGTGATTTGACTGCAATCTCGGGACAGAAGCCGCTGGTTAATCGTGCTCGCAAATCAATTGCGCAATTCAAACTACGTGAGGGTATGCCAATTGGTGCGCACGTAACTTTGCGCGGAGATCGAATGTGGGAATTTCTAGATCGCTTGCTTTCAGTAGCCCTTCCTCGTATTCGTGATTTCCGTGGTTTGTCACCAAAGCAGTTTGATGGAAATGGCAACTACACATTTGGTTTAACTGAACAAAGTGTGTTTCATGAAATTTTGCAAGACAAGATTGATCGCGTTCGAGGTATGGATATCACTATCGTGACAACGGCAACTACTGATGAGGAAGGTCGGGAACTGCTCCGCAGTTTGGGATTCCCGTTTAAAGAGGCATAAATATGGCAAAACTAAGCAAGATTCACCGCAATATTCAGCGCGAAGAAGTAGTGCAACGCTATGCAAAGCGTCGCGCTGAGTTAAAGGCCATTGTAAAGAGTGAAACTGCAACTGATGAGCAAAAGGCAGCAGCAGTTGCTGAACTTCAGAAGCAACCACGCAATGCGTCAGCAACAAGATTGCGTAACCGCGACACTGTTGATGGTCGTCCACGCGGTTACCTCCGTAAGTTTGGTGTCTCTCGTGTTCGATTCCGCGGGATGGCACATCGTGGTGAGCTACCTGGCATCACCAAGAGCAGTTGGTAAAAAACTTTGTTGTAGGTCTAATTGAAATTCAATTGGATACCGCAGCAGGAAAGAGATAACCGGCCATGACTATGACCGATCCAATCGCCGACATGTTGTCGCGAGTGCGAAATGCAAATGCCGCACATCACGATACGTTGTCGATGCCACACTCCAAAATGAAGGAGGGGTTGGCGCAAATCCTGTTAAGCGAGGGCTACATTGCAGGATTTAAAACTGAAGATGCTGAAGTTGGTAAAACTTTAGTTATCGATTTGAAGTATGGACCTAACCGAGAGCGATCAATTGCTGGGGTTCGTCGTGTCAGCAAGCCTGGTTTGCGGGTATATGCAAAATCAACTGAGTTACCAAAAGTATTAGGTGGTTTAGGAATTGCGATTATTTCAACTTCATCAGGTCTGCTTACTGATAAGCAGGCAGCAAAGAAAGGCGTAGGCGGAGAAGTTCTTGCTTACGTCTGGTAAGCGAGGATTGCGATGAGTCGAATTGGCAAAAACCCAATCATTCTGCCAAGTGGAGTCACGGTAACTATTTCTGGTGATGTAGTCACGGTTGCTGGTCCCAAAGGAACTTTGAACCACACAGTTGCTACCCCAATTACTGTTTCAAAAAACGAATCTGGTGCCATCGTGGTTAATCGTCCAAATGATGAGCGAAATTCAAAGTCACTACATGGCTTAACTCGAACGTTGATTGCGAATATGGTTATTGGGGTAACTGAAGGTTATTCAAAGACAATGGAAATCTCCGGAACTGGATATCGCGTAGCTGCTAAAGGAAAAGATTTGGAGTTTTCGCTTGGCTACAGCCATCCAGTTCCAATAATTGCGCCAGAGGGAATTAGCTTTGCAGTTGAGTCACCAACTCTGTTGCATGTTTCCGGAATTGATAAGCAGTTGGTTGGTGAAACTGCAGCCAAGTTACGCAAGCTTAGAAAAACCGATCCTTACAAAGCCAAAGGCGTTAAGTATCGTGGTGAAGTTATTAGGCGCAAAGCTGGAAAGGCTGGTAAGAAAGCATGAGTACATTTACAGCTTCAGCTAAGCACACTGACAAGAAAACTAAACTACGTAAAAAGCGTCATCTTCGAGTACGAAAGCGCATTTCTGGTGATGCTCAGATGCCTCGATTAGTAGTTACTCGATCATTGCGCCATATGACTGCTCAAATTGTGGATGACACAGTTGGCAAGACTTTAGCTAGTGCAACCACAATGGAAGCGGATTTGCGAAAAGCAAATGGCAAGAAATCCGATTTAGCGTTTGAAGTTGGCAAACTAGTGGCAACTCGTGCTAAAGCCGCCGGTATTTCCAAAGTTGTATTTGATCGTGCTGGTAACCGTTACCACGGTCGAGTAGCAGCAGTTGCTGATGGTGCTCGCGATGCTGGACTAACCCTCTAAGAAACGATGAAGATGACAAAAGACAAAGACATAACAGGCAGTGATCGTCCAGAACGTGGCGAACGACGCGAGCGACGTGGCGAGCGTGGTGGTGCGGAAAAGAGCAATCACTTAGAGCGCGTAGTTGCAATAAATCGCGTTGCCAAAGTAGTGCAAGGTGGCCGACGCTTTAGCTTTACTGCGCTCGTTGTTGTAGGCGATGGTGATGGTCAAGTTGGCGTTGGCTATGGCAAAGCAAAAGAAGTTCCACAAGCAATTTCTAAAGCTGTTGAAGAAGCAAAGAAGAGTTTCTTTAAAGTGCCAAGAATTCAAGGAACTATTCCTCACCCGGTAACTGGTGAAGCAGCAGCCGGCGTTGTATTACTGCGACCTGCTGCACCTGGTACTGGTGTTATTGCTGGTGGCGCTGCGCGTGCAGTTTTGGAGTGTGCGGGAATAACCGACGTTTTGAGCAAGTCATTAGGAAGCGATAACGCTATTAACGTTGTGCATGCAACTGTTGCTGCCCTCAAGTTATTAGAGTTGCCTCAAGCAGTTGCAGCTCGTCGCGGTAAAGCACTTGAAGATGTAGCGCCTAATGCTATGTTGAAAGCGCAAGCCGCTGGAACGGGAGCGAAATAATGGCAAAGTTGCAGATCACTCAGATCAAATCTGATATCGCCGGAACTCAATCACAGCGACAAACTCTTCGCAGTTTGGGACTGAGAAAGATTGGCGATGTTTCAGTAAAGGAAGATAAGCCAGAATTTCGCGGTATGGTGCGCACAGTTGCTCACCTAATTCGCGTTGAGGAGGTTAACTAATTATGACGGTAAAACTTCATCATCTTCGACCTGCGCCTGGTGCAAAAACTGCACGTACACGCGTTGGCCGCGGTGAAGCGTCAAAAGGTAAAACTGCGGGTCGCGGCACTAAAGGAACTAAAGCACGATATCAAGTTCCAGCAAGATTTGAAGGCGGACATCTGCCACTTCATATGCGACTACCTAAACTCAAAGGTTTCAAGAACCCAAACAAGATTGATTATCAGGTAGTTAATGTTGCGGACTTAAATGCTGCATTTCCAAAAGGTGGCGAAGTTGGAATAACTGACTTTGTTCGCGCTGGATTAGTTCGTAAAGGTGAGCTAGTTAAAGTGCTTGGCAATGGTGAAATTAGTGTAAAGCTAACGGTTTCTGCACATAAGTTCTCAGAGACAGCGGTCGCAAAAATTGTTGCTGCTGGCGGTAAAGCCGAAGTACTGAGCTAAGTCGAGAGGTCAAAATCATGTTGAGCGTATTCGCAAATGCATTTCGCACCCCAGATCTGCGAAAGAAGTTGCTGTTTGTGCTAGCGATGATTGCCATTTATCGATTTGGTGCAGTAATGCCAACTCCTGGAATTGATTACAACGCAGTTCAACAGTGCGTAGCTCTAGTGCAAGACAACACGTTATATTCGCTAATTAATCTCTTTAGCGGCGGCGCATTGCTGCAATTATCTATTTTTGCACTCGGAATTATGCCCTACATTACTGCGAGCATTATTTTGCAATTGCTGGTTGTGGTGATTCCGCGCCTTGAAGCTTTAAAGAAAGAAGGACAATCAGGTCAAGCAATAATTACTCAGTACACCAGATATGTCACAATTGGATTGGCAATATTGCAAGCGACATCTCTTGTTGCATTAGCTCGTACGCCAGGAGCACTTTTGCAAGGTTGTGAGTTACCACTTATTCCAGATACTTCAATTGGAATTTTATTGGTAATGGTGATCACATTAACTGCCGGAACTGCAGTTGTCATGTGGCTTGGCGAATTGATTACTGATCGTGGTGTTGGAAACGGTATGTCATTGTTGATTATGGCATCTATTGTTTCAGTGCTGCCTGGACAACTTTGGGGAATTTTGCGCGGCAATGGTTTTTGGCCGTTTGCAGTAGTGATTGCAATTGGTGTGGTGTTAATCATCATTGTTGCCTTCGTGGAACAAGGACAGCGACGAATTCCAGTTCAGTATGCAAAGCGAATGGTTGGTCGACGCCAATATGGTGGCACCAGCACATATTTACCAATCAAAGTAAATATGGCTGGAGTAATTCCAGTTATCTTTGCCTCTTCATTGCTCTACGTTCCAGTTTTGTTTACTCAGTTATCTGGCTCAACAGCAGAATGGGCGCAATGGATCTCTAGAAATTTATCTGATTCAACATCCATTACTTACGCCCTCACCTATGGACTAATGATTTTCTTCTTTGCATTCTTTTATGTATCAATTACATTTAACCCAGATGATGTTGCTGATGATATGAAGAAGTATGGTGGATTTATTCCAGGTATCCGAGCTGGCAAACCAACTGCAGATTACCTGCGATTTGTATTAAATCGATTACTTTCTGCAGGTGCTACCTATTTGATGATTATTGCGATTGTGCCGTACTTTATTTTTGGTGCAATGGGGATTGGTGCACAGTTAGCTTTTGGTGGCACTAGTTTGCTGATTATGGTTGGTGTTGGTCTTGATTTCGTTAAGCAAGTCGAAGCACAGCTACAACAGCGAAATTATGAAGGTTTTCTAGGTTAACAAATGCGCATCGTTCTGATGGGACCACCAGGTGCCGGGAAAGGAACGCAAGCAGTTAGTCTGGCAAACCAACTTGGCATTGCACACATCTCAACTGGCGACATTTTTCGCAGTAATGTTTCAGACAAAACGGAACTTGGTTTACTTGCAAAAAAATATATGGATGCTGGTGAATATGTACCAGATTCAGTAACCAATGAAATGGTGAAGCACCGACTTGCTGAACCTGATGTGCAACATGGATTTTTACTCGATGGTTATCCACGCACAGTTGCCCAAGTTGCTGAACTCGATGTCATCTTGAGCAAGCTTGGTGCGCAGGTTGATTTAGTAATTGAGTTAACTGTTGATATTGATGAAGTGGTAAAACGACTAGTTCAGCGCTCCTTGCAGCAGGGTAGATCGGATGATTCTGAAGAGGTAATTCGCCGCCGGCTTGAGGTGTATCAGGAGCAAACTGCTCCGCTGTTGGCAGCCTATCGAGCACGTGGTGTGCTGAAATCTGTAAGTGGTATGGGCGAAATTGAGCAGGTTCGTGAGCGATTAGCCCAGTTGGTCGCTTCTTAAGCCAACCCGAGTGCTGAGGGGCGAGTGTTGCCCCGTAAGATTCACTTTCCGTTCTGCTGCTAATCCAGCACGAACAGATAGTGCAAAAGCTAGAAAGTGAGAGGGCAGAGTGTCCAAAAAGGACGGTGCCATTGAACTGGAAGGCACCATTTTAGAGGCGCTACCAAACGCAATGTTTCGGGTGGAACTCGATAATGGTCACAAAGTTCTTGCCCATATCAGCGGGAAGATGCGAATGAATTACATTCGAATTCTTCCTGATGATCGAGTAATCGTGGAACTTAGTCCCTACGACTTAACTCGTGGGCGGATCATCTACCGCTACAAGTGAGGTAAAGAGCTTTATGAAGGTACAACCAAGTGTCAAACCGATGTGCGACAAATGCAAAGTCATTCGTCGTCACGGTCGGGTGATGGTGATTTGCGAAAATCCTCGTCACAAACAGCGTCAAGGTTAAAAACTAAATACTTCACGATCAACCTGATTGTGATTACACGAATGTTCGACCCTGTTAAGTGCCAACTAACAGACGAACCCTTTGTCAGAGGCGAAGGCTTACCCGGGCGGGTAGGACAACATTCGTGACCAGAGACCTCTGCTAACGAAAGTGAGTAACCGCCCATGGCAAGACTTATTGGTGTTGATCTTCCGCGCGATAAGCGCTTGGAAGTAGCACTAACTTATGTGTACGGCATTGGCCGCACTAGAGCTGCACAAATGTTGAAAGCAACTGGTATTTCACCAGATCTTCGAGTTAAAGATATGTCTGATGATCAACTATCTCAACTTCGCGATTACATCGAAGCAAATTTCAAAGTTGAGGGTGATTTGCGCCGCGAAGTAACAGCAGACATTCGTCGCAAAATTGATATTCAAAGTTACCAAGGCACTCGCCACCGTAAAGGATTGCCAGTTCGAGGTCAGCGCACTCATACCAATGCTCGCACACGCAAAGGACCGCGTAAGACTGTTGCGGGCAAGAAGATTGCAACGAAGTAAGGACTGACTAAATGGCAACTAAAACTACAAAAACTGCTGCTGGTAAGCCAGCCGGTAAGAAGCTTCGCAAAAAAGAGCGCAAGAATGTTGCGCACGGTCAAGCTCATATCAAGAGCACATTTAATAACACAATTGTTTCCATTACCGACCCATCTGGTGCAGTAATTTCTTGGTCATCATCTGGACAGGTTGGATTTAAAGGCTCTCGTAAATCAACTCCATTTGCCGCACAGTTGGCAGCAGAAGATGCTGCAAAGCGAGCAATGGAACATGGAATGAAGCGAGTTGATGTATTTGTCAAAGGTCCAGGATCAGGTCGCGAGACTGCAATTCGATCTTTGCAAGCTGCTGGGTTAGAGGTTGGTTCAATCTCAGATGTAACACCAGTTCCCCACAATGGTTGCCGACCACCAAAGCGTCGTCGGGTCTGAGAAAGCACAGGAGAGAAAACTAAATGGCTCGTTATACAGGTCCAAAGTGCAAGCGTTGCCGACGCGAGAAGGTAAAGCTGTTTTTGAAAGGCTCTAAGTGCGACGGTCCAAAGTGTCCGTTGGAATCACGTCCTTACCCACCAGGTCAGCATGGTCGTGGCCGGGCAAAGGAATCTGAATATTTGCTCCAGATGCGCGAAAAGCAAAAGCTAGCGCGTCAATATGGAGTGCTCGAAAAGCAATTCCGTAATTACTTTGAAGAAGCATCTCGTCAAACAGGTAAAACTGGTGATAACTTGCTTGCACTTCTTGAAACTAGATTAGACAATGTAGTTTTCCGCGCTGGCTTTGCGAAGAGTCGTGATATGGCTCGACAGTTAGTTAAGCACGGACATTTCACGGTAAATGGCAAGAAGGTAGACATCCCATCATTTTCAGTTTCACCAAGTGATGTCATTGAAGTAAAAGTAGATTCAAGAGAAATCACCCCATTTGTAGTTGCTCGAGCTGAATCTGGTGAGCGAAAAGTGCCAGGTTGGATGGAAGCAATTCCAAATCGGATGCGAATTTTGATTCACGCAGCGCCAGAGCGCTCCCAGATTGACACCAATGTGCAAGAGCAGTTGGTAGTTGAGCTTTACAGCAAGTAACCAAACCGCTGTTGGTAACAACAGCATCGATGTGGGAGCAACCCCGCCTCACATCATCCGAGACGCGACACCATATAGCGGGTGTCGACTGAAAGGAAAAAACAGTGCTAATTGCACAACGCCCTAACCTAACCGAAGAAGTTCTATCCGATACTCGATCACGTTTCGTGCTTGAGCCACTTGAGCCAGGTTTTGGTTACACGCTTGGAAATTCCATGCGTCGTACCTTGCTCTCATCTATTCCAGGTGCTGCTGTTACCTCAATCCGCGTTGTGGGAGTTCTGCATGAATTTGGCACAATAGATGGTGTTAAAGAAGATGTAACCGAAATTCTGTTGAATATCAAGAATTTGGTCGTCTCAAGTGAGAATGACGAGCCAACGGTAATGTATTTACGCAAAGAAGGACCTGCTGTAGTTACTGCTGCAGACATTAATCCGCCAGCTGGCGTTGAGGTACACAATAAAGATTTGCATATTGCAACTTTGAATCCAGGCGCAAGCTTGGAAGTTGAATTTGTTGTTGAGCGTGGCCGTGGTTATGTGCCATCAACAATGAATAAGGGAACTGATCCTGAGATTGGTCGAATTTACGTTGACTCAATTTATAGCCCAGTTACTAAAGTTACTTACAAAGTTGAAGCAACTCGTGTTGAGCAGCGTACAGACTTTGATAAGTTGATTATCGATGTTGAAACAAAGCCATCAATGCTGCCACGCGATGCCGTTGCATCTGCAGGAAAGACATTAGTTGAGTTGTTTGGTTTGGCTCGTGAACTTAATCTTGATGCAGAAGGTATTGAAATTGGACCATCAGCGTTAGATTCATTTGCTGCTGAGCAACTAAATATGCCAATTGAGCAGCTTGATTTAACCGTTCGCTCTTACAACTGCTTAAAGCGTGAGGGTGTACATACTGTTGGAGAGTTGATGACTCGCTCAGAAGCGGATCTATTGGATATTCGTAATTTTGGGCAAAAGTCAATTGATGAAGTTAAAGGTAAGTTGGCGATGTTGGGCCTATCACTAAAAGATAGTCCAGCTGGATTTGATCCAACCAAAGTTGCTGGATACTACGACGAAGTTGATGAAGATGAGCTAGATAGTGAAGTTTACGTTGAAGACGAGAAACTCTAAGCAGGAAAAGGAAAATCATGCCAACTCCAACTAAAGGTGCTCGCCTGGGCGGTAGCCCTGCGCACGAGAAGATGATTTTGTCTAATTTGGCAACCCAACTTTTCCAGCATGGCAAAATCACCACAACAGAATCAAAGGCAAAAAAGTTGCGACCATATGCTGAACGACTGATCACTTTTGCAAAGCGAGGAGATCTTGCATCTCGTCGCCGCGTAATGATGACCATTCGGGATAAGGGCGTGGTGCACAGTTTATTTGCTGAGATTGGTCCAAAGTTCTCATCAAGGAATGGTGGCTACACACGCATCACTAAGTTAGCTCCAAGAAATGGTGATCGTGCTTCAATGGCAGTAATTGAATTAGTAGAACCACTTGCTGAGCAAGTTGTTGCTGAAGCAACAGGTGCTACTAGGCGTGCTGCTAAAGAAAAAGGAAGCGCTGAGTAATTTTCAGGAATTGTGATGAACACTGAAACTGAGCCCGTCAGCAATGGCGGGCTCATTCGCGTTCGCCTAGATTTAAGTTATGACGGAACAAACTATTTTGGTTGGGCAAAGCAGCCAGACGGTTTAAGAACTATTCAAGGAGAACTTGAATCGGCGTTAGCTGCAATTACTGGATTGGCTGAAGTAAAAACAATTGTTGGTGGTCGAACTGACGCTGGAGTACACGCCCGAGGTCAGGTTTGCCATTTAGATCTGCCTTCAGATTTTGTGCACGATCAACTATCCAGACTAGCTCGACGGCTACATGTGTTACTACCTGTAGATATTCGAATAAATTCAGTTAAAGTAGTGCCAGATATTTTTGATGCACGCTTTGCAGCATTAGCACGCAGATATAGCTATCGAATTGCCGATCGCCAAGTTGATCCATTAACCCGCAATTGGGTGTTAACTCATGATTTTCCACTCGATATCGCTGCAATGAATGAAGCGTCAGCACAGCTAATTGGATTAAATGATTATGCAGCTTTTTGTAAACCTAAACCTGGAGGCAGCACAATAAGAAATCTTCTTGAGCTTTCTTGGCAGCGGATAGATGATTTAGTGGTTGGTACCTTCAAAGCTGATGCCTTTTGTCATTCGATGGTGAGATCACTTGTTGGTTCACTTATTCCAGTAGGGGACGGCCGAAAAGATATTGATTGGCCTGGTAGATCACTGCGTGCCGCAGAGCGAGTATTTGATATTCCGTTAGCTCCTGCGCACGGATTAGTTTTAGAAGAAATTTATTACCCTGATGAATCTGAATATGCCGCTCGAATTAAAAAAACCCAAGCTCTGCGCATTGCAGATGAGGTTGAGTAGTGGGGCATATTGATGCAACTGGAATAACAATGATTTTGCCAGATGGCAGATTGTTGTTAGATGAAGTTTCATTTCGGGTTGGCGATGGTGCACACGCTGCGATGGTTGGTCCAAATGGAGCTGGCAAGACAACATTAATGCGAATCATCGCTGGCGATGTTGAACCTTTTGCCGGATCAGTTGCACAATCTGGTGGACTGGGCGTGATGCGGCAATTCATTGGCGGAATTAGAGATGAAACCACAATTCGAGATTTATTACTTTCCCTTGCTCCACCAAGAATTAAAACTGCCGCGGAAAACTATCGAGCTGCAGAAGAGAAGTTGACGCAGCAACCAGAGAGTGAAAAAGTTCAAATGCGATTTGCGCAAGCAATTTCAGATTGGGGCGATGCTGGTGGCTATGAGATGGATGTACTTTGGGATATCTGCACAATGCAAGCAATTAACATTCCATTTTCAGAGTGCCAGAATCGTTTAGTAAACACCCTCTCTGGTGGGCAACAAAAGCGTCTTGCACTCGAAGTATTACTGCGCGGTCCGGATGAAGTGTTAATGTTGGATGAGCCAGATAACTATTTGGATGTGCCTGGCAAACTTTGGCTGGAAGAGCAGATAAGAAATTCTGTTAAAACTATTTTATTGATTTCACATGATCGAGCATTACTTAATGCTGTCGCTGATCGAATTATCACGGTTGAAGATGGCAGAGTTTGGGTTCATGGCGGCTCCTTCGCTACTTATCATGATGCTAGAAAAGCCAGATACGAGAGACAAGAAGAGATACTTAAGCGCTGGACCGAGGAACACGAACGACTAAAGGAGTTAGTTCGAACCTTGCAGGGACAGGCAAAATCCTCACCAGATATGGCAAGTAAATATCGCGCAATGCAAACTAGGTTGCGTAAGTTTGAAGAAGCTGGCGCACCTGAAGCACCGCCACAAGATCAGAACATCAAAATGAATCTTCGTGGCTCACGAACTGGGGTGCGAGTTATAACTTGCGAACAAACCGAGATAACAGGATTGCTGAAACCATTTGATTTAGAAATATTTTTTGGTGACCGATTGGCTGTGCTAGGTCCTAATGGAGCTGGTAAATCACATCTGCTTAGGCTTTTTGCTGAAACTGAAGCAGATGAAATAAAGGTTGGAAAGCCATGGAGTGGCAAGAAGAAGATTGGTGCGAGAGTTGTGCCTGGGCATTTTGCGCAAACACATGCTCATCCAGAATGGGTCAATCGAACCCCAATTGAAATTCTTAATGATGTAAAGCCAATGTTGTTGAATGAATCTATTGGTATTTTGCGAAAATACGAATTGAGCAAACAGTCAGATCAGAAGTTTCAGACATTATCCGGTGGCCAACAAGCACGACTGCAAATCTTGGTACTGGAATTAGCTGGCTGTAATTTACTACTCCTAGATGAGCCAACAGATAACTTAGATCTAGCATCCGCTGAGGCTTTGCAAGATGCGTTAGATGCATTTCAAGGTACCGTGATTGCAGTTACTCATGATCGCTGGTTTGCTGAGTCATTTGATCGATATGTATATGTCGGTGCTGATGGCATAGTCCGAGAGACAACAACACCAGTTTGGGCATAATCAAACCAACTATTTGTAAAGATACGTTGCATACAGCAATTAGATATTGACGTGGCACTAAATTTAAGTAAGACTTATCTTTGCCACGCTTAAATGCGATATACAGAATTGAGAAATTAGATGCATTCACAAACAAATCAGATTGCTAAATTGTCCAGATTTGATCCAATGCCCCGCATCATTACCTTTGATGATTTCGATTATGGGTTTTGTGGTTGGGGACAATTAGTTGGTAATTATGAGCAGTCTTTAGATGCGATGAATCCAAGTTATCAACAGCACACTCATCCGCAACTTTCAAATTTGTCACATTGGGATAGTGGTTCTCATAGTAGCTGGGACGGCACATATGCGCTCAAAATACAAACGCGTCCAGTTGCTGGTGCTCGTAATGTTTCAGTTAAACGATTAACTTTTAGAAAAGCAGGGCCGATTAGACTTGAGTTGTATTTTACTTTCAAACCAGAAGCAACCGAACCAAGATTGCTCGAAACTGATGTTCGCTCCGTTGGTTTTTTATTTGACCTGCAAGACCCAGATGAGGGTGGTAACCGAGTTATGCCGCACATTCGTTTTCTAAATGCGGAAAATGGCGAACACGTACAAAAGTGGCAGTTTAAGCGTAAATCACCGCCAGTTACGCCAGTAGGTGAGGAAGGAAAAACAATAACTCATGACCATCTGGCACCAAATGATTGGGAAGATTTGCCAAATGGACATCAGAAACTTTGTTACAATGAAATTCCAACTAAAGTGAATTGGCATTACCTTCGATTTGACTTTGATTTAGAGAATATGCGGATGTTGGAAATGCAATGCAACAATCGACTTTTTGATCTTAGCCAGATTGATTCTATGGTAATGCCTGCAATGAAAAATCTTTGGTGTATGTTGAATATGGGGTTTTTTACTGAAACGGATACTAATAAACGTGCCCTGTATTACATAGATTCAGTTTGTTTGTCGGGTGATTTCTAAATGCTCCCGTTAAGTATTACCGCGGTTGTTGCAAGAAATGAGTTATGGCAGAACCAAGTAAGTTCGGAACCTTATGAGTGCGGCTGGGCAAAAGAAGCAATTGTTTACCTTCGCGCTTTAAAGCACCCTGTGCGAACGGAAAATGTACGTGCCCGAATTGAATATTCACCCGACGGTATCCGATGGGTTGATTCGGGTCTGGATTTTGCCCTACCTACTCAGGCCGATCAGATCTCCTGGATTCCAGTAAATCATTTCGGCAATTGGCTCAGGGTAGCCGTGGACTTACCCGATGGAGCGGCCATCACGGTGCTGGTTTCCATCAATTTAAAGGCTTAGTTGACCCATTAGCTCTAAGCCTGCTCCAGCGCAGCCCCCAAGCACTAAGCCCTTCTGCCACAAGGGTATTCTGCTCTACTGGACTTTGGCTTTACCTGTAGTCCAGACCAGAGATTATTTAGGAGCAAGGCGTGCGCACATTCAGTCCCCAAGCAGATTCGGTTACCCGGAACTGGTACGTAATTGACGCCAATGATGTTGTACTTGGACGTTTAGCAGTTCAGGCCGCTACTTTGCTTCGAGGTAAACACAAACCAATATACGCGCCTCATGTTGACACTGGCGATTTTGTCATCATTATTAATGCAGAGAAAGTTGCACTTACTGGCTCTAAGTTAACGCAGAAGCGCGATTATCGTCACTCTGGTTTCCCAGGTGGCCTGCGCTCAACTGATTACGTCAGTTTGCTGAAGCAAAACCCAGTTCGAGCAATTGAGAAAGCGGTGCACGGAATGTTGCCGCACAACAAATTAGGTCGAGCAGTTGGGACGAAACTTAAAGTTTATGCTGGACCGAATCACCCGCATGCGGCCCAGAATCCAATTCCATTTGAGATTAAGCAGATTGCGCAGTAGCGCAGATTTTAGAAAGGCAATTTGTGACCGACACATTAGTAGCGAGTTCAGAATCTCCAGGACTATCAATTCCAAAAGCTGGAGCAACAACACCAGGTAGCGGTATTGGACGTCGTAAGGAAGCAGTTGCGCGAGTTCGCCTGGTTCCGGGAACTGGAAACTTCAAGATTAATGGTCGAACAATTGAAGATTATTTTCCAAATGCGCTGCACCGCCAATCAATCAAAGATCCACTAAGAATTTTGGGTCTAGAAAATAAGTTTGATGTGATTGCAACTATTACTGGTGGCGGTATCTCCGGACAGGCTGGAGCACTTCGATTGGGAGTTGCTCGATCACTAAATGAGATTGATAAAGATGCATATCGTGCTGCATTAAAGAAGGCTGGCTTCTTAACTCGTGACGCACGCGTTATTGAGCGCAAGAAGTACGGATTGAAGAAAGCACGTAAGGCTTCTCAGTACAGCAAGCGTTAATTTTGGCTCGGCTGTTTGGCACTGATGGTATTCGAGGTGTTGCTAACCTCGATTTAACCGCTGAACTTGCAACTAATTTAGGAACAGCAGCTGTTCAAGTTTTAGCTGTTGGCTTAGCAAAAAAACCAGTTGCAGTTATTGGTCGAGACACTCGCGCAAGTGGTGAGTTTCTAGAAGCAGCACTAGCTGCTGGAATGGCTGCTGCGGGTGCAACTGTGTTTCGCATAGGAGTTGCACCAACTCCTGAAGTTGCTTATTTAATTGATGCTCTAGATGCTGATTTAGGTGCAGTCATTTCAGCCTCGCATAATCCAATGCCAGATAATGGAATCAAGTTCTTTGCTGCAGGTGGGAGAAAATTACCTGATTCACTAGAGGATGCTATTGAAGATCGATTAAAGAATTTTAAACAATTGCCGGTTGGAAGCGAAGTTGGTCGAATAATTGATAATCCAATGGCAAGTGGTAATTATGTTGACCATCTGGTGGATTCTTTAGATATAGATTTATCAGGAATAAAAGTTGTTGTAGATTGCGCAAATGGAGCAGCTCATCACACTGCTCCTGCTGCTTATCGAAAAGCTGGCGCAGATGTAATTGCAATTCATGCTGAACCTGATGGGTTAAATATAAATGCAAATTGCGGATCTACTCACCTTTCAGATTTGATTACTGCAGTTAAAGAAAACAAAGCTGATCTAGGTATTGCACATGATGGTGATGCGGATCGCTGCCTAGCAGTTGCTGCTGATGGCAGCGTGGTTGATGGCGATCAAATTTTGGCAATTTTGGCGCAAGCGATGAAAGAAAATCTCAAATTAGTTAATAATCATGTCGTGACAACGGTTATGGCCAATTTGGGATTAAAGAAATTCTTACAAACCGCTGATATTGAAGTTATCGAAACACCCGTTGGTGATCGATATGTCCTTTCTGCAATGGAAGTTGGCGGATACAACTTAGGTGGCGAACAAAGTGGACATATCATTTTGGCAGATTATGCGACCACAGGTGATGGCACACTAACTGCATTACATCTTATGCAACGAATGAAGCAAACCGGTTTACCGTTGGCAAAACTTGCAATGGTTGTGCAGAAACTACCGCAAGTATTGCTTAACGTGTCAGGTGTTGATCGTAATTTAGGAGTATCGCATCCTAGAGTTTTGGCAGAAGTTGATCGATTGCGTGAAGAGTTAGGTGACACGGGCAGAATTTTGTTACGTCCAAGTGGCACTGAACCTTTGGTACGAGTGATGGTTGAAGCACCAACGAATGAACAAGCAACTGCTGTTGCTCAAGCACTAGTTGCAGTGGTGCGCGAAGTTGCAGCTCAATAGCCGTAGGCTTATCGCATGTGTGGAATTGTTGGTTACGTCGGTGGGCAATCGGCTCAAGACGTATTGCTCTCCGGACTTAAACATTTAGAGTATCGTGGTTATGACTCAGCAGGTATAGCTCTTACTAATAATCATTCTCTTATTACTTATAAAAAAGCTGGAAAACTTACAAACTTGCAAGATTTACTCACTGAAGCAAAACCTGCTAAATCAAACAGTGGTATTGGACATACTAGGTGGGCTACTCATGGCGCTCCAAACGATCAAAATGCTCATCCGCATCTAGATGAATCAAATCAAATTGCAATAATTCACAATGGAATTATTGAAAATTTTGCATCCTTGCGAAATGAACTAATCAAAGCCGGATTTCACTTTAGGAGTGAAACAGATACTGAAGTTGTTGCGCACCTTTTAGCACAAGAGATGGACAATAACTCAAGCAAATTAGCTGATGCAATGCGAAAAGCATGTCAACGATTAAAAGGAGCATTCACGCTAGTTGCAATTTCAGCAGCTGAGCCAGAGGTAATAGTTGGTGCACGACGCAATTCACCGCTCGTTGTTGGATTGGGACAGGGCGAAAATTTCCTA
>VGBH01000015.1 GCA_016870575.1 Actinomycetota bacterium
ATGGCAAAGTACATAGTGAACTGCCAATGACGCAAACTGAGTTCCATCACGCCAAACCAGTTTATGAAACGCTGCCTGGTTGGAAATCAGATATCACTGGAGCCAGAAGCTTCAGCGACCTGCCCAAGACTGCGCAGGATTATGTGAAGTTCTTGGAAGAGCAATCTGGAGCGCCAATATCGGCGATCGGTGTAGGCCAAGCTCGAGATGCCACGATTGTGCTGCGGGATTTAAGTAAATAACCGCAATTATTAAAGCAGCGGAATTCGACCGCGCCAATTACCCAGTACCCGCTCAGCTGGTGTTTGCAGCACTTTCTCAAGGATGGTGGCGTAAACATCCCTGAAGTCGGTTGTGACTGTGAGATCATCATTTTTCAAATTAGCTAGCGATGGTTGATCACCATAAAACCCACCTTTAACCTTTTCACCAATGACAAATACTGGACCAGAAGTTCCATGATCGGTTCCTTCAGATGCATTAGCCCGAACTCTTCGACCAAATTCACTATAGACTAAAACCACCACATCTTGGCTACGCTGAGTTGATTTAAGTTGTGCCATGAACCTGGTAATGCCATCAGATACCACATCCAACAGCACTGATTGCGAATCTTTCCCATCAGCATGAGTATCAAAACCGCCTAATGATGCTGACCAAACTCGAGTTGGAGCGCCAGCTGCAATTAGTTTTGCCACCACATCAAGTTGCTGCGATAAATTAGTTTCGCCACCAGCATTGCCCCCAATTGAAGTTGGCAGATCAGGTGCTGCTGGGGCAGGTCCGCGCAAAATCGGGGTGATATCGCTTGAAACAGTGAATAAATCTCGCATCGTCTGTGCTGCTAATGCTTGTAGTTCATTATCCGAGGTGCTGGGCGCAGATATTCGACGACAATCATTACCAACTGCGCCAGTTGGAATCCGCAATCCACCTAGCGGCAACACTGAACCAAATCCGTTAGCGCCAGCTAGTAGCGGGGGTAATACTGAGCCTAATGAAATTGCCAGCAGCGGATCGCGTGGTTGCGTTTCAATCCATCTTCCTAACCAACCAGTCTTAACCGCCGCTAATGTAGCCGATTGCCAAATTGCCATCGAAGTGAAATGGGAACGATCTGGATTGGGATAACCAACACCGCGCACAATTGCCACTTGGTTTTTCTGCCAAAATGAGAACAGTCCATCCATCGCACCATTGAGATACAAATCTTCAGCTAGCGGTAATACTTGATCAGGTGAATAGGCAATTCCAGGCCGCATCGCTTGATAGATTGGATCATTAACTGGCACTAATGTGTTTAGGCCATCATTGCCGCCATATAGCGTCACTACTACCAAAATCGGTGTGCCCAGCGGTAATGGTCGATCCATTGCCGCTTGGGCAATATCTTCAATAGTTAATGACGTGGCAACCGCACCTGCTGCACCGGCACCAAACACTTGCAGGAACTTTCGTCTGGTAATGGTATCCATCTGCAATCCCCTTACGCGTTCACTAAATACTCAGGTGCATTAACTGCCAATAATGCAAGGCGTGCTGGATCTTTTCGCGCACCAGCAAACGCAAGCAACGTGCGATCAGACCACTGATAAACCCCTAACCAATCAGCCAGTGCGCCAATTCGCTCCGAATCTCTTAAGTCAGTAATTGGTGCCAGATTTGCTTCTCGCAATAGCGCGGTGGTGAATGAGATTCGGTTGTGAGCTGCTGCTGCAGATAACCAAGCTTGATCAACTGGCCAGCCACCCACGTTAGGCGGTTGGAATGGCAACTGACCTAATGCCACTAATCCAGTTCGTAACTGCGGCAAATTCTGATAATTACTTGGCTTAATGCTAAAAGCACGACAAATCGAAACAAACCAATCAACTGGTGATTTCACCATGGCGTGCTTTGGGTCAGTAATCGCGCTGCTGGTGCCAATGGCTTTAATCAGCGGCGCAATTTCTCGTGACTGAAATACGCTCTGCTGATTTATCCCAGTAACTGGGTGAGCGCTGGAGATAAATCGGTACCAAAGTCGCTCAGCAATAAATAATGCGCAGTCATCCCGAGTAACTAAATAGTCGCTTAGTGAATTAGCATCATATTTACCGGTAGTACCCAAAAAGGTGATCGAGGCATTGTGATGTTGTCTTGGATTAAAACTAACCGCCCCTGATGTTTTATTTACCTTATAGCCAGTTAATGCTTTTGCAGTTTCTCGCACATCATTTTCACTGTAGCGATTAACGCCAAGCACGAATAGCTCCATTAATTCGCGTGATAAATTCTCATTTGGTGCCCTTGAGGTATTTAGTTGCCCATCTAGCCAATAAATCAGCGCGCCATCATTAACCATCGCTTTAGACATGGCAGCAAAATTACCTAGCGCATGCTGACGCAGCGTTTGATTCTGATTAAACATCGGCAGCGCATCATCAACTTTGGTGTATGAAGTTGCCCAATGGCCATGCCAGAACCAAGTCATTCGCTCGGTTAAGCCGTGATCTGAGATCACCATTCGGTCTAACCACCAAAATAGCAGAGTTTGAAATTGAGCTCGCTTATCCAACAAATAATTACCTAATTGGTCTGAGGTGTTAGGTGGCCGCCGACCAGCATCATAAACATTTGGCAGTGGTTGATTGTCAGCAAAAATATCAAATTGCGGTTTAGTTAACAGCAGCTCTTGGACTTTTGGTAAGCCAAGGCTCAACAGTCGGTTGAATTCACCAGGTCTAGGGCCAAAGCCAAAGCGATGACTTAGCCGAGAGATCGCTAATCGCTCTAGGGTGGTCATAGCCAAACTCTACTGCGAGCAGATTCGTGACGAAAGGGAATCTGGCAAATTAGCCAATGACCTGCACTGTGAATGCTCGGCCAACATAGGCTGCCCAATTCTTAGTTGGCTTAACGTAGATTCTAAATTTGCTCTTACCAGAAAACGCTTGCAACAAAACTAAGAATTATTCCTTGATCTCAGTTCGATGGAAGTTCAAATGGGATCTTGATGGGGTCGGACCGCGCTGGCCTTGATACCTGGAGCCATAAACGGCTGAACCGTATGGGTGCTCTGCTGGTGAAGACAATCTGAATAAGCACAATTGTCCAATTTTCATCCCGGGCCAAAGCTTGATTGGCAGCGTTGCGACATTGCTTAGCTCAAGGGTGACATGGCCGGAGAATCCTGGATCAATGAAGCCAGCAGTGGAATGAGTTAACAGACCTAATCTGCCCAGCGATGATTTACCTTCCAACCGCCCGGCAATGTCATCGGGGAGCGTGATTACTTCATAAGTGGAAGCGAGCACAAATTCACCCGGATGCAGCACAAATGCTTCATCAGCGGCAGTTTCAAATGGCCTAGTTAAATCGCTTTGCTCAGTTGCTGGATCAATAAATGGATAGCGATGATTCTCAAAAGTGCGATAGAACCGGTCTAATCGAACATCAATACTGCTGGGCTGCACCATGCTTTCGTCATAGGGCTCAAGTTTTACACGGCCCGCGGCAAGTTCAGCTTTGATGTCTCGGTCACTTAATAGCACGGGCGAAGCCTAGTTAGTAATGAGTTCGTTTCGATGGGTCAGCACCAGAATTACCCAAATTGCCCACTCCTTATTAAGAGGGTGTGATTAATAGGGTGTGGTGCTGATCTTCGCCGGTGCCACTTGCGGCACCCCCAAGTCCATAGCTACCCCCTTAGCTGCGCTTTTTGCGCGTATCGTGAGGAAATCGGCTCATCTCTTGGAATTTACTGAAGGATGCCTGAAATTAATCGGGCAAATCAGACAGAAGAGGTAAGGTTGTTAGGAAATGCAGGCAAACTACCACCATGGAATTTAGCGGGATTAGAACTGCGGCTATTGCCGTTGCGATCTCGCTTGCCCTAGTTGCACCCGCCACTGCGATGACACCAAGTAACTCCACGCCTAGAAATACCACTAGCGAGAACTCAACTTCGGAGCGACGCTTCTTGCAAGATGATCTGACTTTAATTAGTCAGTTTGGTGGCGTGATCATTGGCGTTAACGGTAAAGGTGATCAGTTCGAAGGTTTTGGTAAGGGCTTTAACGTAGTTAGATCAATTGGGCTGGGTTATCCCATCTTTGGTTCGATGCGCGATGACTTATCACTAATTGCCAAATTTGGTGGTGTGATTACTGGCGTTAATGGGCCCGGCGATCAATATGAAGGATTTGCTCGGGGTTTCAGCGTTAACCGTTCATTGGCAGCAGGTTATGCGCTGCCAGCATTACCAAAACCAGCAACACCTAAACCTGCTAACAACCCAACTAGCAGCACGCAGCCCAAGGAAGAAACTGAGCCTGTACCAGTTGTGCCAAAAGAAGAAACTCGCAATCCAGGCGTTTATATCTCACCTCGCACATCTGCAATTACTGAAGGTTTCTCGCTCCCAATTTCAGTTAGCATTGTTGGACTAGAAGCCGCAAAAGCCAGTTTATTTTTAAATGACGGCAATAAGAGCTTCTTAATTGAAATTAAAGATGTGCCGCGAAATGGTCAATTAACTTTTATTACACCAGCTGCCATTGGTAGATATTTCGTTGTATTAAACACTGGTGAGCGCTCGGTCAATACTAGATTTGAAGTTAAGCCATTTGGCTTAACTGGCATCTTAATCATGGATGCCACCACGCCATCGACAATTGTGGTGCCAGCAGGTGATTTAGCAGTTAATTGGAAGATTGTGTTATTGCGAGATGGTAAAGCAGTGCAGTCTCGAACAATTACAGCTGATAACCGCGGCACTGAGATTCGATTTAATGTGCCAACTGGTGAAGCTCGTTATACCGTGCAAGCTGAATATGAATATCAGGTACGAGATGCACGTACCAATGAAGTTGTGACGAAATTGCGCGTTTTTGAAGATCCTGCAGGTGGAGCGGTTTTAACGAGAAATCCAAGCAGATAATGGGCTGCTCTCGCCTAGAATTGCGCGAGGGTGGGTCTTAACCATATGCGGATATTGGTAGTAGGTTCTGGCGGTCGCGAGCACGCTTTAGTGCATCGGTTAAAACAGGAAGGCAATACCCTTTTTGCAACCGGTGTTAATGCTGGCATTATTTCTGAACTCGGCATAGAAAACTGTTTTGCTATAGATATTGTTAACAGTTCAGCAGTTGTTGAGTTAGCAAATAACTTGAAAGTTGACTTAGTAGTAATTGGGCCAGAAGCTCCATTAGTTGCTGGTGTATCTAATGCGCTACGCGATAAGGGCATTCTTGTTTTTGGTCCAGATCAAGATGCAGCAAAGATTGAAGCTAGTAAAGCATTTGCTAAAGAATTGATGGTTGAACTTGAAATTCCAACAGCTCAATCAGTTACTTGCCAAAATGCACATGATGTTGTTAATGCAATCATCAAATTTGGTGCGCCTTATGTGATCAAGGATGATGGTCTAGCTGCAGGTAAGGGTGTAGTTGTTACTGATAATCAAGCAGAAGCGTTAACACATGCGCAAACCTGCTTTCTAATGGGCAACAAAGTTGTAGTAGAGGAGTTTTTGACAGGGGAAGAGGTCAGTGTGCTTTGTGTGACAGACGGAGAAACTGTCTATCCGCTGTTGTCAGTTCAAGACTATAAACGTATATTTGATGGCGATATCGGTCCTAACACTGGTGGTATGGGCGCATATTCACCGGTTTCTTGGTTTAGTAAAGAGTTTGAAACAGAAGTAGTTAATCAAATAGCACAACCAATAGTGAATAAGTTGGCAAGTATGGGATCTCAATTTATTGGAGTTTTGTATTGTGGATTGATTCGAACAAATTCTGGACTAAAAGTCATTGAATTCAATGCTAGATTTGGCGATCCTGAGACTCAAGTAGTTCTTGCGTTATTGCAATCCTCGCTTACTGATTTGTTGCACAAGGCAGCTAGTGCCGAATTAAATGAGATTCCAGTACCAAGTTTTGCTGGAAGTGCTATAACAGTGGTGCTTGCATCTGCTGGATATCCGGAAAGCTCTCGAAGTGGGGATAAAATTTCAATAGAAATCCCGCAAACTCCCAACCTGGTGGTATTTCACGCCGGCACAAAGATAGACAATGGGGCAGTGAAAACAGCTGGTGGTCGGGTGCTCGCCGTTACTGCAACTGGGTCCTCAATTGCTGAGGCAAGAAAATTGGCATATCAAGGTGTTGCTGGAATCAATTTTGCTGGAAGCCAATACCGATCTGATATTGGTTTAGGTAAGTGAGGCTAGAGATGACAATCAATGATGTGCTCGCAAGTAGATATTCATCACCAGAAATGATTGCCATTTGGTCACCTAAAGAGAAAATAAGGTTAGAACGTAAATTTTGGATTGAAGTACTAAAAGTTCAGGCAAAATATGGCATCAAAGTAGAAGATAATGTAATTGCTGCATATGAAAAACAAATCGATAACGTAAATCTTGAATCAATTGCAGCTCGTGAACGTGCAGTCAAGCACGATGTTAAAGCTCGAATAGATGAATTTAATGAACTAGCTGGTTATCAGCAAATACACAAAGGTATGACTTCGAGAGATTTAACTGAAAATATTGAGCAGACCCAAATACTCTCTAGTTTAAATCTAATTGAGCAGCGATTTGTGGCAGTACTAAACCAATTAGCGATAAAGGCGCAAGGCCATCGCGATTTAGCAATGGTGGCTCGCAGTCACAATGTTGCTGCTCAATTAACAACTTTAGGTAAAAGATTTGCAAGTACGATTGATGAAATACTTATTGGTTATACCGCGTTGCAAGAATTAATTGCCCGTTATCCTGCTAGAGGGATTTCAGGTCCAGTTGGCACTAAACAAGATATGGCTAATTTGTTTGAGCAGGATTTAGTAAAAGTTTCAGACTTTGAATCAGACTTAATATCCTCGCTTGGGTTTAGCAGTATTTTGACCAGCACCGGCCAGATATATCCTCGATCACTTGATTATGAAGTTGCGAGTTTGCTGTATCAGTTATCTGCACCAATTTCCTCGTTAGCAATCACAATTAGATTAATGGCTGGCCATGAACTAGTAAGTGAAGGATTTTTGCCGGGTCAGGTTGGTTCATCTGCTATGCCGCACAAAATAAATGCCCGCTCATGTGAACGAATTAATGGTTTGCATCAGGTATTAAATGGATATGTGCAGATGTTGGCAGGCATTACGGGTAATCAATGGAATGAAGGCGATGTTTCATGCAGTGTTGTTCGTCGGGTAGCTCTGCCAGGGGTATTTTTTGCGCTAGATGGGATTATCGAAACTTCTCTAACCGTATTAGCAGGGTTTAAAGTTTTTGAACAGCAAGTTAAAGCAGAAGTAGATAAATATTTACCATTTTTACTTACTACTGAGATTATGTTACTTCTAGTTAAAAGAGGTATTGGCAGAGAAATTGCCCATAAACAGGTGCAGAAGCACGCTTTAGCAGCGGCTGAAGAAATCCGAATTGGTAAACCAAACAACTTGTTTGAGCTATTAGTTTCTGATAGAGAGTTAAACATTCATCTAGAAACTTTAACTAATTTAGCCAGAGATTCACATGTACTTTTGGCAGGCGCAAAGATGCAAGTCGATACTATTGTTAATAAAGTTACGCAAATAACTAAGAAGAATCCAATATCTGCTAATTATCAACCAGGTGCAATTCTGTAGTGGCAAATTGGAATTTACCCGCTGATTATCAGCACCTACACTCGGGAAAGGTTAGAGATTTATATCTAACACCCAAAAATACTATTTTGCTAGTTGCTTCAGATCGAATTAGTGCCTTTGATTATGTATTACCTAACTTAATTCTCAATAAAGGCAAGATACTCACTGCGATTTCACTCTTTTGGTTTAATCAGTTATCTGTGCCTAATCACGTAATTTCAAATCAAGTTCCAAATGTTGTTGATGGTAGGGCAATAGAAGTAATGCGACTCAATATGCTGCCCATCGAATGTGTGGTGCGAAAGTACTTAACTGGTTCGGCTTGGTTGGAATATCAAAAGACCGGACAGGTATGTGGATTGAAATTACCGGTTGGTTTGAGTAATGGTTCAAAACTAGCTGAGCCAATATTTACCCCAGCAACAAAAGCTGATTTAGGAAAACACGATGAGAATATTGATTTTGAGAAGGTTGTTGAATTGATAGGTTCTGATTTAGCAAAACAAGTAAAAAATGAATCAATAAAGATATTTAATCAAGCAAGTAAACTTCTAGAGCGCGCGGGTTTTACCCTAATTGATACAAAGTTTGAGTTTGGACTTAATGATTTAGGTGAACTTGTGCTAGCTGACGAAGTGCTTACCCCTGATTCCAGTCGGATCTGCAACGCTGTAGAGATGAAAGTTGGTGAGCTTCCATCTTCGTTCGATAAACAATTGGTGCGAAATTGGTTACTCGCAAATTGGGAGAAAGATAGTGGACTCCCTCCACCTGAACTACCAAATAACATTATTGAACTTACTGGTAATCGATATCAAGAAGTACTAAATCGCCTGCTTGAATCAGTAAATAAATAGCATAGTTGTTAAGTATTCCGAAAAAATTGTTGTTTTTTGGATGTTGAATATCAGGTGAACTCCAAGGTGGGGTGTCGACCAATTCAGGGTTAACGGGTATTCTGACCTGGATGACCTCGAATTTGAATGGCACCGTGTTGGTTACCGGGTCAGCCGGCTTATTAGGTAGCGCCATTTGTGACCTATTGACCGCTACTGAAGTCCCATTTCAAACTCTCGATCTAAACCCAAGATCGCATCCAGGTTCATTAAACCACTTCATTGGACTCGCAACAGATCTACAGTTACTTTCACAAGCAATGGTCGGGGTAAAGGGAGTTATTCATTTAGCAGCAATAAGAAATCCAGATTACGGCACTCCGGTTGCCGTGTTTAGTAATGCCCTTGCAACATTTAGTGTTTTAGATGCTGCAACTCGAGTTGGAGTTGATCGCGCGGTTATAGCATCAAGTTTTTCTGCTACTGGTTTGCCATTTAGTGAAATTGCAGTGGAATTAAAGGATTTACCAATTGATGAATCTTTTGAAAACCAGGTCTCAGATCCATATGCATTATCTAAAAACATTGACGAGTTAACCGGTAAATATATGAATACTAGGTTTGGAATGAGAGTAGTAGCTTTGCGGTATCCCTACATTGGCCATCATGTTGATTTGCTGCCAAAACGATTTGCTGAATTCGCGAAAAATCCCGAATCTGGGAAAAAAGAATTGTGGAGCTATATAGATACGCGAGATGCTGCTTATGTGGCTGCTGATTCTATCTTGAATAGAGATATTCAATCTGGCAGTTACTTTGTTTCAGCCTCAAATATTTTAGGCCCCCATTCAGTTTCTGAGTTAGTTAAGCAGTTTTATCCAAATGTAAAACTCAAGTCAGGTCATGGAAAATTTGATTCTTTAGTTAATATAAGCAAAGCAAGTTCGGCTCTTAAGTATCGCCCACAACATGATTTCTCAAATGGATAACTATGAGTAATGTAGAACTTTTCTATCAAATAGATGCCATCATTGGTGAAGGCGCATATTGGGATTGGCGTACTAAAGAATTGTTAATGGTTGATATCTTAAGCGGACGAGTGATTAAGTTCTCGCCTCAAGGAGATTTGATTAAAGAATATCAATTAGGAAATCATGTTGGCGCGGTTATCGGGATTGAAGATTCGGATGATTATTTACTTGTTGAACAACGTGGCTTAAGTGTGATGAAGCCAACTGGAGATAGAGAGCAACTTCTTACACTTATTACTGATGATGTACGCAGGTTTAATGATGCAAAGGCCGATCCAACTGGTCGATTGTGGGCTGGGGTTATGGGTTATCACGAAAATAGTGGTGATGGAGCGCTTTATTCTTATCAATATGGTGGGTTAATGCACCAAATGATTGATGCTTTATCAGTCGCTAATGGTTTGGACTGGACGTCTGATGGCAAGACTATGTATTTCATCGACTCCCCAACTAGAAAAATTGGGGTTTATGACATAAATCTTGCAACATCTGAAATCAAATTGCGCAGTTACATTGATATTCCTATACCGGGGAATCCAGATGGCATGACGCTTGATGCTGATGACAATTTATGGGTGGCATTATGGGGAGGGAGCTGTGTAATTCAGTTATCTCCCGAGGGTAAGTTGCTGAGGAAAATAAATCTACCTGTAACTAAAGTTGCTTCTTGTACCTTTGGTGGCCAGGACTTAACCACACTATTTATTACAACAGCCAGTTGGAATATCGATGAAGAACTTGCTGGAAGCGTATTTTCAATTGAAACAGATACTCAAGGTAAAATGGCGAATTTATTTAAGAAATCTTGATGCTTACAAATCCAATGGCGAAGAGAAATCTGTAGTTGGTAACATAGTTACCGTTGAGGAATTTTTATGGGATTGAGGCACTAGGTGCAAAACTTTATTGATCGACTAGTGAATCAACAAGTAGTGCCGGTAATAACTTTAGATAACCCAGATCTTGCTATTCCGATGGCTGAAGCTCTTCTTGCCGGTGGTATTTCCATACTGGAAGTAACGTTGCGAACAAAAAACTCAATGAAAGTCTTGCAAACTTTAGCCGCTGATTCTCGATTCACAGTTGGTGCTGGTTCGGTAAATACTGAGCTTCAGATAGACCAATCAATAGCTGCTGGTGCAAAGTTTCTTGTTTCACCAGGTAGTTATGCACCATTGATTAAAGCAGCACTTCAAACTGGGTTGCCGTATTTGCCAGGAATCTCAACTCCATCAGAGATTTTGTTGAATTTAAATTTAGGTGTTGAAATAGTTAAGTTTTTTCCAGCTAAGTTACTTGGCGGTCCAAATGCAATAAAAACCATCTCTGCACCATTCCCAAGTATTAAGTTTGTACCAACTGGAAATATCACTGCTGATGACTATAGTGACTATTTAGCTTTGCATAATGTAGTTGCTGTAGGTAGTAGCTGGATGGTAAAGCCGGAATTGATTGCTGATGGAGACTGGACCACCATCACTAAACTTGCAAGCTTGAAAGAAAATTAATGAAGTTCAAGTCTGTGGCAGAAACCAAATTCGATTTAGTTTCTCTTGGAGAAGTAATGCTTCGGTTAGATCCAGGAGAAAGTCGTATTCGTGCTGCCCGTGAGTTTAAAGTTTGGGAGGGTGGTGGCGAATACAACGTCGCTCGGGGCTTGCGAAAATGCTTTGGTTATCGATCTGCAATTGTCACTGCATTAGTTGATAATGAAATAGGTCGGTTAGTTGAAGATTTGGTATCAACTGGTGGTGTTAGCACTGAATTTATCCAGTGGATTGATTTTGACCAAGTAGGGCGAATAGCAAGAAACGGGTTGAATTTCACTGAGCGCGGTTTTGGACTTCGCGGCGGCGTTGGAGTTTCAGACCGAGGGCATACTGCAGTTAGTCAGTTAAAAGTTGGAAAAATTCCTTGGCAGGAAATTTTTGTTAATCAAGGTACTCGAATTTTTCATACAGGTGGCATATTTGCCAGACTATCTGAGACAACACCAGAAGTTATTTTGGAAGCAATGTCAGTTGCTAAATCAAGTGGAAGTTTGATTTCATATGACTTTAATTATCGACCAAGCCTTTGGGCTGGCCTAGGCGGCAAAGAAAAAGCACAAGAAATCAGTAAACAAATAGCACCATATGTAGACATAATTATCGGTGGGGTAGATGATTTTGTTCAATCCCTTGGAATTAAATCAACTGCGACACAATTCTCCGAAATAGTTCCTGATGTAGTTAATTCTTATCCCAATTTTCAGTTAGTTGCCACTACTAAAAGAGATTTAAAATCTGCATCTCAGAATTCATATAGTGCAGTTGGGTGGAGTAAAGACGAAGGTCTGGTTACTAGCTCTATCAATTTGGATGTTGAAGTACTAGATCGCGTAGGGGCGGGAGATAGTTTTGTGTCAGGCCTTATTTATGGTCTACTAAATAACAAGCCGCTAGTTACTGCTCTGGATTATGGCGTTGCTCACGGAGCATTAACTATGACAACTCCAGGAGATAACTCAATGTCTACATTGGCATATGTGGAAGAAGTTATCTCCGGCGGTTCTGCTCAAATTAAGCGTTAATTGAATTACTCAAGGCCACAAATTCAGCAATATGCATCACTTTAGTTTTAATCTTGCGACGCTTTAGTTGAGTTGCGAGCTGTCTGGTACAACCTGGATTTACGCTGATTATAAAATCTAGATTTAATTTTTCTATCTCTTTAGCTTTTTTATCAAACACCTTTTTGGAATCGCGTGCGCGCAGAATTGCATAAGTGCCAGCAGCACCACAGCAATCACTAGCCCCAGGTAATTCAACAAAATCTGCAATTTGCTTCAAAATAGCCCGTGGTTGCTGATAGATCTGCAAGCCGTGACGTAAATGACAAGAATCTTGAAGTGCAACTCGTGCCTTTTCGCCATTAATTAAAACGGGTTTTAGTAAATCAACTTGGTTAAAGAGCACTTCGGAATATTCAAACACTCGATCTTTACCAATAACTGATGCTAAATGAGCAGCACATCCACCACTAGTAGTAATTATTTTGCCTGGTAGTTGTTCACCTAACTTCTTTGCCATCTCTTTTCCTCGAGCTAATTCGCCATTGTGGGCATGCAGCGCGCCACAGCATCCTTGATTGCCATTAACGTTTATCGACAAATTCTTCTGCGCTGCTGCTGATACGTTTGGAAATAATCCTCGCTCAAAACAACCTAGCATTATTGAATATTCGTTCCACTTTGATTTTTGGAAATTTCTTGGATTGAATATTCCCAACAATCGAACACGCCAAGATTGATTAACTGCAAACAGCAATAATTTAAGAATTAAATTTCTATTTTTCCCTTGCCAAGCTGCACTTCGCCACTCTTCAAGGAGAGTGCCGTATTCCACTCCAGCAGGACAAACACTTTCACATGCCCTACAACCCAGGCAGTAACTTGATTGCTCTAGTGTTTGATCAATTGATAACTCACCAATTTGCACGGCACGCATTAAATTGATTCGACCACGTGGAGATGAAATTTCTTCTTGCGTGATTACATATGTTGGGCATGCCGGTAGGCAATAACCGCAAGAGATACATCGTTCAAGAAGTTTTGGAGTGAATGGCAAGTTTTGGTTCATGATCCAGTTTTTCCTGGATTTAAAATTCCATTTGGATCAAATGCACTTTTTATTCTTCTAAACAAATACATTTGCTCTTTGCCAACTTTACGCTCAAGATATGGCAACTTTGCAATTCCGACGCCGTGTTCACCAGTTATAGTGCCACCCATATCAAGAGCTAGATTAAAAATGTCATCAAGCGCTGCATGTAAACGGGCAACTTCTGCTGGGTCATTGATATCTGCCAATACTTTCGGATGAAGATTGCCATCTCCAGCATGTCCGAAGACGCCAATCTTTAATTGTCTTGCTTTACTAATTTCAGCAATCTTTGCCACAGTTTCTGCAAGTAATGGTCGAGGTACACATATATCTTCACTAACTGCAAGAGATGCTTCTCGGGCAAGAGCAGGAAGAGCACATCTCCTAGCAAACAGCAACTGATCTGCTTCAACAACATTTTTTGCTCTGGTAACTGAAATTACACCAGCAGGGTTGGCACAGATATCTGCCATCTGTTGAGTCTTTATCTCAACATCGTCACTATCGCCATCTTCGCCAAATAGCAGTAAAGCACCGGCTGAAGTATCAAGACCAATTGCAGCAAATTTTTCAACTGCATTAATACAAACTTGATCTAAGAATTCCAAAGTGGCTGGCAAAATCCCAGCACCAACAATTGCATCAACTGCAACCGATGCGTCAGCCAAAGTCTTAAAATATGCAACGCCATACTTTGAAATAGTTGGTCTGGGTCTCAGTGCAACGGTAGCTTTGGTAATTACTCCTAAAGTACCTTCTGAGCCAACTAGTAGTCGAGTAATGTCATAGCCCGCGACATCCTTTACCATTCGTGAACCAGTGTTGATAACTTCACCAGTACCTAGAACAACCTCAAGACCAAGCACGTAATTTCGAGTAACTCCATACTTCAATCCGCGTAATCCACCAGCACATGTTGCAATGTTTCCACCAATAGTTGAAACAGTTTTTGAACCAGGGTCTGGTGGATACATCAATCCATATTCTGCTGCTGCGTTATCCAAATTTACATTCGTTACTGCTGGTTCAACTACTGCCAGCATTTCTGACTTTGATATTTCAAGAATTCGATTGAGTTTAGTCATTACTAAAATGATTCCACCAGTAATTGGGACTGTTGCAGCTGCTAAATTACTTCCAGCACCCCTGGTGATAACTGGTACCTTGTTTTCATTTGCAAACTGAATCAGTTTAACAACATCATCTCTTGACTCGGCAAATACAACAGCCTCTGGAGTTGCTTTAAATTCTGGTGTGGCATCGGTCGAAAAAGCGGTTAAGGTGACCGGATCGGTCTTTACCTTTTCGCCAAGTAACTGGGTTAATGCCTTTAGGTCCATCACTTGGAAGAATACACGCTGAGGAATAAAGAAAGAATAGTTAATCCATTACATACCTAGGTTGGAATCTATCTAGAATGCAAGTAGTCAAGTAAAGTCTGCTCGTGGAGAAAATCATCGTTGAAGTAATGCCAAAGCCAGAAATCCTTGACCCACAAGGCAGAGCTATCCAAGGCGTTTTTAATCGAGATGGCCATGAATTAGTCCTAGGTGTAAGGCAGGGCAAGCGATTCGAGATTTCAGTTAATGGTCCAATTACTGATGAATTGCTAGATGAAATTGAAGAACTTGCAGCGAACGTTTTGAGCAATCCGATTATTGAAACTTATGCAATTTATGCTGATGAGGGTGATGGCGAGTGACCACTCGCGTTGGTGTAATTACTTTTCCAGGTACCCTCGATGATCGCGATGCTGCAACTGCAATTGCGCTAGGTGGCGGTGAGGCAGTTCCACTTTGGCACAAGGACAAAGATCTAAACGGTGTTGATGCAATTGTTTTGCCCGGAGGATTTTCCTATGGCGATTATCTCCGTGCGGGTGCTTTAGCAAGCGTTTCGCCAATAATGGATGCAGTTGTCGATTCTGCAAAAGAAGGAATGCCCGTATTAGGAATATGTAATGGTTTTCAAATGTTGTGTGAAACTGGTTTATTACCTGGCGCTTTAACTCGAAATGAAAATCTTAATTTTATATGTCGACCAGAATTAATTACCATCACAAATACCAAAACTTCCTGGACAAATTTTTTTCAACCTAATACGGAGCTTTTAATTCCAATCAAGAATGGTGAAGGTTGTTATCAGATTTCAGATGAAGGGTTAAAAAATCTTGAAGCCAAGGGATTAGTTGTTGCTCGTTACAACAACAATCCGAATGGATCAAAAAATGATATTGCTGCAATTTGTAATGAAGCAGGAAATGTAGTTGGAATAATGCCCCATCCAGAGCATGCCGTTGATGGACTAGTTGGCGCTGGTGTTGATGGTTTGGGATTCTTTTGGTCAATAGCTGGGGTTACGGTTTAAATGGTTGACACAGTTTCCAATGCAGCAAACACTCCCGAACTAATGCAACCTTGGCAGAAGCTTGGACTTAAAGAAGATGAATATTTAAAAATTAAAGAGATTTTAGGTAGAAGACCAACAGCTGCTGAACTTGCTATGTATTCAGTAATGTGGAGTGAACACTGCAGTTACAAAAGTAGCAAAGTACATTTAAGACAGTTTGGCGAAAAGCAACCAGATTCAGATGTGTTATTAGTCGGTATTGGTGAAAACGCTGGTGTAGTTGACATAGGTGATAACTGGGCAGTGACGTTCAAAGTTGAATCTCATAATCACCCATCCTTTATTGAGCCATATCAAGGTGCGGCTACCGGAATTGGTGGCATCGTTCGTGACATTTTGGCAATGGGGGCTAGGCCAATTGCGGTAATGGATTCGCTTCGGTTTGGTAGTTCAGATGCGACAGATACTGCTCGAGTATTGAATGGTGTTGTTTCTGGGATTGGAGGATATGGAAATAGTTTAGGCTTACCAAATATTGGTGGCGAAACTGTTTTCCACCCATCGTATGCAGGAAACCCATTAGTAAATGCACTATGTGTTGGCGTGATGAAACACGACCAAATTCTTACTTCAGGTGCAGAAGAAGTTGGTGATTTAGTACTGCTTTATGGTGCAGCAACAGGTGGCGATGGAATTGGTGGAGTATCTGTATTAGCTTCAGAGGTTTTTGATGAAACTGCTTCCACTGCAAGGCCAAGTGTGCAGGTTGGCGATCCCTTTATGGAAAAACTTCTAATTGAAGCAACGCTTGAAATGGCAAGGGCAAATCTCATTGAAGCCATTCAAGATTTAGGGGGAGCTGGGCTTTCTTGTGCAACAAGTGAAATGGCAAGTAACGGCACTGGTGGAATGCGTATCCAATTAGATTCAGTTCCGCTAAGAGATAACACGCTATCGCTAGAAGAGATTCTGATGAGTGAATCACAGGAGCGAATGTGCGCAATTATTGCTCCAGATAACTTAAATCAAGTTTTAGAGATTTGCGAGAAGTGGGATCTAAACGCAACGGTAATTGGTGAAGTAACAGATAGTAATTCTCTAGAAATTTACTGGCACAATGAATTAATAGTAGATGTACCACCAAGAACGGTTGCTCACGAAGGTCCGGTTTATCAACGACCAATTCAGCGACCAGCGGAGCAAGATAATCTGATTAACAATTCGACCTCTTCCCTAAAGAAGCCTGTAAATGGTGATGAGATCAAGTCTGATTTACTGAAGTTAATTAGTCACCCCAATCTTGTTGATAAAGGTTGGATTACTGAACAATACGATCGATATGTTCGTGGCGACACCGTGCTTGCTGCACCTGATGATGCCGGAATGATTAGAGTCGACCGCAAAACTGGTAAAGGCATTGCAGTATCACTCGATGGTAATGGGCGATATTGCAAACTTGATCCATACCTTGGCGCTCAATTGAATCTTGCTGAGGCTTATCGCAATGTTGCTATGTCAGGAGCAAGACCAATAGCAATAACTAATTGCCTTAACTTTGGTTCGCCAGAAGATCCTGGTGTGATGTGGCAGTTTGCTGAAGCGGTTACCGGATTGGCGGATGCTGCACTTGAGTTTGATATACCTGTTACTGGCGGAAACGTTTCTTTCTACAATCAAACAGGAGATGTTGCCATCTTGCCAACACCTGTTGTAGGAGTGCTTGGTGTACTTGATGAAGTTGGTAAGAGAATCAATCGAGTTTATAGCACTTCAGGCAGCAAGGTTTATTTGCTTGGTGAAACTAAGCCAGAGTTAGACGGATCAATTTGGGCTGAGATTGTGCATAATCACCTTGGCGGTAGACCTCCAGCTATTGATTTTGCAGCTGAAAAAATTCTTGCACGCTGTATGCGTAATTTTTCAGCGTATCGAATCGCGGAAGCAACCCACGATCTCTCTGATGGCGGATTGTTGGTTGCATTAGCTGAAATGGTTTATGACTCCGGTATTGGAATGCGAATTGACTTGCCAGATGAATTGCAGACATCTGAAATGCTGTTTAGCGAATCAAGCGCTCGAGCGGTTGTTGTAGTTTCAGAATTTGGAGACAATGCATTTTTGCAGCTTTGCCAAGAACTGGCTCAGCCTTTTTCTTATATTGGAGAAATCGATGAAAGAATTGACGGTCTTTTGGTAACTGATTTATTTGCAATCTCTCAAGTTGAAATTTTAAGTTGTTTCTCATCACCTTTGACAACCTAGACAAGATATTTGCAGAATTAAGGTATCACCAATAAGATATTGCAATGCGAAAAATCGTACTCATTCTGCTGATTTTTCTTAGCGCTTGTTCAATAAGCTCGATTTATTCGCATCTGAAGAAATGTTTGTAGGAATGATGATTCCTCACCATGAGCAAGCTATAGAAATGGCTGATTTTGCACTTAAGTATTCTGAAAACCCAAAAATTAAGAAACTTGCTAGAAATATTAAAGCATCGCAGCAACCCGAAATCGATTTGATGAATTCTTTTGGTAAGAATCTTGCTGAACTTCATGCAGGACATAACATGCAAGGAATGCTCTCCGAGCGCGACATGAAAATCTTAAAATTTTCAAGAGGAGAAATGTTTGACGAAATGTTTCTGTTTGGAATGATTCAACATCATGAAGGTGCAATAGAAATGGCAAAAACTGTTTTAAGTAGCAAAACTCCTGAGATTTCCAAGTTAGCAAATGAGATCATTCGTACCCAAAGCGAAGAAATTGAATTAATGAAGATTCTGCAAGAAGAAATTAACTCCGACTAAATGAACTTTTGATATTTTTATTATGAGAATTCAAACTTTCATATTCACATTAATAACGACTTTAGTTCTCATTTTTCTTAATCCTATTGTAGCTAATTCAACTCCTGTTGCAGACTGCAAGATTGCAGCCGCCCCTTTCCAGACAGTATCTCTCGGATTCCCAATGGCAAGTGAAAGACTAAAAGGTAATCCCAAGCCAAAAATTATGGTCTTGCCATTTCGATTAAGCGATAGACCTACATTCACATTTGGAAATGAAGTTAAAAATGATTACCTTGAGTCTGCAAAACAAATTGAACGGTTATCCTTTGGAAAAACTAAACCGGAGTTTATTTTCCATGATGTAATTGATATACCAGAAACTGTAGTCGATATGGTGATTCTTCGACAAAATCAACAGCAACAGTGGCAGCGTGATGAATCCAAATCAACTTGGGGATTTATTCGCAAAATTATTGCTGAACATGATGCCAAGATTGATTTTACCGGGGTAAATGCAGTGATATTCCATGGTTCTTCAACTAGTAATGATTCATGGATTGCTGAAGCAATGATGTTCAGCAAAAACCCCAGAGATCCGTGGTTTAGACCAATGGAAACAGCCGAAGGACCAATCCTCAATGCGTCACTGCTAGATAAGCGTCAGCCGATTGCCACGATAACTCACGAGATTATGCATCTTTATGGCTTAACTGATTTATATGGTTCACCCACGGGACCTGGCAATTTATCGCTAATGTCAAACAATCAAGATGTGTTACTTAGTTATGAGAAGTGGGTTTTGGATTGGATACCAGATACCCAAGTTCAATGTATTATTGAAGCAACTGAGATTAATCCAAGTAATCTCAGTACCAGAATAACTATCCCGAATAATGTCGCAGATTTTGTAACGGTAATTAAGACTGAAAAACCAGGTACTGCTTATATAATTGAAACATTAATCTATGGTGGTGTTTTCAAATATCTAGTTTTTTATTCCTTAGATAATGAGGCAAGGCCGCCAATTACGCTCCATACGCCAGTTCTTGGTGCGACAAATTCTGGTTTATTGATTTCAAATCTAAGTGGAGTTGGCACACAGCTAGTTTCATCTAAGTACAACTTATTAGTTTCTGACATGACAAGCAGCCAAATTACGCTTGATTTGATTCCTAAAACCCAATTATCAAATGCCAGCAGTTTGATATTAGCGGCTCAGTCGAATCGCGATCGGATCCAGGCAGAAATAAATGCGACAAATAAACCTGATCAGGTCGATAAACCCGTTAAAAGGAAAACAGTAGTTTGCGTCCAAGGAACATCAATTCGCAAAGTTACTGCAGTGAAACCTAAATGCCCTGTTGGATTTAAGCGAAGATAACTAGCATCGGGCTACCTACTAATCTCCATTTTTCTACTTGCTAGTAAGTATTTAACAAACCTGTAGATGTAATAGAAGTTGAAGACCGTATTTCTTAATCAGTTCTATTGTGGTATGGACAAGACATATTTAACCCTGATAGCGTTCTGCTTGTCGCGAGGCGATGCACACAGAGCCAGCTCTGCCAAGGGCAGCTGCCAAGCACGTAATCCCGAAAAACTGCTGTGCTTGACCAGAATGTCAGCGCCGAGAGGAGAAACACGTGGCTCTGCCCGATATCATCAAAAATAATATTGTCCCTGACATCACCCGCCCCGATCCCGTTAAGTGCGAGAGGTTGAAAAACATCGGAAGCGCAACCGTAGCTGGAGCGTTATATGACTTAGGTGTTACTCGCCCTCATATGTCTGAATTACCAAGCTGGACACCTGGTAAGGCAGTTGCAGGACCAGCGCTAACTTTGCAATGTATGCCTAAACGCCAAGATATGGCTGATGGCGGCGAGTATTCCGAATTGGGAATGCTGCATCACTATGTGCTTTACCCAACTCAGCCTGGAGACATTGTTGTTGTTGATGCTAGAGGTGAATTAGAAGGTGGAATCTTCGGTGAGATGTTATCCACCTACTTTGTTGGATTAGGTGGAGTAGGAATGGTCATTGATGGTGTCGTGCGTGATTGGCCACACATAAAAAAACTTGATTTAGGTTTGTGGATGCGCGGTGCTTCTCCTAATCACGGTATGCAAAACCGATTAATGTTTTGGGCCATTAACGTCCCCATCGCTTGTTCAAATGTTTTAGTCATGCCTGGCGACATAATTGTTGCTGATGATGATGGTGCCGTAGTTGTTCCAATCGGGCTTGTCGATCAAGTCATTGAAGCTGGGGAAATTAAGAATGATTGGGAAGTTTTCACAAGAATGAAGTTGCAGCAAGGTCATGATGTGCGCAAGTACTACCCGCTGAATGACGAAGCTAAAGTTGAATACGAAGCTTGGCAGAAGTCACACGGGAAAGCTTGATTAGCTAATGCCCACACTCGCACCTTCAGTTATGAAGCAGCTTGTCCAAGAAGTTTTTGAAGTACTTGGCACTCCGACGGATATGGCTGATCATGTAGCCAACTCATTAGTTGACTCCAACCTATCTGGTCATGACTCGCATGGCATTCAATTAGCAAAGGGCTACGGCGAAGCTATTCAAGATGGTTGGCTCAAACCTGCTGCTCGACCAGTAATTGATCCGCAGTCATCTTTCTTAGCAACCTTTACTGTTGATGGAGTCTCTGGTTGGGGACCACCAGCAGCGATGCTTGCTGTTGAAGGTGTGATGGAACGTGCTCGCAAATTCGGGATTGGTGCAGCTGTAATTCGTCGAGGTGGTCATATTGGTCGGGTAGGTCAGTATGTAGAGCGAATGGCAGCAGAAAATCTAATTGGCATCGTAACGTGCAACACGGGTTCGGCAACTATGCCTTTTGGTGGCAAGGGACCGATACTAGGTACGAATCCAATTGCAATTGCAGCACCACGAAAAGATGGCAAACCATCAGTCTTTTTTGATGGATCAACATCTGTTGTTGCTGGTAACAAATTACATGTATTGGCAGCTAAAGGTGTGCAAGCTCCACCAGGTTGGCTCGTCGATAAGGACGGCAACCCATCAACAGAACCAACTGACTTTTTTAATGGAGGTGCGCTACTTCCATTAGGTGGTCATAAAGGATATGCACTCTCCGTTATGGTTGATTTAATGGCGGGAATGCTATCTGGAACTTCAGCAGCTTATTTACCAAATTTTGCAGCCGCAAATGGCACGTTGGTTATTGCAATCTTACCTGAGGCATTTATGCCTCTTGATGAATATCTCACACAGGTAGAGATTGCATGTGATGCGTTAAAGAATGCTCCACGCATTGATCCGGCGCATGAAGTGTTATTGCCAGGTGAACCCGAAAGAATTGCACGACGCGATCGGGGTGCCAATGGCATCCCAATACCCGACCCAACTTGGCAGGCACTCTGTGATTTCGCGGAGAGCCTGGGGATACAGGTTCCAAAATAAATATTGTGAGTGACTACTTAACTAAAGATTTGCGTCAAAAGGTTGAAGCGCTCAAAGAGCAGGTTGCCAACAGCCCAACATCAGTTGTAAATCTTCGAGCGCGCGCTGAAGTTTTGTGGGAATGGGCTAATGCCTTTTCAATGACTGGAACTCCATTACCAGTGGACTGCTCTTTTTTTATGGCTAGCATCTTTGTTGGAAATGATGTTGGAGAATTTAGTGTACTTCGCAGAGATCCAAAAATTTCAGCAATTGACTTAGATGAAATGCTCGAAGAACTAACACTTAAAGAGCAACATCTAAATGCTTTTGGTTCAGTATCAATAGACTCAAATCAAAGGTTACGAACTGAAAGTCTGGAGACATTAAAACAAGTTTTTACAGTTGGTGACATTGCGCTAAATGAATGTTCAGGATTATTAATTGCTAGAAATGGATTTGTAAATCATGGTTTGCCACAAAGTTCTGATCCGAGTGCAGAGAATTATGTAACTATTGAATGTAGTAATTCGAATGCCGTGTTTAAACCTGACACAATTGAAATGCGTGGATTAAGGGGCGGAATTCGTGCCCCCATCCCGGTACTCTTATTTCGCTTGTTTGGCACAAGTTTGACCAAGGGCGAAAGTATCACCATTACCTATGGAGATCGCTCTGGCGGCGGCCCAGGATTTAGAGTGCAATCAACTTCAACGGATTCACTTAAATTACCAATTTATGTAGATTTCAAAGGAAACAATAACTTTTTTACATTTGATTACCCTGGTTGGGAAATATTAGGTCAAGCAGCAACATCAATTCACTGTTTTGGACCTGGAATAGTCAAAGTGGGAGAAACGTTCGAGATTACTGTTCGATTTGAAGATAGAGCAAGAAATCGGGCAACAGGGAAAATCCCAAGTTATCAAGTTCTACTTAATGATTCATTAGTTGCTTCAGTTGAATCAAGCGAAGAAGCACTCAAAAAGATAACGAATCTTAAGATAAATCAAGAAGGAACCTTTCGATTCAAAATCGTTGCAAATAATGGGTTGGTGGCATGGAGTGATCCAGTTTGGGTTAAATCTCAAGTAACCAATCGAATCTATTGGGGAGATCTGCATGGTCATTGTGAGTTTGCAGATGGTCAAGGCACACCCGATGGTTTTTTTGATTTCGGCCGAGACGATGCTCAGCTTGATTTTCTTTGTTTATCCTAGCATGATATTTTTCTTGATGACTTCAAGTGGCAATACTTGCAAAATTGCCTTACTCGCTATGAAGTAGCAAATGAATTCATTCCAATACTGGCTTATGAATATACCGCACCTCCAAAATTAGGCGGGCACCATAACGTTTATTTCCGCAAAGGTGATAGCAAGCTGGTGGGCCTGCACCAGGCTACTAATGTGACTGATCTATTCAAGGTACTTAAGGAATTAAATTCAACAGGCGATGTGCTGGTTATTCCACATGCCCATCAAGCAGGTGATTGGCGAAGAGCGGACAAAGATTTAGTTGCAGGAGTTGAGATTGCATCGCAGCATGGAAGTTTTGAATGGTTTGGACTTCGTTTTTAGGAAAATAGTAATCAAGTTGGTTTCGTTGGTGGGTCTGATAACCATCAAGGTCACCCAGGTTATTCATCAACATCAGTTAATATTGCCGAAAGCCTAAATGGCTTAACTGCGGCCTGGGCTAACACTTTGAGTTCAGATAGCATCTTTTCTGCCATTCGCGAGCGCAAAGTTTATGTAACAACAGGTGAGCGGATTCTGATGGACTTCACCGTTGATGATGTTGTTATGGGCGGTACAGTTACAAATAAGAAACCAAGATCTATCAAGGGGGCGGTATCTGGAACGGGGCCGTTAAGTAAGTTGGAAGTTCGACGAAGTAATGCAGTTATCTATAAACGAAGTTATTCTGGCAAGTTGGGCTCATCAAACAAGATTCGAATAGCCTTTTCATCAACTAGTGAAGTTGAAGGTCACGATAACCCTCGGGGTTACATTATTTGGAAAGGTTGTATTTCCTTTAATCGGGAGATCGTAAAAGGAGTTGATTCTTCGTCGCTGTTTAATTGGAATTGCGAACATGCGACACTAAGAAGTGGTAGTAAAAGTAAGATTGATTTTGAAATTAGAACTCGAGGTCATTCAAACTCGATTTTTGTCGAGTTAGATGAATTAGTGGATTCCGATGAGATTGAGATTCATTTGGAAGAAACGAATGAGATTACTGACTCAAGATATATTCGAGATAGAGATGTGCTTATGGCTACGTATGTGATTATCAAAGTCAATGAGTTTGCACAAGGAAGCGTCTCAAGAGAGGTTTTGATAGGTTCTGATCGTGATTTAATCTAAGTTGAAGTTGTTGATCCCGCATGTGCTTGGGATGATGAATTTTCATTTATGGATTCGAGTACAGATTCGCAATCTGGAGACCATTACCTGCTATATGTTGAACAACAAGATGGAGCACAAGGTTGGTCTAGCTCTATTATAATTTGTGATTCTAATTAAAATTCGGAATGTGTTATCTCAGCAGTTGATTAATAATTTAATTCTTTAAAACTTACATATCCAAGCATCTATATAACAATTTTGTCTTTTACTAATTCCTTTCTCATAAACACTAATGGAATCAATAATTTAGTTACTTCAATTAATTATTAATGAGTTATCGACTACTTGGTAAATCTGGTTTCGCGATTGAAAAACTTTAGCCAAATACAATTCAGCTATTTCAGCTTGATCAGTTACCTGGGTGCGCAAAGCAAGGTCAGCACCATTTGCCCGAATTAGGTATTTCGCTTCCTCCCAGTCAAAATGTTCAATTTCCATTCCCTCTGAGACAGCCAGTTCAATAAGGGCTAGTTGAAAAAGTTTTACGGAAGGCTGCGGTGGAATTGCGATATTCACAGGGGAATGCTCTCAGGTCAATGGTTGTGATTTGATTAACACAAGAAAAAATTTGCTAAAAGGCTTCGAGTAGTTGTAGAGTTCAAGGCAATTACGAAAGGAAAAATTTGCGTAAATATCTTGGCCTAGCCACCGTGGCAGCCCTTATTCTCAGCGCCGCTGCCTGCGGATCTGAAAACAATCAGCGGGTATCTGAAGGAGAATCCTTAAGTGGTACCGAATTAACTGTCTATTCTGGTCGAAGTGAAGAGTTCATTGGTCCATTCTTTGCAGATTTTGAATCAGCAACTGGAATCAATCTAAATGTTCGTTATGGTGATTCAGCCGAGCTAGCAGCTCAGTTACTTGAAGAAGGAAATAACTCCCCCGCTGATATTTTCATTTCGCAAGACGCCGGTTCATTAGGAGCAGTCGCTGAATCAGGGATGCTAACAACTTTGGATGCTGAGATTTTGAATTTAGCTCCAACTGAATATCAAGCCAAAAGTGGTGCATGGGTTGGTTTGACTGCGAGGGCGAGAGTTTTTGCTTATGACCCTGTCAAAGTAACTGAACTTCCAGATTCAATTGATGATCTACTTGATCCGAAATGGAACGGCAAAATTGGAATTGCTCCAACAAATGCATCTTTTCAGGCTTTCGTAACGGCATTACGACAGTTACGCGGTGAAGTGGCTGCAGAATCTTGGCTAGCTGGAATTGCCGCTAACAATCCAGTGGCATATGAAAAAAACAGCATGATTGTTGAAGCAATTAATGCAGGTGAGATTGAACTAGGTCTTGTAAATCATTATTACATTTATGAAGTTGCGGAGGCTTTGGGTGGCGAGATTAATGTGAAGAATGGCTTTTTTGCCGTAGGCGATCCTGGCAATTTAATTAATGTATCTGGAGCTGGCATTTTAAATACTGCAAGGAATTCAGCTGGAGCTGCGGAGTTAATCAAGTACTTATTGAGTAATGAATCACAGAACAGATTTGTTAGCGATACTAATGAATATTCGATATTGCTGGAAGTTCCATCCCCACAAGGTTTGCCTACTTTTGCCGATATTGGTACGCCAGTAGTGGATCTTGATGCACTAAAGGATGTTCGATTAACCCAAGAAATGTTAGTTAGAGTTGGATTGCTTTGAGCATAACTAAGAATGCAGTTACCCCCAGTCAGAAAATGGCTGGGGGTATTGCCGTTCCTAGGATGTTGCAAATTTCAGCTTTGTTTGTACTTTTTTTAGCGAGTATTCCGCTTGGTTATCTACTACTAAGAGCAATAGCATCCGGCTTTGCAGCAGCGAGCGCTGTATTGCTAAGAGAAAAAACAGTTAGCACCTTAATTACTACTGTTGGATTGGCTATTTTGGTTGCACTCTTTTCCGCAATGATAGGAATTAGTTCGGCGTGGTTGATTCAACGCACAAATTTGCCATCACCTGGATTATTTTTAGTTTTAGGCACTCTTGCACTTGCAGTGCCAAGCTATGTATCAACATATGCGTGGATTGCTTTGATACCTAGTTTTGCAGGATTTGCAGCAGCTGTATTTATTTTGTCACTGACAACAGCACCATATGTTTTGTTAGCAGCACTTGCATCGCTTCGCCGAATTGATGCCACTCAAGAAGAATCAGCCAGAGCCTCGGGACTTACAGCGAGCCAAGTAGCTCGTAGAGTCATCTGGCCACAATCTCGCCCTGCTATTTTTGCCTCTTTACTATTGGTAATGCTTTATGTTTTAAGTGATTTTGGTGCGGTATCGTTGTTGCGAGTCGATACTTTCACTCGAGTTGTGCACACAATGTATAAAGCAACTTTTGATAGATCAGCAGCTGCCGTTGTTGCTTTGATTCTGGTGCTGCTCGCAGCAATTTTGATTTATGTAGAATACAAAGCCCGAGGTAGTGCAGTTGCTGCAAAATCTGGATTAGGTTCAATTCGCTCTGCTACCCGAATAGATTTAGGGTTTAAGAAGTATCTTGCTGCTAGCTATTTACTTATTATTGCAATAGCATCGTTAGGTGTTCCAATATATGTCTTGATTACTAGATTTGTTTCAGTTGCAGCTGAAATAAATGTATCGAATCTTGTGAGTGCAACAATTGCAACTGTTTCGGCTGCACTATCAGGTGCATTACTTGCGATGTTATTTGCTATTCCACTTGGTATTTTGGCAGCAAGATATTCTGGAAGATTATCTAGGTATGCTGAATTTGGAATTCTATTAACACATGCACTTCCTGGCGTAGTAATTGGACTTGCCCTTGTTGCATTGGGTTCAAGATTAGGTTTTCTATATCAAAGTTTGCCGCTATTAGCATTTAGTTATGCAGTTTTGTTTTTGGCAAAAGCAGTTGGTTCAATAAGAACTAGTATTGCTCGTGTGCCAAGAGTTTATGATGACATTTCTAGATCTCTGGGAAACAATAACTGGCAAACCATTAGAAAAATAACAATTCCAATAGCTGCACCTGGGGTCATAACTGGATTCCTGCTAGTACTTCTAACAGCGATGAAGGAACTACCAGCAACTTTAATGTTGCGACCAACTGGATTTGATACGTTAGCGATTGAAATCTGGACTCAAACCTCAATAAGTCAATATGGTCAAGCAGCTCCATATGCACTTATTCTGGTTTTAGTAGCAGCAACCCCCACCTACCTTTTGTCTAGACCCGATCGTGCGCAATCATCTGAGTCACGAGAAAATATGACTCTATGACTTCATTGCGCATTGATGGATTAACTGTTACATATGCCAATCGGCCGGTGCTCAATGAGTTAAACCTGCATATTCCAAGCGGTGCTTTTGCCACAGTGCTAGGACCATCTGGCTGCGGAAAAACTACATTGCTTCGCGCCATTGCTGGTTTCATTTCACCTTTTAGTGGCACGATTAGATTTGGTGATCAATTAGTAAGTGTTTCTTCAATTGTGGTACCACCAGAGCGAAGAAAAGTGGGTTACGTTGCCCAAGAAGGTGCACTATTTCCCCATCTAACAGTTGCGCAAAATATTGCCTTTGGAGTTTCTAGCAAAGGTGACAAACAAGAAATTGTTGATGAGTTATTAGTTCTAATTGGACTAAGTAAGTTGGCAAACCGATTGCCAAATGAATTATCTGGAGGACAGCAAACTCGCGTTGCTCTTGCACGTGCGCTTGCACCAGAACCAAAAGTTATGTTACTTGATGAGCCTTTCAGCGCTCTTGATGCAGCTTTGCGAGATGATTTAAGAGCTGAAGTAAGTTCATTGTTGAAACTTCGAGATACCACCACTCTGATGGTTACTCACGATCGGGAGGAAGCATTAGTTGTGGCTGATTTAGTTGCGCTGATGCGTCACGGTCAAATTGTGCAAACTGGATCACCTGTTGAGGTCTACCACCAACCCGTTTCTCCAGAAGTTGCAATTTCAACAGGTGATGTGTTGCTATTGGATTCACAAAAGGATGATTTAGGGAAAATAAATTCAATACTTACGCCACAACTTTTAAACAAAGAAATTATTGCTGGCAAATTAGTAATTCGTCCAGAGGAAATAAGAATTAATTCCGATGGTTTAGGGGTTAAGGCAACTGTTATCGATCTTGATTATTATGGACACGACGCAGTTGTCCACTTAGACGCTGGTGGCTCAAAGATAAATGTCCGAATCAGCGGCGATTTGAAATTCAAGGTGGGTGACCAGGTTGGACTTGAGCATATTGGTCCAATACGGTGGTTTCCAAACTGAACTTGAGTTCAGTATCATCTAAAGTAAGCGCGTGAGTAGGGCTGATGGCCGATTGGGCCACGAGTTAAGTCCAGAAGAACCTCTACCGCAAGATGCCTGCGGTGTTTTCGGAATCTATGCTCCCAATGAAGATGTTGCCAGGCTTACCTATTTTGGACTTTATGCACTGCAACATCGTGGCACTGAATCTGCAGGTATTGCAGTATCTGACGGTGAAGCCATTATGGTCTATAAAGATATGGGTTTAGTTGCGCAAGTATTCAACGATTCAGCGCTCGATGCGCTGAAAGGAATTATTGCAGTTGGACATACTCGATACTCCACAACTGGATCTTCTAATTGGGAAAATGCTCAGCCAACATTTCACGTTGGTGAAAAAAGACAGATTGCTCTTGGCCATAATGGTAATTTAATGGATGTCAATAAACTACATGACAGATTGCATAATGGTAAGCGAGTATTAACGGGCAAAGGTATTCGAGGCACCAGCGATACCGAACTTGTTGCTGCATTGATTGCATCTAGTCCTGAAGAAACAACGCTTGCAGCTCTTAAATCTGAGTTACTTGAGTTCAAAGGTGCATATTCCTTTGTATTAACAGATGCAAATAGCTTGATTGGAGTTCGTGATCCGCAGGGAATTCGACCTTTAGTTATTGGGCAAATAGAAAGTGGCTGGGTAATTACTTCAGAAACAGCTGCGCTAGACATTGTTGGTGCTAGATATATTCGTGATGTTGAACCAGGAGAGATAGTTGTTGTTGATGATTCTGGATTAACTAGTCATACTTTTGCACCAAGTAATCCAGCTCATTGTTTATTTGAATATGTTTATTTGGCTAGACCCGATACCGTGTTAACTGGTCGAAGTGTGCATGCCACTAGAGTTGAAATTGGTCGAAAACTTGCGCAAGAGCATCCAGCACCTGCAGATTTAGTTATTCCAGTTCCTGACTCCGGTACTCCTGCAGCTGTTGGCTACGCCCAAGCATCTGGGATTCCATTTGCGCAGGGATTAATAAAAAACGCATATGTTGGAAGAACATTTATTCAGCCGACACAGACTATTCGACAACTTGGCATTCGGATGAAGTTAAATCCACTTAAAGAAGTTATTGCAGGTAGGCGAATTGTAGTAGTTGATGATTCAATCGTTAGGGGTAATACTCAACGTGCAATTGTCAAAATGTTAAAAGATGCTGGTGCTCTTGAAGTTCATGTACGAATCTCGTCACCCCCAGTTTTATGGCCATGTTTTTATGGTATTGATTTTGCCCAAAAAGAAGAATTAATTGCTGATGGAAAAACAATCGAAGAAATAAGAGAATCCATTGGAGCTGATTCTCTTGGATTTGCATCACTTGATCTATTAATAAATGCCACCAAACAACCTGCAAAAAATTTATGTCGAGCTTGCTTTGATGGTAAGTATCCAATTGAGGTTGCTGAAGATGTTAAGCGTGGCAAATTGCACCGCGAGTTACCGATGTTAAATGGCTGATTACAAGTCTGCCGGAGTTGATGTTGCCGCAGGTGAGCGTGCGGTTGAGTTAATGAAAGCAGCAGTGCAATCAGCACAAAGACTAGAAACTGTTGGTGCCTTTGGCGGTTTTGCTGGATTGTTTGATGCATCAGCGTTAAAAAACTATCGAAAGCCTCTTTTAGTTACTGGCACTGATGGCGTTGGAACAAAAATACAAATAGCTAGAGAGTTAAACAAACACGACAGTATTGGAATTGATTTAGTAGCGATGGTTGTTGATGACATTGTAACTACTGGTGCTGAACCACTTTTCATAACTGATTACATTGCAACTGGAAAAGTGAATCCAGAATTGATTTCACAAATCGTTTCTGGAATAGCGGCTGGCGCAAAAAAAGCAAATGTCTCACTTTTAGGTGGCGAAACTGCTGAGCATCCCGGAGTTATGGCAGATGATGATTATGACTTAGCCTGTGCGGGCACTGGCGTTGTTGAAGCTGATGATGTGTTAGGTGAAAAGAAAGTAAAAGTTGGCGATGTAGTACTTGCCTTAAGATCTTCTGGATTACATTCAAATGGCTATTCTTTAGTGCGAAAAATAATTGCTGAGCGCAATTTGAACTTAAAAACTATTGTTCCTGATTTTGGCAAAACGCTAGGTGAAGAACTACTTACCCCGACCGAAATTTATTGTACGCATTTACTCAAAGTAATCAAACTAGAACCAAATGCGATACACGCCATTTCTCACATAACGGGCGGCGGCATTTCAGCAAATTTGGCAAGAGTGATTCCAGAAAGTATGCATATTGATTTGGATAAATCTAGTTGGCAACCACAGGAAGTATTTAGGTATTTGGCAGCAAAGAACAAAACTGAATTGATTGAATTTGAACACACTTTTAATTTAGGAATTGGGATGTTGCTAGTTGTTTCAGCAGATAAAGTTTCTGAGATTAAACAAGGTTTAACTAAGGCGGGTCAAGATGCTTGGTTAATTGGTGAAGTTGTAAATAGAACTGACCAGGAATCTGATGCTAAGCCAAAAGGTGGAAATGGTGGCTCGGTTCGACTAATTAATAAATTTAATTAGTCTTCATCCTCTTCATCTTCATCATAATCTGCATATTTATCGGCAATATCAGCATATTGATTATCGCCACGCTCACTAGCTAACTCTTGTTGTAATTTGTCCAAATCTGGATCAAAAGTGTGATATTTGAGTTCTCTTGCTACACGTGTCTGTTTTGCCTTTTTTCGGCCTCGGCCCATAACTGGCCCCCCAGACTCTCATTCGAATTTTTTCAGGAGCCCAGTTTAGTCCCGGGACTCACAGAATAAAACAGGTGACTTTTGTCCGATTTTTTGAGAAGGTGACCCTTGGAGGATTTGGATGAGTAATCAGGATGAACTAATGACCCCAGGCGAAGTGGCAAGGCTATTTGCCGTTGACCCAAAGACGGTTTCTCGCTGGGCTAACGCTGGCAAGATCTCATCAGTAAAGACCATCGGTGGACATCGCAGGCTCTTGGCATCTGAAATACGAGCGAAGTTGGCTGCTAATCAATTAGGAGATCTAGAAGATATGCGCTAACTTACGGTCCCGTAACCTACGGTTCCGTAAGTTGGGAGCAGTTTGAACAACGCTATTGGGCTGCCAGTAATTATTCAGGGCGGTATGGGAGTTGCAGTTTCTGGCTGGCAGCTCGCCCATACGGTAGCAAGTTATGGTCAATTGGGTGTGGTAAGCGGAACTGCTTTAGATACCGTTGTTGCCAGAAGGCTACAAAACGGAGATCCGGGCGGTGATATGCGCCGCGCATTAGTTGAATTTCCATACCCAGAAATTTCGCAAAAACTTTTATCTGCTTGGTATCTACCAGATGGAAGAAATGGCAAACCATATCGACCAATGCATCGAATAAGTTTGAAATCAAATGTAGAGCATGATCAATTAGTTGCAGCAGCAAATTTTGTTGAAGTTTGGTTAGCAAAACAATCTGGTGGAATTGTTGGGATTAACTTCTTAGAGAAATTACAAACAGCAACTCCAGCAGCGCTATATGGTGCGATGCTAGCTGGCGTAGATGTGGTGCTAATGGGGGCTGGAATTCCAAGAGAGATTCCGCAATTAATTCGAGATTTTGCTGCAGGTAAGACGGGAACTTTAACTGTTGATGCTGATAGACCAAATGATGTTGCAGCGCCAAAATTAAGTTTTGACCCGGTTGCTGCATTTGGAAAAGCAGCAGATTTACAGCCACCCAAGTTTTTAGCAATTATTACTGCCGAAGTGCTCGCAAATTATTTAGCGCGCAGTGAAGTAACTCGCCCTGATGGATTTGTAGTTGAGCACTGGCAGGCAGGTGGTCATAATGCGCCACCGCGAAAGATGCAACCAACAGAATCTGGTTTTGGTCCGCTTGATGAAGTTAATTTAGAGAAGATGCGATCTGTTGGTTTGCCATTTTGGTTAGCTGGCGGCAGGGCCACGCCTGATGCTGTTAAAGATGCAATTGATCATGGCGCTGCCGGAGTTCAGGTAGGTTCTTTATTTGCGTTATCAAATGAATCTGGAATGCGAGATGATTTAAGGGAGCAGATGTTGCAAGCAGCACGAGAAAGAAAATTAAAAGTGAGAACTGATCATCGAGCAAGCCCAACTGGTTTCCCATTTAAAGTAGTAGAGCTTTCTGGCACAATTGGTGCTACTGAAACTTTTTTCAAGCGACCTAAATTATGTGATTTAGGCTATCTAAGAAGTAACACAATTACTGATGAAGGAAAAGTAATTTCAAAATGTGCTTCGGAACCAGAAAAACCATTTTTACGCAAAGGTGGCCACGAAGCAGAAATTCAGGGAAGACTTTGTTTATGTAATGGTTTGTTAGCTACTGTTGGCTTAGGTCAAGAGCGCGCTGATGGCTACAAAGAGGCACCACTTTTAACACTAGGTAGTACCGCAAGTGATGTAGAAAATATGTTGCAGTTGCATCCAGATGGCTGGAGTGCAAAAGATGTTTTGGATTTGCTTACTTCAAAAATTTAAGTGGTGGCCAGGGCCGGGATCGAACCGGCGACCTTCCACTTTTCAGGCGGACGCTCGTACCGACTGAGCTACCTGGCCACACCACAAGGTGTTTCTGGCTAACCAGATCCACCAGCGACCCCGACGGGACTTGAACCCGCGACCTCCGCCGTGACAGGGCGGCGCGCTAACCAACTGCGCTACGGGGCCTCGTTGCAAAACGAGACACGTACCCCCAACGGGATTTGAACCCGCGCTACCGCCGTGAAAGGGCGGCGTCCTAGGCCGCTAGACGATGGGGGCCTGCAGGTTGAGTAATCAACCCGTTAGGAGAGACGGAAGCGTATCTCAGGGTATCTGATGATTGTTAATCGGGATTTGAACTTGGCTAAAAATCGTAAACAGCATTTGAGATAGCAATGCAAAATTGAATTCGATAA
>VGBH01000016.1 GCA_016870575.1 Actinomycetota bacterium
AGCCTGTTGGGGGGGGGGAAAATCCAACAGGAGAAGGGTAAGGGGTTAGCGTTATCAGGAAAAGGTCAGGTGACCACTTATTTGCCTACTCTGAGCGTAGCCGTTCGAGCACCTCTGCTAACTGGACTGCCGGTACAAGAACTTCTCGTGCTTTACTGCCCTCAGATGGCCCAACAATCCCACGCGATTCCATTAAATCCATTAAACGACCTGCCTTTGCAAAGCCAACTCTGAGTTTGCGTTGCAACATCGAAGTTGAACCAAATTGCGTTGAGATGACTAGCTCAACGGCCGCTAACAACTCATCTAGATCATCACCAATATCTGATTCAATACTTCGATTGCTAGTTCTTGTTGCCGTTACAACATCATCGCGAAACTCAGGTTCGGCTTGATCTATGCAGTGTGCAACTACCACTTTGATTTCAGATTCTGGGATGTATGCACCCTGAACGCGAATTGGTTTATTTGCGCCACTTGGCAAAAACAAACCATCACCTTGCCCAACTAGTTTTTCAGCACCAGCTTGATCCAAAATAACACGCGAGTCGGCCAGACTGGCAGTTGAAAAAGCAAATCTACTTGGAACATTTGCCTTGATTAATCCTGTGACAACATCAACACTCGGTCGCTGAGTTGCTAAAACCAAATGGATACCAGCAGCTCTCGCTAATTGAGTTATACGCACTATTGCATCTTCAACTTCACGCGGTGAAACCATCATCAAGTCAGCTAGCTCATCGACAACGACTAATAAATAAGGAAATGGTTTAATCTCATCTTCTTCAATACCAAATGCTAATTGCAACTTACCCGTTGAGACAGCTTTATTGTAGTCATCAATATGCCTAAATCCGTGAGCGGCTAATTTGTCGTATCGATGATCCATCTCTTTAACAACCCACTGCAGCGCAGCGGTTGCTTGTTTTGGATTAGTAATTATTTGAGTTATTAAATGTGGAATACCTTGAAAAGCTGCTAGCTCTACTCGCTTAGGGTCAATTAAAACTAATCTTACTTGATCAGGTGTTGCTCTCATCATAATTGAAGTAATGATTGAATTGATAAAGGAACTTTTACCCGCACCAGTTGCGCCAGCAACCAGCAGATGTGGCATCTTTGCTAAATTCGCACAGATTGCATTTCCCTCAACATCTTTTCCAACACCAACAACTAGTGGATGAGGGTCATCTGCCGCTTTACTTCGCAAAAGATCCCCAAGAGCAACTACTTCTCGATCACTATTCGGTATTTCTATTCCAATTGCGCTCTTTCCAGGAATCGGCGAGAGAATGCGAACTTCAGCTGACGCAACAGCGTAAGAAATGTTCCTCGATAGCGCAGTAACACGTTCTACTTTTGTTCCCAAGCCCAGTTCAACTTCATACCTAGTAACTGTTGGGCCACGTTGATACCCAGTAACAGTGGCATCGATATCAAACTCTTCAAACACGCCAGTTAGTGCAGCCATTACTGACTCATTTGCCTGTGAATTTCGCTTAATTAGTGCAGCTGGCTTGAGTAAATCAAGTGAAGGTAATACATAAGCTTGATTCTTTCGTTTTGTTTCATTGCGCAATGTAGTTGTGGCTGTCACAGACACTTTGCCTGGATCGGTGGATGTCGGGGTTGAATGTTGGATTAGCACGGGAATCTCAATAGTTGTTTCGCCATAGGGTTCATCAACCAAATCAACTTCACCAATCTGAACTTCCTCAATGTCTTCAACCTCGTCATAGTCATCAGCTGCAACGTCAGTAATGATTACCGAATCAAAAGGTTTTTCTCTTTCTGTTTCTGCTTCAACTTCATCTTCCTTTGATTTATCAAATCCCATTAAATCTATAATTTTCAAAAATCCGCTGCGAATTGGGTTGCGACGTTCTTGCTTTGATAAAATTTCACCAGTTTCAGTATCAACGACTCCGTCTAATTCAGCCTGCTGGCGCTTCTCTTCTCGACGCTCCCCAAGCCATCTAAAGAATCTTGGAACGAAACCAAAAATTTGACCTAATCGCTCAGGTATTCGTGCAATTGGGGTTTTGGTTACAATCAATAAGCCGAAGAATCCAAGAATCACCAACAAAATGGTGGTAACAATTGGTCCAATTAAATTAGTCCCTAAACTTGCAGAAAGGTAGCCAATCCAACCGCCAGCAGATCTCATTTTGGTCGCACCTGCATTAGGTGATGGATTACCCATAGCAATATGCCAGATGCCCAGTATTGCAATCACTAGAAAAATTACACCAATTAAGATTCTGGCACCTTCGCCCTCAGGTGCTGGTGCTCTAAAAGTCCGCCATGCAGCTAAAAGAAAAACTGCCGGCAGAATTAAATCTACAGAACCAACTGCCCCAGTTAGAACAATTGTTAACCAATTAGCCAACGCGCCTTGAGTTTCAAACCAAAAAACCGCTGCTGTTATCACCGCTGCCGCAAGCAGCAATAAGCCAGAGCCATCTCTTCGTTGCTCAGGTGCTAGGTCTCGAGCAGAATCTCCTAGAAGACGAAATACAAATCCAATCCCACGACCAATTGCCAAATAAACATACTGAACCGCCCGAAATACAGCAATAACAATGCGAGTGAAAAATCCACCCCTGCGCGCAGATTTTCGCTTGGGCGCAGGGGAAGTTCGTGCGGCCATGCGCTCAGGTTAGGTTGCAACCTTGGTTTACTGAGGGATTTAGGCCTATCGTGTCGCCGGCTACGCCTCAACAACAACAGGAACAATCATCGGTCGGCGAGAATGTTGAGCTGCTACCCACTTACCAGTTGTCCTGCGCACTATTTGACTTAACGTACGCTCGTCTTGCTTTCCAGAGACCAATGCGGCTTCTACTGCAGAAACTATTTGCGGAATAACATCTTCAAAAACTGCATCATCTTCGGCAAAGCCGCGAGCATGTACTTCTGGTCCTGCAACAACTTTACCTTTAACTAAATCAACGGCAAGAAAAACTGAAATAAAACCTTCTTCGCCAAGAATGCGTCGATCCTTTAGCGAGGTTTCCGCAACCTCTCCAACGCTACTTCCGTCGACAAAAACCAATCCAACACCAAAGCAATCAACTATCTTTAGTTCATCTTTGGTTAACTCAATTACATCACCATTGTCTGCAACAACAATGTTTTTAATTGCAATTCCTGATAGTTGGGCTAATTTTGCATTCGCAACTTGATGGCGACGCTCACCATGAACCGGCATAACGTATTTAGGCTTGACTGCGGAAAACAACTGTAGCAACTCTCCTGCGGCAGCATGTCCAGAAACGTGCACATTTGCATTTCCTTTATGAATCACAGTTGCACCTTGTCGAATTATTCGATTTATCAGATGATTTACTGTTGTTTCATTACCAGGAATCAAACTCGTTGCCAATACAACCGTATCACTTGGCCCCAATGCGAAATTGTGATCGCCATTTGCCATTCTGCTTAATGCAGACATTGGTTCACCTTGACTTCCGGTAGAGATAATCACTACTCGGTTGGCTGGTAATTCATCTACTTTCTCTGCTGCAATTAAAGTGCCACCAGGAACTTTTAAATATCCCAGCTCTGCTGCAATTGTTTGATTTTTAACCATAGAGCGACCGACCATTGCAACTACACGGTTGTTTAGTTTGGCTGCATTAATTATCTGCTGAATACGATGCACATGTGATGCAAAAGATGCAACGATAACCCGACCAGGAGCTGCACCAATTACTCTATTGAGCACAAGTCCAATGTCACGCTCTGGTGGAACAAAGCCAGGGATTTCAGCATTAGTTGAATCCACCATTAATACATCTACACCTTCGCTGCCTACCATGCTGAACATTTCTAAATCTGTTTTTCGTCCATCAAGTGGCAGCGGATCAATTTTAAAGTCTCCGGTATGCAAAATGGTTCCTGCTACTGTTTTAATCACCAGAGCAAATGCATCTGGAATCGAATGGGTAACTGCTAAGAATTGGATTTGAAAATCGCCGATCTGAACTATCTCACGATCTGAAACAGTTATTAACGGAGCAATTACCCGATACTCTTTTAACTTAGGTGCTAATAATGCAAGCGCTAACTTAGAACTGTAGATTGGAATATCTGGAGCTTCACGCAGAAGATAAGGGATTGCGCCCATATGATCTTCATGACCATGTGTTAAAACGATTGCTTGAATGTCTGCTAAACGATGCCTTATGGGTTCAAAGTCAGGCAGAATTAAGTCAACACCTGGTTGAGTTTCATCTGGGAAGAGTAATCCACAATCAATAACTAATAGTTTGCCGTTTAGTTCAATAATAGCCATATTGCGACCAACTTCACCAAGGCCGCCCAATTGAAAAATTCGCAATCGGTTGCTTGGTGCAGTTGTTGCTATACCAACTACCTGCGTATCAGTCACAACTTTATGCCACCCAAAGCAAGATCATCTTGAAGTTGGGTTATTTGTTGAGAAGAAGCTGGCACTAGTGGCAACCGAACTACATTTTCTAGATGTCCTTGAATTGCAAGTGCGGCTTTAACTGCCATAACCCCTGGCATTTTTGACATGACACCGAGATAAATTGGTACTAAATCTGAATTTGTATTAATTGCAGCATTGATGTCTCCAGAGAAGAACTGTTCTCGCATTAACTTCAAGCGATCAGCTACTAGATGTCCACAAACTGAAACAAAACCGTAAGCACCAATAGAAAGCATTGGTAAATTTAAAATGTCATCACCGCTAAACCACTGCAATCCCGAGTTGCGAATCATCTCCGATGAGAAAGCTAAATCTGCTCGAGCATCTTTATTCGCCAAAATCAAAGGATGTTCTGCTAACTTCAGCATCACATCTTTTGGAATTGCAACGGCAGAACGTCCAGGGATGTCATAAATCATTACCGGTAGATCAGTTGCCTGCGCCACTGCAACAAAATGAGCATACAAACCCTCTGCAGATGGTTTGTTGTAGTAAGGCGTAACGATTAATGATGCATCTGCGCCTGCTGCCTTTGCAGCTTTTGCTAATCTGATTGAATGTGCAGTGTCATTACTCCCAACACCTGCAATGACCTTAGCCCGACCTGAAACACTGAGTACAACTTCTCTAAGTAGCTCATTTTTCTCGTCATCATCAACAGTTGCTGACTCGCCCGTTGTGCCATTTATAACTAAACCGTCATTTCCAAGCTCAAGTAGCCGGTCAACCAACGGACCAACTCGACCGAAATCGACACTGCCATCTGCGCTAAAGGGAGTGACCATCGCAGTAATGACTGAACCAAATGTCATACCGCTAACCCTAGCCAACTAGTCGTTACGGGGCTACTCTGCCGTTGGCAACAAAGGCTGAGTGCGTAATCGGCATTAACTTAGCCCAGGCATCTTCATACTTTTCTGCAACTAATTCAATCTCGCGCTGCGGGTACGATGGAAAATGTGAATCAGGCGCACTTCGTCGCAACGACAAGAAATTCATCATCGCTCGAGCATTCATGGTTACATAAGCAGACGAATAAGTGGTAACGGGTAAAACACCTCTGGCAACTTCACGCGCGACACCTGCCGCTAACATTTTTTCATATTGTTGATAGGCCTGCGTGCATGCTTCTCGAAATGAATCATCAGTAATTTTGTGTTGCTCTGGTGTACCCAACTCAAATGTATAGGCACCTGCTTTACCGATTTGAACTAATTTTCGATCTTCATCCGGAACGTAAAAGCATGGTTCAAGAACGCGATATCGACCACTTTCTTCATTATAAGAAGCTATTCGATGGCGCATATGTTCACGCCAAACAAAAATTGGTGCTTTAACATAAAAAGTCATCACAGAATGTTCAAATGGTGATCCGTGGCGCTCTCGCATCAAAAAATTAATCAAGCCGGAGATTGCTTTTTCAGTATCTTCTGCAACTTCTCGAGTACGTTCACCTTGAGTAGATACCCGAGCTGCAAAGATCACATCGCTATCAGCAGCACTTGACTTAACTAGCTCCACATCTACACCGCTGCGAAATTCCAACTCCACCGTTATTCCTTTGTTAGAGGCTTCACCTTATGGGTTTTACGGATTGGAAGTATGAAAGATTCGGGGGTGTCGAGGGTTAGAGTCTCCCCGTGAGGCCGATTCCACCACGTGCATTATCCCCGAAGCAAATCACCCTGGACGCGATATCAATTGGACTTGCAACTGGCACATACGGAATTTCTTTTGGTGCAATTTCTTCCGTAGCTGGGTTTTCGTTCTGGCAAACTCAAACCCTGAGCCTGCTCCTGTTTAGTGGGGCTAGTCAGTTTGCTTACGTCTCCGTAATTGCTGCTGGCGGAAGTGTTACTTCAGCAATCGCAACTGCTGCTTTATTGGGTGTAAGAAATGGCTTATACGGAATGCGGATAGCACAATTACTTATCCCTAACTTATCGCAACGAGTCTGGTATGCACACCTTACTATTGATGAAAGCACTGCGATGGCAAACAGATTTGATCAGTCGCAACAAAGTGCAAAAAGGGCATTCCTAGCAACAGGTATTTCAGTCTTTGTCTTCTGGAATATTGCAACTGCTCTGGGGTTTTTGCTCGCACAATCAATAACCTCTCCAGAAATAATTGGCCTTGATGCGGCAATAGGTGCTGGTTTTTTTGCACTCGTAGCACCAAGACTTACAACTAAAGAGCATAAGGTAACAGCGCTAATAGCAGTTGCAATTGCAATAAGTTTTACTCCAGTATTGCCTGCTGGCGTACCCATTTTGCTTGCAGCACTCTCCGCTGCACTTATTGCAGTTCGAGGTGGAAAATGAGCTGGACTGGAGTGTTAGCTGTTTCAATAATTGCATACTTAACAAAATTGTCTGGTATGTTAGTTCCACAACGTATATTAAATAAGCCTTATTTCTCTCAACTTGCGCTTTTATTACCAACCGCTTTATTGGCAGCACTTACTGCAGTTCAAGTGTTTGGAGATAACAAGCAATTAGTTTTAGATGCCCGACTTGCTGGATTATTAGCTGGTGCCATCGCGTACAAACTCAAAGCAACTTTTATTGTTATTGTGATAACCGCTGCAATTACTGCAGCATTACTTAGATTGTTTCTTGGATTTAACTGAGTTTTAAGTAATTCTCTAACCCAATTACTAAACCTGGGTTATTGGCAATATCTGATATGGCAAGAGCTACGCCCGGCATAAAACTGCTTCGATCTAATGCGTCATGGCGAATAGAAAGAGTTTCACCTGGATTTCCAAAGATAACTTCTTGGTGCGCAACTAAACCAGAAATACGTAATGAATGTACCGAAATGTCATTTACTTGAGCTCCACGAGCTTCTCGATTTCCTATTGTTGCATCTGGCGATTTGGCTTTTCCACTTTTCTTCTTTGACTCAGCAATCAACTCAGCCGTTCTAACTGCAGTGCCACTTGGTGCATCCAGTTTCGCTGGGTGGTGAAGTTCCAGTATCTCCACAGACTCAAACCAGTTTGCCGCCTGCTGAGCAAACTTCATCATTAACACTGCACCAATTGCAAAATTAGGTGCAATCAACACATTGCTCTTGGAATTGCGCATCCATTCTTTTACTTGGTTAACACGCTCTGGCGTAAATCCGGTTGTTCCAACAACAACATTCTTGTTGTTTGCAATCAAATATTCAAGATTGTTCAATACAGCTTCTGGGGACGTGAAATCAACAACTACATCTGCTTTAAGCAAACTAGCAACATCATCGCCTTGATCACAGCTTGCAATTAGTGAGAAGTTGGATTGACTTGAAACCATCTGGCACACGGCAACGCCCATTTTGCCTTTTGCGCCGAGAACGCCAACCGCTATTTGTGCCATCTTCCCTCTTTTTCTTTCTAGTATTAGCCTAGAGCGATTAGCTCTAGCGCCCAAGCCCTGAAACGAAGATTATGCTGTTGGTTCAGCATCCAATACTGGCTCAAGAGAAATTTTTCCTCGTGGATCAATTTCAACTATACGAACTTGTACTTTCTGGCCTACCGATAGCACAACTTCAACATTTTCAACTCGCTTGCCTCCTGCAAGTTTTCGCACTTGCGAGATGTGTAGCAAACCATCTTTGCCTGGTAATAAAGAAATGAATGCACCAAACTGCGCTAACTTAACTACCGTACCGAGGTAGTTTTCGCCAACCTCTGGCATTTGTGGATTGGCAATGCTGTTTATTGCGGCACGAGCTGCTTCTGCTGCATCGCCATTTGTTGCACCGATGTAAACAGTTCCATCATCTTCGATTGTGATAGTTGCACCAGTATCAGCTTGAATCTGATTAATCATCTTGCCTTTTGGTCCAATAACCTCACCAATTTTGTCAACTGGAATTTTGACAGTCATAATCCTTGGAGCCAGTGGACTCATCTCATCCGCAGTATCAATTGCATCTGCCATCACTTTCAAGATTGCTAATCGCGCATCTTTTGCTTGACCAAGTGCTGCTTGCAACACCGATGCTGGAATGCCATCCAATTTAGTATCTAGCTGAAGTGCTGTGACCATATCTTTCGTACCAGCGACCTTAAAGTCCATATCACCAAATGCATCTTCTGCACCAAGAATGTCAGTTAATGCAACATATCTTGTTTCACCATCAATCTCATCACTGATAAGTCCCATTGCAATACCGCCAACTAAATCACGAAGCGGCACACCGGCAGATAACAGTGACATTGTGGCTGCACAAACAGACCCCATTGAAGTAGAGCCATTTGATCCAATGGCTTCCGATACTTGTCTTATTGCGTAAGGAAACTGTTCACGCGTAGGTAGAACTGGAACTAATGCTCGCTCAGCTAACGCACCATGTCCAATTTCTCGACGCTTGGGAGATCCAACTCTTCCAGTTTCTCCAGTTGAATAAGGTGGCATGTTGTAGTTGTGCATATATCGCTTAGTGTCATTTGGTAACAAGCTATCTACCTTTTGTTCCATCGTTAACATGTTCAATGTCGTAACCCCAAGAACTTGAGTTTCTCCACGCTCAAACAGTGCTGAACCATGTGCTCTTGGTACCACGTGAACTTCAGCTGATAGTTGACGTAAATCCGTCAGGCCGCGACCGTCAATTCGGACTTGATCACGTAGTACTCGCTCACGAATAATCTGTTTAGTTAAAGATCTAATTGCAGCTTTAACTTCTGCTTCGCGATCTGGGAATTTCTCTACAAGTTCACTTTTGACGCGTTCAGTAATTTCAGCAGTTGCCGCTTCTCGGTCTGCTTTAGAAACAAGGGTCATCGCAGAAGCGATATCGGCTCGTGCCAAGTTACTCACCGCATCCATCACATCTGATTGATAATCAACAAAGATTGAAAAATCAGCTGTTTGTTTATCAACTTGAGCTGCTAGTTCAGATTGTGCTTTACATAACTGAGTGATGTATGGCTTCGCCGCATCTAAACCTTCTGATACAACTTGTTCAGTTGGCACCTTTCCACCAGCTGCAATTAACTCGAAGGTAGCTTCTGGCGCTTCTGCTTCAACCATCATTACTGCCACATCACCATCAGGTAGGACACGTCCAGCAACAACCATGTCAAAGGTGGCTCGAGCTAATTCATCATGTGTTGGAAATGCCATCCATTTACCATCAATCAACGCAACTCTAACTCCGGCAATTGGACCTGAGAAAGGAACTCCAGCCAACATCGTTGACATAGATGCGGCATTTATTGCGAGCACGTCATACATATGATCAGGATGTAATGACAGGACTGTCACTACAACTTGAATCTCATTGCGCAAGCCATCAACAAATGATGGTCGTAGCGGCCGATCAATTAGACGTGAAGCCAAAATTGCATCTTCTGTTGGTCGTCCTTCGCGACGGAAAAATGATCCAGGAATTCGACCAACTGCATACATACGCTCTTCTACATCAATGGTGAGCGGAAAAAAATCAATTTCTGCTCGGGGGTTTTTTGATGCAGTGGTTGCTGAAAGCAACATTGTTTCATCATCAAAATAAACAACTGCTGAGCCACTTGCTTGTCGAGCAAGTCGTCCAGTTTCAAATACGATTTCGCGATCTTTAAAGCCTTCGCTCTTAATTACGGTGCGCGAAACTTTGCCTTCTTGGGCCATTTATTACTCCATAGAACTATGGAGCACGTTGTTCTGCGGTCTTCGATCGAGAACAGCGGCTCTGTTGACCCGCTACCCACCACCGAGGACCGACGTCTTTTTCAACGTGCTCGATTTGGTTTAGTTATCGTCGAATGCCCAAGCGAGCAATCAACGCACGGTAACCTTCAATATCTTTATTGGCTAAGTAATCCAATAAGCGACGACGGCGACCTACCAAAAGCAGCAAACCACGACGACCGTGATGATCTTGAGGATGATCCTTAAGGTGATCAGTTAAATGATTTATTCGATCAGTCAAAAGTGCAATCTGTACTTCGGCAGATCCAGTGTCATTTGCTGACTTAGCAAAATCCTTGATAACCGACTGCTTGGTCTTAACTTCAGACATTGTTGTTACCTTTCGGGCGCGGGGCTGATGCCCTTTTTTCTCGGCAACCGAGCGCCCGCTCAGAAACCGTAAATTCCGGCTGGAATCTGGTCAAAGGCTACCAGTTAGCAGTTTGCCAACTCGAACTACGTCCTGGTCCATCTGCTCAATAAGCTCTTTTTGAGAGTCAAAATGGTGCATTGAGCGTAAATACTCCACAAATGAGATAGTTATCTTCTCGCCATAGAGATCTAGGCTTGTGCCAATCAAATGTGCCTCTATCCGCATCTCTTCACCGCCAAAAGTTAAGTTTGCACCAACGCTAATAGCCGCTTGAAACATCTGCGATTTTGCCAACGCATAACCCGCGTACACCCCAGCTTTAGGCAAAACTTGATTGACATCTACTTGCAAATTTGCAGTTGGATATCCCAATAGACGACCTCGCTGATCCCCAACAACAACAGGTCCAGTCAGTGTGAAGGGACGGCCGAGCATCAATGCAGCTTCTGATACCTCGCCATTTTTTATTGCTTGTCGAATTCGAGATGATGAGATTCGTCCACCAGCAAACTCTTTATGCGCCACTACTATATTTCTAATACCAGCTGCAGCAATATCTAGTGCAGTACCTTGGGCTTTATATCCAAATCGATATCCTTCCCCAACAACTACAGCAACCGTTTGCCAATTCGCAATCAAGACTTCAGAAATAAACTCTTGTGGGGTTTGCTGCATTCGTGATTGATCAAAATCTAAAACCTCAACTCGGTCAGCCCCATATTGAATGAGTAACTCTTTACGCTCAGTCACACTGCAAATTAATTCAACTTCAGATTTCTGAATAACAGTGCTTGGGTGCGGATCGAAACTTACTACTACTACTTTTGCATCAAGTTCAGCCGCTAAATCGGCAGCAGTTGTCAGAAGTAATTGATGTCCTAAGTGCACCCCATCTAAAACACCCAGAACAACTACTGACTTACTCATTGATTAACTCCGATAAGCTAAGAAATACGTTATCTGGTTGAAACACATTGTCATTTATTTTACCAACAGCAACTAATTGATTCTCTGAAGTTAATGCAGCTACTGGATAGTGATCTGCAAACGTTACATTTATCTGTCGGCCGTGAATCAAATCAATCGCTTTATCATTTGGAATGGAAATGGTGGGCATGATTTTGCGCGCAATTGCTCCCATAGGCAAAACGGATGTGCTATCGACAATCTCAGATAATGGTGTGGCTTGAGATTGAACAAAGCTTCCAGCTTGAGTTCGGCGCAGAGTGAGAACAGATCCACCCACATTTAACTGTTCACCTAAATCTCGAGCAAGCGCTCTGACATATGTGCCGCTTGTACAAAAAACTTCAACTGTAATGTCAGTGACGGGTATACCGTCAAACTCATTATCTGCAACATCTAACAAGTTAATCTCGAATATTTCAACTGGACGAGACTTTAATTCAACCTCAACCCCAGATCTAACCAAGTCGTGTGCTCGGACGCCATTTACTTTTATTGCACTGACACTACTTGGCCGCTGCATAATTTTTCCAACAAACTTAAGTAGTGCGGATCTAATCTCTGACTCGGATAATGAATTACCAGTTATCTGCAGAACTACTCCTGCAGCGTCATCTGAAACAGTTGAAACTCCAAGTCTTATAGTCGCTTGGTATCTTTTGTTATCACCAACAAAATATTGCATCAGTCTTGTTCCGCGATTTATTCCCAAAACCAACACGCCACTTGCCTCTGGGTCAAGGGTTCCGGCATGCCCTACCTTCTTGGTGTGTAAAACTTTTCTAATTCGAGCAACCACATCATGTGATGTTATGCCCAAAGGTTTATCGATTACCAAGATGCCATTGAGGGCATTCATTTTCAACTACTTTACTTAGATTTATTCAAATCACGGTACGGGTCAGCATCGCCAGCCCAACTTGCTTTTTCTGCAATTTGATGGACTTGCTGATCTGCCGCGCGTGCTTGTTGCAAAAGCTCTTCCATTCTGGCAACACCTTCTGGCAATGCATCTAAGACAAATTCAATTGTTGGAGTGAACTTAATTCCAAGTTGCTTGCCAACTTCTGACCTAATCATCCCTTTAGCAGATTCCAATGCAGCCTTTGTTGCTATCCGTTCCAATTCACTGCCAAGCACGGTATAAAAAATAGTCGCTTCTCGCAGATCACCGGTGAGCCTTACTTCAGTAACGGTAACAAAACCTAACCTTGGATCTTTAACTCGAAACTCGATTAGTGAGGCGACTATCTCGCGAATTCGATCTGCAATCTTCTTAGCTCTGGCTTCTCCCATTAGGCACGGGCTTTCTCGCGTAACTCATAAGTTTCGATTCGATCATCAACGGCAATATCATTGAAATTATCAAATGAAATACCACACTCAAAACCTTCACGAACTTCCGTTACATCATCTTTTTCCCTACGCAGAGAATCAATAGATAAGTTTTCAGCGACAATTGCACCACCACGAATAATGCGTGCCTTACTGTTTCGCTTTACCGAACCAGACAAAATCATGCAGCCAGCAATTGTGCCTGCCTTGCTGGATTTGAAAATGTTTCTAATTTCAGCTGAGCCAAGCTCAACTTCTTCATAAATTGGCTTAAGCATTCCCTTAAGTGCAGCTTCGATTTCATCAATTGCTTGATAAATAACGGTATAGAAGCGAACATCAATACCAGCTCGTTCAGCAAGTTCTCGTGCTTGTCCTTCTGGCCTAACATTAAAGCCGATAATTACTGCAGTGGATGCAGTTGCTAAATCAATATCGTTCTTCGTGATTGCACCAACGCCTCGATGAATTACCCGAAGTGACACTTCTTCCCCAATATCAATCTTCAATAGCGCATCTTCGAGGGCTTCAACTGAACCAGAAACGTCACCTTTGATGATTAGGCGCAGTTCGCTATCTGCACCACCCTTTTCCAAATTCTTCATAAAGTCTTCCAGCGAACGACTGCTGCGATTTTGGGCAAGCTGAGCATTTCGCTCTCGAGCAGCACGAGTTTGCGCAATTTGTCGAGCAGTTCGATCTTCATCAACTACTATGAACGAATCTCCCGCATCTGGCACAGCGGATAACCCCAACACTTGCACCGCACGTGAAGGTCCTGCTGCTAAGACTGGGTCGCCATTTTCATCTTGCATCGCACGAACACGGCCGTGTGCTTCACCAACTACTAACGAATCACCTGGACGCAGAGTTCCTCGCTGCACAAGTACGGTTGCAATGGGACCTCGACCACGATCAAGATGCGCTTCAACTGAAACACCGCTGGCTGGAGATTTCGAATTAGCCCGCAAATCAATCGCTGCATCAGCTGTCAATAACACAGCATCAAGCAACTCGTGAATATTCAAGCCAGTTAATGCTGAAACGTCAACAAACATCGTGTCACCGCCGTACTCTTCGGCAACAAGTCCGTATTCGGTAAGTTGACCGCGAACTTTATCTGGTGATGCGCCCTCTTTATCAACTTTGTTAACTGCTACCACAATTGGTACATTTGCTGCTTGAGCGTGATTTAGCGCTTCAATTGTTTGCGGTTTAACTCCATCATCTGCCGCCACTACCAATATTGCAATGTCTGTAGCTTTTGCGCCGCGAGCACGCATTGCGGTGAAAGCTTCGTGGCCGGGGGTATCAATAAAAGTAATTGCTCGAGGCTCATCATTGTGTTCAGTAATTACTTGATAAGCACCAATATGCTGAGTTATTCCACCTGCTTCGCCTGAAACCACATTGGTTTTTCTAATTGCATCCAGTAATCGTGTCTTTCCGTGATCCACGTGACCCATTACAGTTACAACTGGTGGTCTAATCTCCAGGTCTTCTTCTTCATCTTGATAATCTAAGTCAACATCAAATGACTCTAATAAAGCTCGATCTTCGTCTTCGGGTGAAACTATTTGAACATCAAAATTCATTTCTGAACCAAGTAATTTAAGTAAATCGTCACTAACAGATTGAGTTGCAGTAACCATTTCGCCCAAATGGAACAGTGCAGTAACCAGGGCTGCAGGATTTGCATTAATTTTTTCAGCGAACTCGCTCAGTGAAGAGCCGCGGCGCATCCGGATTACCTGACCATTTCCACGCGGAAGTGAAACACCACCTAACTCAGGTGCTTCCATATTGTCGAATTCTTGTCTGCGCGTTTTCTTCGACTTATAACTCTTCTTTGACTTTCCGCCTTGCTTACCAAATGCGCCACCAACTTGACCTCGCCCTTGCGGACCTGAACCTGGTCGACCTGGTTTACCGCCGCGCCCTGGAGCGCTTGGTGCTCCGCCTGCTCGTGGAACACCGAAATTCTTTGGACCACGACCGCCTTCTCGAGGTGCCGCTGTTGTTGGTCGACCCCCGCGTGCACCATCTCGTGGTGCACCAGTTGGTCTGTTACCACGTACACCATCTCGTGGACGGTCGCTTCCTGGTCTTGCAGGTCGAGTTCCTTCACGTGGTGTACCAAATGGATTGTTGCCAGGTTTAGGCGCTGCAGATCTTGGAGCACCAAAGGGATTATTTCCCGCTCTAGGTGCTGACTTAGGCGCACCAAAGGGATTATTTCCCGCTCTAGGTGCTGACTTAGGCGCACCAAAGGGATTATTTCCTGACCTTGCTGCTGGCGGTCGTGGCGCTACTGGACTTGCATTACCTTGTGTTGGTGCTTGTCCAGTTGAGGATGGTGGTTGAGCTGGTTTTGCCGGAGCTGTTGTTGGCATCTCTGGTGCTGGCGGGTTTTCTTCTGCTGTAGGTATCTGTTGTGGTTCCGCAACAGGTGGTTTGGCAGCCTTAGTCGTTTTCTTTTTTGCAGGTGGTTTTGCAACCGCTCCACCCATAGCTTCTACAAGTCGCCGTGCGACTGGAGCTTCAATGGTGGATGAGGCAGAACGAACAAACTCACCAAGTTCTTGTAACTTGGCAAGCACAACTTTACTTTCGACTCCGAGCTCTTTTGCTAGCTCGTAGACCCGAACCTTGGACACTGCACTCCTCGTTTGGCCCGGGCTTTAGACACGGGCGGTTAGCTGGAAGACCTCATCGGCTCATTTGGTGAACATCCGTTCACTTCTCCCATAGTTAAAGGCTCTCGCCAGCGGACTTAAGAACTACTTGTTAACTGCTGCAGTAATCGATAATCCAAATCTGAGTCTGCTCCTAAAGCGCGTATCAGACTCCGGCGTTGAATTGCTCGATCAATGCATTCCTGATTGCGATGTAGATATGCACCTCGACCTAATTGTCGATTTTGCGTATCCGGCACAACCGCATTCGCTCGCAGCACTACTCGTAGCAACTGATTCTGCTCCGCTCGATTTCGACAACCAACACAGGTACGTATCGGCGTAGATTCCGAGCCGGCTGAACTCGTCATCCGAAGTCTACTCGCTCGCCTGTTTCGGCGTGTCGGCTGGCTCGCTTATTAGTTCTGGGTCAGTGTCTGGCCTGATATCTATCCGCCAACCAGTAAGTCGTGCCGCTAGCCGGGCATTTTGCCCTTCACGGCCGATTGCCAGTGAAAGTTGAAAATCAGGCACCCACACCCGAGCTACCCGATTTGCTAAATCCAGTACCTGAACTTTCGTTACCCTTGATGGGGATAATGCACTGGAAATAAATTTAATGGGATCTTGATCAAAATCAACAATATCTATCTTCTCGCCATTTAATTCACTCATAACATTTCTAACTCGCTGCCCAAAAGGTCCAATACAAGCTCCTTTTGGATTTAAATCAGGATCGGCAGTAAAAACTGCAATCTTTGTTCTGTGTCCAGGTTCACGTGCAACGGCCATTATTTGCACCAGCCCAGATGCGACCTCAGGCACTTCTAGTGAAAAAAGTTTTGTGACAAGTTGTGGATGAGTTCTAGACAAAGTTATAAGTGGACCTTTTAGTCCACGCTTTGCATGTAAAACTAATGCTCGTATCCGATTTCCATGCACGTATTTTTCAGTGGGAACTTGCTCTTGGATTGGAATATTTGCTTCAACGTTACCTAAGTTTACGTAAACTAGTTTTGGATCAGAACCTTGTTGTATAACGCCTGAAACTATGTCGCCTTCGCGAGCAGAAAAATCATCAACAGTTTTAATGTCAGCAACGTCGCGCAATCGTTCAAACAAAACTGTCTTTGCAGTTGCAGCAGCGATTCGACCAAAACCTTCAGGTGTGTCATCTTGCTCCGGAAGCAAATTACCTGATTCGTCTTGATTTCTGATCCACACCGTTACTTTGCCAGACTTGCGATCAATCTCAACTCGACAATTCTGCATTCGCCCAGTTGTGCGCTGATAAGCGGTTAATAGTGCGGCTTCGAGCGCACTTAGTAATGTCTCCCAGGACAAGTCTTTTTCATAAACGATTGCTTTCAATGCCGCTAAATCAATATCCATGACACCCTACCGATTAAATTCCACTTGAATAACCGCTCGAACTACTTGATTAAGCGGCAACTCTATTTGTTTTCCTTTAACATCTAGCAATACTTGAGAATCAATTACATTAACTATTCGCCCTAAAACACTTTTGCCATCTGAGCGCTCGACTTTTACTAAGCGATTTAAATTACGCTGCCAATGCCTTAACTGAGTTAGCGGTCGATCTACCCCAGGTGAACTTACTTCCAGGGTGAAAGGTGAAGTAATGTCTACAATCTCGTCTAATTTATCTGAAACCAATTTAGTAATTGCAGCTACTTCATCAAGGGAGATGCCACCGAGTTTATCTAAAATAACGCGAACAACCTGGCGATTGCCAGTTTTTCGAATTTCAACTTCTTCTAGATCTAAGTTGTGTGCAGAAGCAATCGGGCGAACCAAACTCTCCAGCATCGATTGGGATAGTTGACTCACTTACTACCCCTCATTCTGTTATGTGTTTTAGTTTTTTACTAGTCTACTGTAGCTAATGCAGTTGCTTCACCTTGGCTACGAGTTCGGAGAGCAACACGTCGTCAACTGCGCCAGTAAATCTATCTCGTACCTCAACTAATCCTTCTGCATATTTTTTACCAATCACAACTACAGTAGGAATGCCAATCAATTCAGCGTCATTAAACTTAACTCCAACAGAAACTCCCACACGATCATCAATCAATACCGACAGTCTCTGTGCATTTAGTTGATCGGCAAGCTGGTTAGCAGCTATCGCCAGTGCTTCATCCTTACCTGCAATAACTAAGTGAACATCAGCTGGTGTAACAGTTCTTGGCCAACGCAAACCTCTTTCATCGTGATGCTGCTCTGCAATAACTGCAACGGCTCGAGTAACACCAATTCCGTATGAGCCCATCGTGACTACTACCTGCTCACCGTTTTCATTAAGCACTTTTAGGTCCAGTGCCTGCGCATACTTTCGGCCAAGTTGGAATATATGGCCAACTTCAATACCGCGCGCTAGGCGAATTACTTTGCCAGCTGGTACTACACATTCATCGCCAATTCGAACATCAGCTACATCAATTTGCCCATCAGGATTAAAGTCTCTTCCCATTACTAAGCCAAAGACATGTTTTCCAGTTCGATTTGCACCCGTAATCCAACTTGTTCCAGAAACAACACGCGGATCAACTAAATACTCTATTTTGGATTTTGATTTGATTCCGAGTGCGTCTGGTCCGATATATCCCTTTACAAGTGTTGGATATTTTGCAAAATCTTCATCGGTAAACGGGGTTACTATCTCAGGATAAACTGCAGCTTCCAATCTACGCATATCAACTTCGCGATCTCCTGGAATACCAATAGCAAGCACGCTAGTTGTGCCATCTTGGGAAACCAAGCGCATCAATACATTCTTCAATGTATCAGCAGCAGTCCATTGATTACTTCGCTTCAATGATTCATTTTGATTACAAAAATTAACTAATGCTTCAATAGTTGCGGTATCTGGAGTGTCATGCACTTGAGCAGCAGGTAAATCAGTTATCGATATTGATTGCGCAGGCTTAATCTGAATTGCCTCTACATTTGCTGCGCCACCTTCAGTTTCCACATACGTATCTTCACCAGCATCGGCAGGAGCTAAAAATTCCTCAGATGCGCTACCTCCCATTGCGCCAGATTGTGCTGAAACAATCACATAGTCAATTACCAAACGTTCAAATACTTTTTGATATGCATCTCGATGCTTTTGGTAGGAAACTACTAAGCCTTCATCATCTAAATCAAATGAATAGCTATCTTTCATAATAAATTCACGGCCACGAAGCAACCCCGCTCTTGGTCTTGCTTCATCACGATACTTTGTTTGAATTTGATAAAGTGATAATGGTAAATCTTTATAAGATGAATACAAATCTTTAACCAAAAGGGTAAACATCTCTTCATGAGTTGGCGCTAGTAAATAATCTGCACCGCGTCGATCTTGGAGGCGAAATAGCGCTGGTCCATATTCTGTCCAGCGATTTGTTGCTTCATAAGGTTCTCTTGGTAACAAGGCAGGGAAATGAACTTCTTGAAATCCAGCTTTGTTCATCTCTTCTCGAACAATTTCAGTTACTTTCTGTAAGACCATTAGTCCAAGAGGCAACCAGGTGTATCCACCAGATGCTGCGCGACGAAGATATCCAGCTCGAATCAACAATGAGTGGCTTGCAACTTCGGCATCAGCAGGGTTTTCTCGCAACGTTCGCAAAAACAGCTCCGACATTCGATATTGCACAGATACCCCTTTCAAAATAGATTTCAAGGCTAACAGAACAGCCGCAACTAAAGCATCACTGACGCGAATGTACCTACCTGTTCAAACCCAAGTGATCGATAAAGCCTGAGCGCACGATAGTTAAAGTCGTTCACATAAAGCGACACAGTAGGAACTCGCTTGCGCATCTGCACAACTGCTGCAGCTAGCGCTGGTGCCGATATCCGCTGTCCTCGATGACTTGGTGCCACCCAAACACCTTGAATCTGAATAACAGTGTCAGATTGGACTCCAATATCTACCTTGAAAATAATCTCATTTTCATCAGTTAAAACAAAGGTGCGTTGGTTCTGCAAAAGTTCCAAAACTCGCGATTGATAAACAGCACGTGTAGCTGGTCGCAATGGGTCAATCCCAACCTCTTCACGGAACATCATTGCCGCTACTGGCAATACTTTTTCTAACTCATCGATAGTTGCAAGTCTCACTTGGGTATTGGGTGCAATCAGAGGAGATTTGTCTAAAAATAAAAGTGGTTGATCTGATCTAATTAGGCGAGCCGAACCTAGAAAACTTGATACCTGCTGCCACAAGCCAAAAACATCTTCTCTCTTTCCAACTATGCTCGAGGTAGCTATTGGTGCTTGCATTAGATAGTCTGCCAGGTGAGTAAGCATCTCATAACTGCAATTTGCAGTAGTTGTGTTTATGCCAACATAAGCTAATCCCAAGTTCTTATCTCGATCTGAAACAAATAATATCTGTGTATCTGTCGGATTGAAATCAATTAATTTAGATATCAAGAAGCAATTAGCAATTGGATCTATTTGAGCAATTTGAATTGCCAAAGATAAATCATCTGGTGTAACTGGTCGCACATAAGTGGACCTCATAGCAGTTAGGACACCGATACCGAAGGTTCCCCAGCAACTCCAGCCGCTTCCATTTCAGCAGCCAAGCGGTTCGCTTCAGCAATTAGGGTTGCCACAATTTCTGATTCAGGTACAGTTTTTATTACTTCGCCTTTAACAAATATCTGTCCTTTGCCATTTCCAGATGCAACGCCTAAATCTGCTTCACGTGCTTCGCCCGGGCCGTTAACCACACAGCCCATTACTGCGACTCTAAGTGGAACCTTCATGCCTTCAAGGCCAGCGGTTACTTCATTAGCTAAGGTGTAAACATCAACTTGTGCTCGCCCACAAGATGGGCAAGAAACAATTTCCAAACCGCGTTGTTTTAGATTCAATGATTCCAAGATTTGATTTCCAACTTTCACTTCCTCAACTGGCGGAGCAGAAAGTGATACTCGAATCGTGTCACCAATACCTTGGCTTAGCAGTGCGCCAAATGCAACCGCTGACTTGATAGTTCCTTGAAATGCTGGTCCTGCTTCAGTAACACCCAGATGCAGCGGGTAATCAGATTGTTCAGCCAGTAAACGATATGCCTTCACCATTACTACCGGATCGTGATGCTTAACTGAAATCTTTATATCGCCAAATCCATGTTCTTCAAATAGTGAAGCTTCCCATAAGGCAGATTCCACCAGCGCTTCTGGAGTTGCCTTGCCATACTTTTGAAGCAAGCGTGGATCTAGTGAACCCGCATTAACACCAATTCTGATTGGAACTTTAGCAGCGGCTGCTGCTTGAGAAATTTCCTTTACTCGATCATCAAACTGTTTGATATTTCCTGGATTCACTCGAACGCCAGCACAGCCAGCATCAATTGCCGCAAACACATATCGAGGTTGGAAATGAATATCTGCAATAACTGGGATGGAAGATTTTCGCGCAATTATTGCGAGTGCATCAGCATCATCTTGACTAGGCACGGCAACTCTGACCACATTGCAGCCAGATGCTGTTAACTCAGCAACTTGTTGCAAAGTTGCATTCACATCAGCAGTTACGGTGGTGCACATTGACTGCACGCTTATTGGTGCACCACCACCAACAACCACAGGTTTGCTCGGGTGGTTCAGCACAATCTGACGTGACTTGCGCCTGGGTGCTAATACGGGAGGTGGCGTAGGCATACCAAGATCAATATTCATAACCGAATTATCCATTCCCTCGGTAAATTTTGCGCTCCCAACTTTCAATTCAGCCTAATTGGGGCGACTAAATCCACATAAATCAACAGCAATGAAAAACTCAACAGCACAATCGCAAACACATATGCGGCAGGCATTAGTTTTGCAATATCAACGGCATCCTGGGCCCGCTTTGATTTTGTTCCTCTTCTAATCCATTCATAGGTAGCTCCAGCAACGTGTCCGCCGTCTAATGGCAGAATTGGCAATAAATTAAAAAAGAATAAAGCTAAATTCACGCTGGCTAGCAAAACGAGGAAATCTAAAATGCGCCAACTTGCTGGCGCTTCTTGAGCGGCAACATCACCACTAATTACGCTAACTCCAACAATTGATATTGGTCCATCGACATCTCTTGGTTCCGCACCTATAGCTGTTGCAAAAATATTCGCCATTCGAGCTGGCAAATTTATTATCAAATTTGCAGTTGCTTTTGCCACATCCCAAACAAATACCCCAATTACAACAGGTGATTGTCTGGTCAAGTTGATCTCGGGTCGAAAACCAAGATATCCATCCTTGCCGTCGCTAACTGATAAATTTGCAACTGTAACTATTAAAGATATTTTTGAGTCTGCGCGTAATACATCAACAACAACTGTACTTCCGGCAGAATTATCAATCTGGTTAGAAATCTCGCTCCAGTTAGAAACTTCGACACCATCAATTGCAAGTAACTCGTCACCAACTTCTAACCCAGCCTTAGCAGCAGGAGAAGTAATAGCACTTGATTTACACTCACCTAGATCTGTTGTTTCTGCAGGTAAACAGTTGATAACTTCACTTACTTTTGTAGTTGGCTGCGGAGTTCCAATCAATACCAATGCAATAAAAAATAACACCACTGCAGTTAATAAATTCATTACCGGTCCACCAAGCATTACAACTAATTTTTTTGCTGGATGAAGTTGATAAAAGGTACGACCCTCATCTGAATGCATTAATTCTTTGTTCGAGGTATCCCGAGCATCATTAATCATCTTTTTGAATGGACCTCGGGTAATTGGTGCTCTGGGTGGAATCATTCCGATTATCCGAACATAACCACCAAGTGGAAGTGCTTTGAGCCCATACTCTGTCTCGCCACGTTTCCGCGAAAACAATGTTGGACCAAAACCAACCATAAATTGAGATACCCGAACGCCGAACTTTCGCGCAGGGTAGAAATGGCCAAATTCATGAATCGCAACGGAGAACAACAGGCCAAGTGCAAAAAGCACAACCCCTAAGCTGAACATTTTTCTTCTCCTTTGGGGCGACATTCTCCGACACATTGTTCTGCTCCGCGAGCCCGACTCCCCTAGCATTGGTTCTCATTGAATAAGGAGTGCAAGATGATTAAAGGTGGCCCAAGCCTCAAGCAAGAGCGAAACCTCATTACCGATATCCCAGGCCCAAAGAGCATTGAGATGATGCAGCGACGCAAGAAAGCGGTAAGTGCTGGTGTTGGTGGCGCGCTACCAGTATTCGCTCACGCTGCAGGTGGCTCAGTTTTGCTTGATATTGATGGAAACACTTTTATTGATCTTGGAAGTGGAATAGCTGTTACATCAGTTGGTAATAGCGCTCAAAGCGTAGTGGAAAACGTAAAAGAACAGGCTGAACTTTTTACCCATACCTGTTTTATGGTAACTCCTTATGAAAAGTATGTTGAAGTTTGTGAGAAATTAAATCAACTTACTCCTGGCACTCATGAAAAACGATCTGCACTTTTCAATTCAGGCGCTGAAGCTGTAGAAAATGCGATTAAAGTTGCACGTGCCTTTACTAAGCGACAAGCAGTTGTGGCATTTGAGCATGGCTATCACGGTCGCACCAATTTAACGATGGCATTAACAGCAAAATCAATGCCATACAAGCACTCATTTGGACCATTTGCGCCAGAGATATACCGAATGCCGATGTCCTATCCTTATCATGACAATCGATCAGGTGAAGTTGTAGCTAGAGAAGCAATTAGTAAAATGGAAAAAGAGATTGGTGCAAATCAAATTGCTGCAATTATTGTTGAACCGATTCAAGGCGAAGGTGGATTTATTGTTCCAGCACCTGGCTTTTTGCCGGCAATTGCCCAATTTGCAAAAGCTAATGGAATAGTTTTCATTGCGGACGAGATTCAAACCGGTTTTTGTCGTACCGGTGCTTGGTTTGCAAGTGAACATGAAGGCCTTGTGCCTGACTTGATTACCACTGCAAAAGGTTTAGCTGGTGGATTGCCGTTAGCTGGCATTACTGGAACCGCTGAGATGATGGATTCAGTTCATGTAAGTGGACTCGGAGGAACTTACGGCGGCAATCCAATTGCATGCGCTGCCGCATTAGGTTCAATAAACGAGATGGAGCAGCATAATTTGATAGCTCGGGCAAAAGAATTAGAACAAATTTTCCGAGATGGATTAACCCAAATGCAGAGTAAGTATCCAGCAATTGGTGATATTCGCGGTAAAGGTGCGATGATGGCAATTGAGTTAATAAACCCAGATGGTTCACCAAATTCTGATCTAGTAAGCAAGGTCAGTAAGTATTGCCACCAAAACGGCGTAATCGTGCTTACTGCTGGAACTTATGGGAATGTGATTCGCTTCTTACCACCACTAACAATATCTACGCAGCTGCTCAACGAAGGATTAGATGTGGTTGAGCAGGGATTTAAAGCTGCGAGCTAGCGTTCATCAAGTAGCGGTTGGTTGGGGTCAAAAACTGAATTTGTTCTTGTTTTTGCTAATGCGGATAAAGCTTCCAAGATAACTCGATTTGCTAGCAGGGAAGTTATATCAGCGTGGTCATATGCGGGTGCTACCTCCACCACATCCATTCCAACAACATGAGTTTCTAAACAGATGCGACGAACTGCGTCCAAGAGTTCTCGAGCAGATAAACCACCTGGCTCTGGTGTTCCAGTTCCAGGTGCAGCAGCTGGATCTGCAACATCAATATCAACAGAAAGGAATACCCCATCACAATCGCTTGCCACTGCTTGGAATATCTCAGTTAAACAAACATTCAATCCCCGAGCACCAATCTCAGACATCTCATATGAACGCATTCCTTGTTGTGCCATCCAATTTAATGTTGGCTCATCAGGCCAGTAGCCGCGAAGGCCAATTTGAAAAAATCGATCACCTCTAACCGCACCGCTTTCAATCAATTTCCGCATAGGTTGACCATGGCCTATCAATGCACCTTCAGTAATCTCACCCGTGTCTGCATGTGCATCAAAATGCAAAACAGCAATATTGCCCCAACCTTTAGCCTTTGCAATTCCAGTTACATTCGGCCAAGTAACAGTGTGATCTCCACCAATGATTAATGGAATAGCATGACCAGCTACTTTGGCAACAACTTGCTCAAGTCGCGCACAAGCAATTTCAGTATTGCCGCTAGGCATCTGTACATCGCCAGCATCATGGACTTGCAAACTCGTTAAACCATCAACCCTTAACGCTAATGATGGGCGTTTGCCATCATGCTCTAAATAGCAGGCTTTGCGAACAGCTGATGGGCCAAACTTCGCACCGCTTCGATATGACGTACCTCCATCAAATGGTGCTCCAATAATGACCACTTCAGCATTTGAATATGTTTTTGAATCCATAGCATCACATTTAGACACACCTAAAAAAGTAAAGTCAGGACCATACATTAAAGATCCCATCAGCGCTTTACTCGCTTTGCGCCAATTACTTGTGCAATAACAACTAACAATAATGCGGACATAAAGAATATGGTTGCGATGACATTTACCTGTGGTGGAATTCCGCGCTGCGCTGCGCCCCAAACATACATCGGAAATGTAACGGTAGTTCCAGAGTTAAAGTTTGTAATAATAAAATCATCAAAAGATAATGAGAATGCAAGGAGAGCTGCCGCGGCGATGCCAGGGAGTGCCAACGGAAACGTGATGTAACGAAAAGTTATTTTCTCATCTGCGTACAGATCCATGGCAGCTTGTTCGAGTCTGGGATCTAGTGTTGCAAGTCTAGCTTTTACTGCAACAACTACAAACGAAATCGTAAACATAATGTGCGCAATTAGAAGCGTCCAGAACCCAAGCGGAATAACAGAAATGTTCAAAAACAATGCCAGCAAACTTGTACCCATTACTACTTCTGGCGTAGCCATTGGTAAGAAAATAAGTAAATTAGTCGAAGTGCGTCCTCGGAATCGGTGTCTCACAAGTGCAAAGGCAATCATCGTACCCAAAATAGTTGCAACTATCGTTGTCAGCAAGGCAATTTTAATGCTAGTAGTTACTGCACCACATATTGTTTGATCTCTGCAAATGTTAGTCCATGCATCAAAAGAGAACTCATTCCATTGCGTGTTTTGTTTTCCAGCAGGCTTATTAAAGCTAAGCATTATCACCACAAAAATAGGAAGCATCAAGTAAAACAGGGCGATAATCGCATAGATTCCAGTTGCTCTTTTTCCTAGCCAAGAAGTAATGGGTCGCATCAAACTAAATCCTCAGTGCCAGCACGCCTGATGTAGAAAAATACAATTACTAATATCATGGTCATTAAAATGAATGACAGTGCAGATGCTTGGGGATAATCTCGCACAATCACAAATTGACTTTGAATCACATTACCAATCATCTTGTCCCGAGCTGATCCAAGTAGCGATGCATTAATAAAGTCACCCATAGCAGGAATAAATGTTAAGAGTGTTCCAGAAACCACACCTGGCATTGAAAGCGGAAGTGTGACTTTACGGAAAGTCTCTCCTGGGCTGGCATACAAATCTTTTGATGCTTCAAGCAATCTCGGATCAATTCGCTCTATTGCCGCATAAAGTGGCAGAATCATAAATGGTAAGAAGTTGTAAGCGATGCCTGCAATCACAGCTATCGGCGTATTAAGTATTCTTTCTTGCGGCAACAAATTTAACGCATTTAATGCAACCGTGATAAATGAATCATCTGCCAAAATAGTTTTCCAGGCATAAGTGCGAATCAAGTATGCTGCAAAAAATGGAGCAATTACTAGTACTAACATGAAATTGCGCCACTTTCCACCCTTTAACGCAATGTGATATGCCAGCGGATAACCAATAACTAGCGCAAGAAGCGTCGCGCTTGCGGCGTAAAGTAATGACTTGGCAAAAACAGGCCAATAATCTTGCAGTGCAATTAAGTAATTGCCAATCTCAAGAGCATTTACGTAACCATCCAAAACGCTGTCGCCGGCAGGACGCATCAAACTGGTAATCAACAATGAGAAAAAAGGAATAACAAAGAAAACGCCCAACCAAGCAAGGCCAGGAATCAGCAATAAATACGGTGTGATTGAACGACCATTTCTTAATGGTTGCGAGAAGGTTGCCTTAGCGGAGGCAGGAATTAGTTGCATTAATCTGCTACCGGCTCACCTAAAAACTCTAAGCCATCGTTGATATCACTGTCGGGATCTAGAACAAAAACATTCTTTGCTCGCCACAGTACATCGACTTTTTCACCCCGCCTACCAAGCTCACGCACATCAACATTTCGTTCAAAAATCGTTAACTCTTGCCCCCACGGTGCTTCCACTAGATACTGGACCGATACTCCAGTAAAGGAAGCATCAATTACTACACCTTGAATAAAGTTGTCATATTCATTTCGGCGTTTGTCAACATCTTCTGTGGTCATTTTTTCAGGTCGCACGCCAAAAACAATCCGACCTGATGATTGTGAAGTTGCAGATTTTGGAATCTTAAAAATTTGGTCTGCTACTTTAACTGCCAATGTGGAGTCATCTACCTGCCCTTGAATTACTCCTTCAAAAAGATTTGATTGACCTAAGAAATTTGCAACAAATGCTGTGCGAGGTCGTTCATATATTTCGGTGGGTGCACCCATTTGCTCTATTCGGCCTGCATTCATAACCGCAATGGTGTCAGCCATCGTCATGGCTTCTTCTTGATCATGAGTTACGTGAACAAAGGTAATTCCTGTTTCAAGTTGGATTCGTTTAATCTCTATCTGCATTTGACGGCGTAACTTCAGATCAAGTGCACCTAATGGTTCATCTAGTAATAAAACATCCGGTTGATTGATAATCGCGCGAGCAAGAGCAATTCGTTGTTGTTGCCCACCACTTAGCTGCCCCGGCTTTCGCCTTGCCAATTCATCTAACTCAACCAATTTGAGCATAGCTTTGACCTTGGCATCTAAGTTAGATGTGTCTTTTCGGCGACGAAGTCCAAATGCAACATTTTCATAGATATCCATATGTGGAAACAACGCGTATGACTGAAAGACAGTATTAATTTGACGCTCATATGGGCGAAGATCTGTTATGTCTTTACTGCCAAGCTTGATTGTGCCTGATGTTGGTTCTTCCAGGCCTGCCACCATCCGAAGTGTTGTGGTTTTACCACATCCCGATGGTCCCAATAACGCAAAGAACTTTCCGGCTGGAATAGTTAAGGTGAGATGGTCAACCGCAACATTATCAAAATATGACTTGGTCAAATTCTCCAAGTGCAAGTCTTGAATATCTCGCGCAGTTTTTGTTGCGGTCACACACGCTCCTTACTGCCGAAGGCAATTAGTTACCGATAACCGCCTGGAACGCATCCTGATATTCCTTTTCAGTATCAGCATCAAGCAACATAAAGGGCTTGACGTTCGCCAAATCTTCATCACTTGGGAAGATAAGAGGATTATCCACTAGTGACGGATCGATCTTGGCAACTTCTTCTCGTGCGCCATTTACTGGGGTGATGTACTGAACATATGCTGCTACTCGAGCCGCAATTTCAGGTTCATAGTAGTAGTTGATGAGAGTTTCAGCATTCTTTTTGTGGCGAGCACCAACTGGAATAATCAAGTTATCCGTCCACAAAATTCCACCACCAGCAGGAATGGCAAACTGGAAATCTGAACCCAACTGAGCGACATCACCAGACCAGCCGATTGCAGCAATAATGTCGCCGCTTTCAAGTGCTGCTAAGTAATCATTTCCAGTTACTTGGCGTATTTGACCAGATGCGATCTGCTCCTCAAGATAATCAAGAGCTGCATAGAACTGATCTGAAGTGAAGTCCGAAGGATTCGCACCCTGATGGCTCATTATGCAACCTACTGTTTCGCGCATCTCTGAAAGAACGGAAATCTTGCCAGCTAGTGCAGGTGCAAAGAAGTCATCCAGACTTACTAACTGATCACTTCCGGTTAACTCTTTTACTTTTGTTTTATTCCAACCCAAACCGCCATATCCACCCTGCCATGACATTGAGTAAATGCGTCCTGGATCAAATGAGACATTTAGCAAATCTGGATACAAATTTGCTTTGTTTGGCACGTTGTCAAAATTAATTGCTTGGGCATAACCCAATGAAATCCACTGACCAGCCATCCAGTCAGTTGGCGTAACGAGATCGCGATCAATTGATTGACCGTTTTCTAAAAGTGGTCTTACTTTGGCGAAGAACTCATTGTTATCATTGTAATCTTCAATATAGTTGACGGTAATCCCCGTTTGGGCGGCGAACTCATCTAAAGTTGGATTAGTTCCAGCGTCTTCATCAACGTCGATGTATGCAACCCAGTTTGACCAATCAACTACCTTTTCAGTATCAGATAAATCCTCAACTTCAGTAGGTTCATCCGTATTGTTTGAAGACCCTCCCACACCGCAAGCTGATATTGCAGCCGTGGTAGCAGCAATACCTGAAACTTGAAGCAATCGGCGGCGGTTCATCATTTGCGCTGCAATGAATTTTGCAATTTGATCTGCTGGTGAATCTCCGAATTGAAACTTTTTCATTACTGCTACCTTTCTTAACTGAGCGGGGATACGGTACTACTAAAACACTATCTTGCGGTCTTTACCATCACATGTTTTACACGAGTGTAATCTTCAAAACCATACATCGAAAGATCTTTGCCATATCCAGAGTGCTTAAACCCACCATGAGGCATTTCAGCCACGATTGGGATGTGCGTGTTTATCCAAACAGCACCAAAATCGAGGTTCCGACTAACTCGCATTGCTCTACCCAAATCGTTTGTCCAAACAGAAGAAGCCAAACCATAAGGAACTGAGTTGGCAAAACGCACGGCGTCATCTTCATCATCGAAACGCTGGACAGTAATTACTGGACCAAAAATCTCATTTTGGCTCATCTCATCTTCATTATCAAGCCCAGCAACAACAGTTGGCTCAACGAAAAATCCTCTATCTCCTTGACGGCTGCCACCAACCAAGATTTCGGCATGCTTTGGTGCTCGTTCTAGAAAGCCCAAAACTTTTTCTAGCTGATTAACGTTGTTTACTGGTGGCACGAATGCATCGGGATCTGCAGGTCCGCCTGCAAACGAAGTTTTGGTTCCAGCAGCAGCAGTTGCCAAAGCACCCACAAATTTGTCATATGCCTTTGAACTGCAAAGCACTCGCGTTGCTGCCGTGCAATCTTGTCCTGCATTAAAGTAGCCAGCAATCGCAATCCATTCTGCTGCTGCCTCAATATCGGCATCATCAAAAACAATTACTGGTGCTTTACCACCAAGCTCTAGATGAACTCGCTTAAGTTGTTTTGAGGCACTCTCAGCTACTTGCATGCCAGCTCTTACTGAACCTGTTATCGCAACCATTTGGGGAGCTGAATGCTCAACTACCATTCGACCGGTATTTCGATCTCCAGTTACGACATTAAGAACTCCTGGTGGCAGGATATTGTTTTCATAAATCTTTTTGGCCATATAGACAGTTGACATTGGTGTTGTGTCACTTGGCTTCAGCACAACAGAATTCCCAGCAGCAATTGCTGGCGCGATTTTCCAGATAGCCATCATCATCGGATAGTTCCAAGGAGTTACTTGTCCAATAACACCAATTGGTTCGCGGCGAATAAAAGAAGTATGGTCTTTCATATACTCACCTGCAGACTTGCCCTCGATAACCCTTGCTGCACCGGCGAAGAATCGAATTTGATCAATCATTGGTGGAATTTCTTCTGAGTTAGTTACGGCAATTGGCTTACCGGTATTTTCACTTTCGATTGCCACTAATTCATCGGCATTAGCTTCTAAAACGTCAGCAATTGCAAGCAACGCCTTTTGTCGTTCTGCTGGAGTTGAATCGCGCCAAACTTTAAATCCTTCTTCTGCAGAGCGATATGCAGCATCAACATCTTTCTGAGTTGCTGCTGGTGAAACTGCCATAACTTCGCCAGTTGTTGGATTAATCAATTCTTGTTTTTCACCGCTACCAACAACAACTTCGCCATTGATTACGGATTCAATAACTTTGGTCATAGCCGCTCCTTAAAAAGTCCCCCGTAGCGTAATGGGAAAAACTCGGAATGCGAAGGGGTAGTATCAATAAACAACTGAATCCAAAGGTTGGAGGGCAAATTGATTTGAAATGACTTGCCAAATCCGAAATTTACCTTCAGAATCCGTAGATGGATGTGAAAACCATAAAGTTAGACAGCATCTCAAGGAAGATTATTGAGCAGCTGCAAGCTGATGGTCGGCGCTCCTACGCAACGATTGCGAAGGCAGTTGGCTTGAGCGAAGCCGCGGTTAGGCAGCGTGTAGCCAGACTAACTGAATCAGGAATCATCCAAATTGTTGCAGTAAGCGATCCAATGCAAGTTGGAT
>VGBH01000017.1 GCA_016870575.1 Actinomycetota bacterium
GGTGCAGGACTTCTACGTCCACTTCGAAAAGGTCCGACCCCGCTCCTAGTCCGCTCGACTTCTTACTACGGATCAGAAGGTTTGGGGTTCGAATCCCTACGGGCGCGCTCTAGCCTTACTTCGTTTTAAACCCCTTCGGGCACTTAGGCTTAACCGCAGTTACCTTCGTAGTCAATTTGCCTTTGACGCAGGTGATTGTTGTCTTCTTACTCTTTGCTGTGGCTGCTAGTGCAGCGGCTTCTGCTTCTTGCTTAGCTTTTAGTTCTGCAGCGGCTTTCGATTCTGCTTCTGCCTTGGCCTTCGCCTCTGCTTCTTGCTTTGCCTTCAGTTCCCGGTTCTTGGCATCCTCAATCAAAAATTGTTGGTATGCCTCATCAAGAGCCGGTACGAATGGCCAAAGAACCGTTGTTGCAGCAAACCTTTCTCCATTTGCACCATTTCCTCCTGCAAAAATTGTCCCAAGATAAAGAACTTCGTTCCCCTTTTTCAACAGAAGCGGGCTACCTGAATCTCCAGAGCACGTCTCACCCTTTCCAGCTGGATATTGTGCGAGCAAAAATCTATCCCAAATAGGAGTGCTCAATGAGCCAGTTCTTGTACCTACTATCTCTTCTGCGAGGTAAGGCTTTCCATCATTTTCTTTTCTTTGCTCATAACTAGTACCGATACATCCGTAACCAAGATGAAACGCACGACCCTGTCCATCACGAAAACTTTCAATCTCTTCTCGATTGGCAGCACGACTTACCGTTGGGCCATTTAATTCACGCTCCAAAAAGAGAAAAGCTACATCATTGACTTGGGTTTCTCTCAAGCCTTTACCTGGCTCCCACCGATTGAAATAATCTGGGTCTGTCCAAATCTTTAGAACTTTAACTCTAGAAGATTTAGTTTCAGAAGATTGCCAGTCAATTCCTGGCTGTGAGACGTACCAGTCTTCTATGGGTCGAGTTAACTGGGGGGCTCGCGCGCCAAAAGCTATTACACAGTGAGCCGCTGTCACAACAATACGAGGACGAAAGTATGCACCTGTGCAGTGAGATGAAGGTTTTTGTTCCCCAAATAGCATCGTCACCACGTAGTCAGAACCGACAACTGGAGTTGCGTTAATAATGGACTTAGCTGGAGTTACAGGAATCATCGTTAAAATAAGGACTAGTCCAGCAACCTTGAATATCATAAACCGAAGACTACTCACTTCAGGAGAGATTCTTAATTGCCTAGTACACAAGTATCCAGTCATAAATTTAGCAACACGGGGTCCTGTCCTTCTTAGTACTTGCATTTCTCATAGTAATCACTCGTAATCAATTGCAGATATACGGATAGAGCATCTGGTCTTCTGACAGCCTCAAAGCACGTCAGAGACGTAGTGAATTCCTAGATGTCTAAAGGGCCCAGGAATTTACAAGCTACGGATCAGAAGGTTAGGAGTTCGAGTCTCTTCGGGCGCGCTGAAAACCCGCAACTTGTTGCGGGTTTTTTCTTGTTGCAATTAATTCTCGCCTCTACGATTCCAGCGAAATGTGACGGTAGCCAGTACTGCAGCTATAACGAGCCATAACAGCAATACCTGAGCGGTTCGTGCGCTTTCAAATGATCCGGCAATTTCCAAGACTGCAGCTTCTGGTGGAAGAAAAACACTTCGCATTCCTTGCGTTAACCATTTCAATGGAAAGAGCGAAGCAAAATTTTGCATCCAGCTTGGCAAATCACCAAAGAAGAAGAAAACTCCAGAAGTAAACTGCAGCACTAAAACAATAGGCGTAGCAACAGCTGAGGCGCCTTTGCCAGATTTTGGTACAGAAGAAAATGCAATTCCTAGTAACGTACAAGAAACTAATCCCAGTAATGAGATCCAAGTAAACCTCCACCATGCCGATGGTTCAGTTGGCAGATCAATACCAAAAAACAATATTCCAGTTATGATCAAAACTATAGTTTGCCCCACAAAAGTCACGAAAACTAAACCAATTTTGCCAATGAAGTACGAGGTTTTTGGCATGGGCAATCCCTGTAATCTTTTCAATGCACCTTCATCGCGCTCTTGTGGAATGCTGATTGCTAGATTCTGAAAAGAGGTGTACAGCATTCCACTAGCAATCATCCCAGCAACAAAATATTGTGAAAAAGTTATCTCTAAGGTACCAAGGGTTTGATTGCGAAAAACTGACCCAAAAATAACCATTAAGACTATCGGAAATGCCAGTGTCCAAAATGTTGCTTCTCGATCGCGCAAAAGTTGTTTTAACTCGATAGCAATTCGTGAAAATCCGATATTTAGTGCAAATTTCATTTCACTCCCAAATAGTGACTTCCAACTAGCTGCAAATAAACATCTTCGAGGGTCGGTCGGGTGATACTCAAGCCTGGGATCTCTTGATCGAATCTAGCCATCAACTCGAGCACTGTTTGTGTTGGATTATTTGTCTCAACTGACTTGGTTTCGCCGGATTCTTGCCATGAAACGGTTGCAGTTCGCAAAGTTTCGGCCCGCATTGAGGCTGGTGATTTGTCAGCAACAACAATCCCTCCTGCAATCACCGCTACCCGATCTGCAAGTAGTTCAGCTTCGTCTAAATAATGAGTGGTGAGCAAAATTGTGACTCCACGAGCCTTTAAGCTTTCGATTAATTCCCAAAATTGTCTACGAGCTTCTGGGTCAAAGCCAGTAGTTGGCTCATCTAAGAACAACAATTCAGGATTACCAACTAGCCCGAGCGCCACATCAAGTCTTCTACGTTGCCCGCCAGATAAACTGCGAACTCTTGAATCTGCTTTCTCAATTAGACCAACTGATTCAATTAACTTAGAGGTTGGTGCTGGATCTCGGAAATAACTGCCAAAGTGAGCCACTGCTTCTGAAACTTTAAGTTCGCCTAGATCGTGTGCTGACTGCAGCACCACTCCTAACCTACTTCGCCATTGCAAATCGCCATGTGATGGATCAACCCCTAAAACTGAAACTTGACCAGAATCACGTTTACGATAACCCTCAAAAATCTCGGTTGTTGTAGTTTTCCCCGCACCATTTGGACCGAGAAGTGCAAGACACTCACCATGATGAAGGTCTAAATCAATACCAATCAAAGCCTGGGTTGAACCATAAGATTTTTTGACAGCACGAGCGCTTATTGCCAAATCTGAATTTGTCAATGATTCTCCAAACCCATGCTGAATGTAGCACAATTTCTACAATTGGCCGAAAATTCGAGCGCCCTATAAGAGACAAAACATGAACCAAAAGGTTAAGTAATGTTGAACCTGTCTGCGTTTGGGTCGGATTACTCGTCTGGTTACTTCTGGCTTCATAAGGCTCCTTCGGTGCAGCTGCAACAAGCAAAAATGGTCGTGTTTAGCTAAATGTCAAGTTATCTCTATTGGCAGCTGTAATTCTCAGCAACCCAACTACCGATACCGCAGTTAGATTGCTAGTCTTAGGATATGCGCTCAATTACATTTAATAGATGTGGTGATTCAAGCGTACTTCAAATGATTGAATCTGAAACTTTATCGCCTGCCGCCAATGAAGCCTTGGTTAAGGTGGCTTTAGCAGGAGTTAACTTCATTGATGTTTATCACCGCCGTGGTCAATATCCCTTACCTCTGCCTAGCGGAATTGGACTTGAAGGGATCGGCGAAATTGTTTCAATAGGTAAGGCATGTGATGACTTTAAAGTTGGAGATAGGGTTTTTTGGACTAGCGCTCTTGGAAGTTATGCCCAATATGTGAATGTACCTATTGATCAATTAACTGTCCTTGAACCTGAAATACAACTAACCAATGAACAGTTCCTTCCATTATTACTTCAGGGAATGACGGCACATTATCTAGTCAACTCCTCGTATCCAGTAACTAGTGAAGACACGGTCTTAGTAACTGCTGCCGCAGGTGGTGTTGGACAACTAGTTGTTCAATTACTTAAAAATAAAGGGGCAACCGTTATCGCCTGTGCTTCAAATTCCAACCGTGCCCAATACGCAAAAAATTTAGGTGCCGATTTTGTCGGAACATACGATCAAATTGAAGCTCTGGTTAATGAAGCCACTCAGGGACAGGGTGTAGAGGTTGTTTATGACTCGGTTGGAAAAGACTATTTTGATGTCTGCTTATCCGTAATTAAAGATAATGGAATGTATGTGCTGTGCGGTGCAGCAAGTGGACCTGTACCGCCGCTGGATTTAGGTAGATTAAACGCAAAATCTCTAGCTGTTCGCCGACCAATGCTTGCCTCTTACACAAGAACACACGCTGATCGGTTGGGGCGACTTAACGATTTAGCTAGTTTTATTGAACACGGAAAACTGAAGTATCCAGAGGCAAAAGTCTTCGCATTAGCCGATACTCAATCAGCTCATGACTTGATTGAGTCTCGCACTTATTCAGGGAAGATTGGTTTAGATCCCTGGACTTAAATCACAATTTTTTCTTTGGGACTTTGATTCTAAAACATTAATAGTTACCAATACCTACTCATCAATGCTAATTTGATTTACTCTTAATCGCTCCGCCTGAAAAGAATTAATTTTGGATTTGGCTGGATGACCTAAAGCTAGTCCACATAACAGTTTGTATTGTCTTGGCACGTTAAACTCACTTCTCACGACATCTTCCCAAGTAGCAACTGCACCTTGAGCACAAGTTCCTAGTCCACGCGCATGAGCGCTCAATATTAGATTTTGCATAAATAAACCAGCATCAGATGCTGCAAATTTGCCAAGGTTTTTATGTGTGAAAATGAATAGTTCTACTGGAGCACCAAAAAATTCATAATTTCTTGCCCAAGCATCATCGCGTGCTCTCTTATCTTTTCTATTTATTCCGACGAATTCGTAAAGTTGTTTTCCAACTTTTTGACTTCTTGGCAACAAATCTGACGGATAGGGTTTTATAACTAACCAATTTGATGTTGGCAAACCGTATCTTGTAAACAGGAGTTTAAACAATTTCCATTTACTTCCGCCACGAACGTCTTTAACAGCATCCCAGCGCTTTAAAAATTCGGTACTTATCCGGTCGCGCTTATCCCCAACTGCTACACAAACTACAAACGGTCGAGTATTGGACCAAGATGGTGATGTTAAGCCATCCCTAATTAATTGATCAATCACTTCTCGGGGTATTAGGTCTGGCAAAAAATCTCTGGTACTTCGCCGAGAAGCTAGAAATTCGGAAAGTTCACCTGGTTTTATTGAACTACTCACTAAATCAGCCTAACTCTCGAATGCTGGTACGGCGAAGGCTAATAGTGTCTTATTCAAAAAGAGCCATATTAGAGTCAAATACCTTTAGGCTCGACCAATTGTCGTATTGGTTATTTGATCCCATAAAGACTGGCGAGAGTCTCTAAACATAAGTAGCGCTGAAATCAATTGAAACAACGAGCCTATACCAAAGGTAATTGTGTTTAAAATTGCCGTCCCAATACCAAATGCAAGTCCATAAACTACAAAACCTCTAACAAACACCTGTCCGGGAGATACTGGAACTTTTGTATTTATGTCAATCACACGTAGTTTTAAAATTTGCCTTGCAGGTGTCAATCCCTGACCCAAAAGAACTAACCACCATATAAACCAACCAATTCCAAGAGTTACAATCATCAGTACAGTTTCAAGGATCAATGCACCAAATCTAATCCCAACGCTGGCTACAGGTAATGTACCCGAAGTTGTCGGTTGTTGATAAGTATAGGGATTTGGATTCATTTGTGGATCTGACGACATATTAAACTCTCCATCTTTAATTGCGTATGGATTGATGCATACCCACTACGAATCTACTAACTTTATCTGGTTGCCAGGTAGCAATCAAGTCTAGGTGCAAACTCGTACTGCAAGCACACTTCTCTAATCAAATAAGCATTAACCGTTTTACGCCATTTTCAGCTATCACTCAAAATCTCTGGCTTGATAGGAAATGTACCTTTTTAGATAACCTTTTTCATTTCCGTGAATACAATTTTGCCTTACCCAATTAATAGACTGACAAAGATAGGCTTATAGAAAGCATCGATCTCAGGCTATTAGACTTCAGCCTATTGAGCGACTCAGTGACGGTCCTCACCATTCAAACAGTGCACTCTCAACTCGAAACTCGTATTTCATTGGAGAAATGGTCTAAGTTCATCTTTTCTATTGCACGCCTTGGATCCAGCTTCTGCCAAAGAGATGGCTGTGTCCTGTGAATTAGCCTCGATGATCCAAAATCCACTGTAGTGTTCAGATCCAGTATTTAATGAAGCTGAACTCATTACTCCAAGTGCTGAACGATTATCAATTAATTTAGCCTTATCAGGACCACCAATGCCTGCAGCCATAATCCAATGTCCATTTGCCTGCAAATCCACGTTAAAAGCATCAATAGCAGAGATTTCGTCTCCATTAGCAGTATTGCTGTGACTGTCAATTACAAAGATTATGAACCTCATAGCTTCTTACCTTGTTAAAGATTTTGTGCCAAAAGAGTTAAAAGCGGAATGCTCAGCAATAGATTAATAGGGAAAGTAATTACCAAACTGGTAGTAATTGAAATAGATATATTTGCTTTCGGCAAAGCTACTCTTACTGCTGCTGGCGCAGCAATATAGGAAGCACTTGCGGAAAGTATTCCCAAAATTACCGATCCACCTACAGATAGACCGATTAAAGAACCAACCACGGTACCCATCGTTCCCATCGCTAGTGGAAACAAAGTGCCAAAAGCAATTAAGCCCTTACTCACTTCTAATACAGACTTCCATCGCTCACCAGCCAAATAGCCAAGATGCAATAAGAAGAGTGCTAGCACACCTGGAAGTAAATTAACAAAGAATGGTTCAACTCTTCCATACCCTTCACTTCCAGCAACATAGCCAATAAACAATCCACCAACCAATAACATTAAAGTTTTACCGAGAAAAATCTCTTTAAGTGATTCTACCCAATCACCAACTGGTCCTAGATGTCTTTTAGCTAAGAAAATACCAACTACAATTCCTGGTACTTCCATTACTGTTAACAAAGTGGTTGCAAAACCTTCGTATGCAATTTGATTATTATCAAGATAAACCAAGGCCGCGGTAAAAGTTACAAGCGAAGTTGACCCATAATGTGCAGCAAGTGAACCTCGATCAACTGAAGACAAATTACCAATTCGACCTAACACAACGTATGCTAAAAATGGAATTGTTATACCTAGTGCGATAGTTGCCAAAATTGGAATAAGGGCTTCAACTATGCCTGTTTCTCGAAGTGAAACTCCACCTTTAAGGCCAATGCCAAATAACAAATAGATAGCTATGAACTGATAAATCTGTTCGGGCATCTTGATATCACTCTTGATTGCTCCTGCAATTAAACCTAGAAAAAATACAAGTACCGAAACTGAAGTTAAATTTGAAATCGCTATATCTATTGAAGAGTTCATCTGTTGAATTCTACATCAGCAAAGGCCCAAGAAAGGCAAACACCCAGTAAGTCTTATTGTTCCACAAGGGTCAACAGCGTAAACTTTACAAAGTTGACTTATAGGGGGTTAATTATGGCCACGACCACACCAATATCTATTGAACCAAAGCGTCTTTCAGGATTGAGACGATACAACTTAATTGCAGGTGTATTTCACTTAGTTCAAGCAATCATGATTATTGCGTTATCAAATAGTTTTGCCCTACCTGTGTCGGTCAACTATCTACAAGATGCACCAATTCCAGGTGCAGCATTTGAAAGCATAAAGCTGTTTGATTTTCCTATAGCTATAGGTGTTGCAATTTTTTCTTTGCTCAGTGCGCTTGCACATTTCTGGATTGTCGGTCCAGGCTTTAAAACTTATTCCACTGATTTAAACAATAAGCACAATATAGCTCGTTGGATTGAGTATTCAATCTCATCTACTTTAATGATTATCTTGATTTCATTGATTAATGCTGTTTGGGATGTTATTGCGTTAATTGCTATTGCAGGAGCAAATGTATCTATGATTTTGTTTGGCTGGCTGCAAGAAAAATATGAAGAGCCGGGTAAAGGAAGTTTGTTGCCATTCTGGTTTGGCTGTATTGCAGGAATAGTTCCCTGGATTGCAATGTTTTGGCTCCTTTTCTCCCCTGGTAGCACGAATGAGCCACCTGGATTTGTATATGGAGTGGTTATCTCGTTGTTCTTATTTTTTAACTCATTTGCGCTAGTGCAATGGTTGCAATACAAGCAAGTTAGCCGGTTTAAGGACTATTTAGTAGGAGAGCGGCTCTATATAACATTGTCATTTGTTGCCAAATCTGCTTTAGCATGGCAAATCTTTGCTGGAGTACTAGCAACAAGCGCATTATGAAAACTATTTATGATCAGTAAGTCCTAGAGTTGGCTACATTTCTTTTTTGTAGAAGAAAATCTATGAGAGTAGTATTTCACTATGCCTGTTGATTCTGGAGATAGAACTAAAGTATTTCCGGCTATTGAAAAAAAGCACGGTCAGCCGATTAAGTACTTTATAACTCAGTTAAATCAGTTGAAAAACGCTAGGTATCCTGAGCAAATTGCATACCTACGCGAGAACCATAATTTCAGTCAAGCACACGCAAATGCAGTAGTGATGTACGTTAGAGGATCAAAAAGTTCTAAACGTCATCAAAGTCCTGCTGCTTATTTTCAAACCCTTAATCCTCAAGCTCGAAAAACTGCTAAAGCTATTTTTAAAGCGATTCAAGACAAGAACCCAAATCTTGATTTAGTCATTTCCTGGAATCAACCAATGTTAAAATCTGAAACAGGTTACATCTTTGGTCTGAGTTCCACTAAAAGTTATTTACTAATCAATCCATTTAGTAAGGATGTTTTAGGCAAGAACTTCACTAAACTTAAAAACTATAAAGTAAACAAGCACACCATCCAGATTCCATTCGACTGGGATATTGATACAAATTTGCTCTTTAGTTTGGTCAAAGGGCGAATCTCCGAATTAAAGCAAAAATAAATCATTACTTAACAAATCTGTAAGGTCTTGCTTGTGTTGCCTATTGATAGACGTTGGGCTTGCAATTTAGTATCCTGTTATTATGGCTAAATCATGGTTGATTCAGTTAAGCCGCGCAATAATCAAGGAAATCATCACAGGATTGCCGCGCCCTGTTTTGCCAACATCAAGGAACATGCTTCACCGATTCCTGAGGCACCACCTGTTACAAAAGCCACTTTTCCAGTTAGATTTAACATTTAACCCCCAATCACAACGCACAATTTATGCGGTACTAATTATCCTAGCCAAACCTTGGAGTGCAACTAAATTAAATTATATTGCGCGGTAATTGTGACTAGATTATCGTTTTAGAATTTTTAACATTTACCGCTGATTAAATACTGGAGGCACTGCCTTTAGGTTCCCTGCCCCAAAAAACCTAGAACACCAATATTTGTAAACTAGCGCCCTAGCGTCTGTAGCTCAACGGATAGAGCACCTGACTTCGGATCAGGCGGTTGGGGGTTCGAGTCCCTCCAGGCGCACAATTTCTTATTTCAAGCGTATCTCTAACAACTGACCCTCGTCGGTAGTTGCAATTAATTGACTGGTTACACCAACTTCTAAATCTCGAATTCGGTGCCCAACCTTAATTGTCTCAGTTTTAGTTACTTTGAAATTATTATCCACTTTCATTAGGACTAGCGAGAGCTCTTTCAATGTGCCTAATCCCAATTGGTTGTCCCATTCTTTCCATCCTGAAGCCGGAAGCTGAACTAACTCGGTTGGAGCGATTGATGGCACCCAATATTTGAGGGGTTCAACATAGCCTGTATGTGTTCCAGTTTTTGAAGGTTTCACATAATCACCAGCAGAATATGGTTCACCGTAAGTGACAAATGGCCAGCCGTAATCGCTGCCTTGCTTAATAAGATTAAGCTCATCGCCACCGCGTGGACCGTGTTCAGCTGCTAATAGATCTTTGCCATTCAATAGCAGCAGCCCTTGAGCGTTTCTATGTCCTTGTGAAATTCTTACGATTTGGTTTGCTGAAACTTTAAAAATCGATCCTAAATCACCCCGTTTTGCAGGATTATCAATTTGTGTAAATCCCAAGTCACCGATAGTTACATAGGCTGAATTCTTATCAATTACTACAAACCGACCTGACGCATGTTGAACTGCAGACACGGGCACACAGGGTTTAGTGATGAACCAAGTCTTAACTTTGTTCACGCGTTGTGAATCACGATTAAATCTTATTTGATCTACAACTACTTCAACGCAATTGCTGTTATTACCTAATCTGGGATACGAAATCAATAAGTTAGCAATGTGCTTTGTTTCGCTCAAAACAGCAATATCAGTTATAGCAAATCTAGAGTCATTTAACCTTCGATTACTTGGAATCAACTTTCCAAGTAATCGCATCTTTTTCGTTTGCGAATTTAAGGCAAATAATTCACCACCAGATGGACCACCACCAAGAAGTAATGCGCCATCTTTCATAACAGCTAGCGCAGGACCGCGTGGGTTGCCGCCATTAGTTAATGTATTACTAATGTCTAATTTAGTAATCTGTAATTCTGTACTGTTGGCTTTTGCTGGAATTACAAATGCCAGCAACACCAAGAGAGCCAAAACAGCCTTACGGAACATGCTTTTTATCTCGAGTGATAGCGCTAACCCTCATAACAAATATTGCAATGATTGCTGCTATCAAACTTCCAGAGAGTACCCCCACTTTGGCATCTGATAACAATTCAATGTCGTTAGAAAATGAAAGTTTTGTGATTAACAGCGAAACAGTAAACCCAATTCCAGCAAGCAATCCAACAGAGAGAACATCTGACCAGCGCAAGTTCTCATTGAGTCGAGCGCTTGTGAATCTAGTTAATAAATAAGTCGCACCAATTACACCAAGCGGTTTTCCAACAACTAATCCAAAGATAACTGCAATTGCGATTTCACTCCCGACGGTATCGATAAAACCTAAACTGCGAAGATCAACACCAGCTGCCGTAAATGCAAATATCGGAACAGCAATTGCGACACTGATGGGCCGCACCTTAATTTCTGCAGTTTCTGCAGGTGACTGTAATTCACCTTCTCGGTGCTGCACACGAGTAAGTAATGCAATTGCAACACCAGCTACCGTTGCATGTATTCCGGACTGATAAGTCGCCCACCAAATTAACAATCCAAGTGGGACTAACAAGTACCATTTTGTTAAATTGAATTTCTGTAGTAAGGCATAAATGATTAGCAGAACGAGTGTTAAAAACAACATATTGCGATCAATATCTTCAGAATAAAATACTGCAATAATGGTGATTGCACCAAGGTCATCAACAACAGCAAGTGTTAATAAAAATGCCCTTAACTCAACTGGTAAGCCTCTTCCGGCGACTGCCAATACTGCTAATGCAAATGCAATATCAGTTGCAACCGGGATAGCCCAACCAACTAGCGCCTCACTATTTCCGCGCAGAAAAAGAAAATAAATCAAGGCCGGAAAAATCATGCCAGCGATTGCCGCCACCATTGGCACCATGGCTTGTCGCACTTTTGAAAGTGAACCATGAACTAATTCGTGCTTTAACTCAAGACCAGCAACTAAGAAGAATATTGCTAATAGCCCATCAGCAGCCCAGTGCGCAATTGAAAGCTTTAAGCCAATTGCATCAAACCCAATTTTAATCTCAAGAAATTCACTGTACCAATTTCCTGCAGGTGAATTTGCCACAATAAGCGCGAGCACACCAGCAGCGAGTAAAAGTGCTCCACCAAAGGTTTCATCTTTCAGTGCGCGAGATAACCATCGCTCTTCGGCAGGAGTATCAATTGCTTCGAATGCCCGTAAATCTGGTTTAGATTCTTCAATTCCAGCCATTGGCTAAAACTACCTAACTTTCCTAAATCGCTGCTTTCTAGTCACGATTTGACCGAAATTTCCAGTTCAAGATTGAGAACAGTCAAGATTGCACCTGTTAGAGCACTTAGTTGGGCGGAGGAGATGTGACTTGCAAAATCATGATTTGCAGCAAGTTTAGTTCTGTCAAGAAAGTCGATAACGAGTTTATCTCCAATCAGAGAAACCAGCCTTGCATCAAAAAAGATTAGCCAAGCTACTCTATTGGTTTTCTCTAACTCATCCAAGACGTCATTCCAGTTCGCCTTTAATTCAGACAGATCCATCCCCACACCTTATTTAAAATTCACTCGAGAGCAAGCCAGGCAATTGAATCAATGAGCCTATTCGATACCTTTTGCCAATGGATCTCATTGCTACCCTCAAGTGCGCTGACCAGCCTGGGATTGTGCACGCAATGACTAATGCAGTTTTGGGTTGCAACGGAAACATAATTGAGAATCAGCAATTCACAGACTTAGACACAAATATATTCGTGATGCGTACCAGATTTGAATCAGAATTAGATTTATCTTCAGCAGAAAGTGCTTGGCAAAAAGAGTTGGCTCGGTTCCAGCCAGAATTAAATATCCGTGCAACAGATCAGCCACTCTCAACATTAATCTTAGTGAGCAAAGAAAGCCACTGCTTGCGAGATCTAATTTATTTAACTGAATTGAAAGAATTAAACATAGCTATTCCGATAGTAGCTTCAAACCACAAAATTTTACAAAGTTTTGTTGAATCTCATGGCATAAGATTTGAATATTTAGCAGATTCAAATAAAGCTAAAAATGAAAAGCAATTAACTCAAATTATGGATGAGAACAAAATAGATTTAATTGTGCTAGCAAGATATATGCAGATTTTATCCGCTGAATTCTGCAAAGAGAATTCTGGAAAAATTATTAATATTCATCATTCATTTTTACCTGGGTTTAAAGGTGCAAAGCCTTATCATCAAGCACATCAGCGGGGTGTAAAAATAATTGGTGCAACAGCGCACTTTGTTACTCCTGAATTAGATGAGGGTCCAATTATTGAACAAGATGTTGCTCACATTACCCACTCAGCAAGCGTTGAAGATATGGTAGCTCTGGGAAGAGATATTGAACGCAGAGTTTTATCTAAAGCCGTAAAGCTTTTTGCTCAAGATAAGATTTTTCAAGTTGGTAATAGAACTGTTGTGTTCAATTAACTACCAGATTCGAACTCGTTCCTCTTCCGCTAACCAAAGCTCATCTGCTTGTGTAACGCCAAAAGCATCATAGAACTCAGTTAAATTCCTAACAACTGCATTGCATCTGAACTCAGGTGGAGAGTGTGGATCGGTTGCTAAACGTCTAATTACTTCTTCTGTCCTGGTTTTGGTGCGCCAAACTTGTGCCCATCCTAGGAACAGACGTTGATAACCGGTTAATCCGTCAATGACTGGAGACTGGTTTCCCGATAATGAAATTTCATATGCTTTATGAGCAATAGTGAGTCCGCCTAAATCACCAATATTCTCGCCAATAGTTAAGGCACCATTAACTTTATTTCCAGGTGCCTCAGCTGGTTCTAATAAATCATACTGAGCGATTAACTTATTTGCCCTTTTTTCAAATTCATTACGATCAAAGTCTGTCCACCAATTGTTGAGGTTGCCATCACCATCATATTTACTACCTTGATCATCAAAACCATGCCCAATTTCATGTCCAATTACCGCACCAATACCGCCATAATTAACCGCGTCATCAGCGGTTAAGTCAAAAAATGGAGGCTGCAATATTGCAGCTGGGAAAACTATCTCATTCATACCTGGGTTGTAGTAAGCATTGACAGTTTGTGGCGTCATAAACCATTCAGAACGATCTACTAGTTTTCCTAATTTACTTAACTGGTATTCAATGTTGAATGCAGCAGCACGTCGGACGTTACCCACCAAATCATTAGGTTTTATCTCTAATGCAGAATAATCACGCCATTTATCTGGATACCCAATCTTTGGTGTGAATTTATCTAACTTCTCTAGTGCTTTTACTTTAGTTTCTGGACTCATCCAATCTAATGCCTGGATATCTACTCGATAAGCCTCAATCAAATTATTTACCAACTCAAGCATTCTCGCTTTAGCTTCCGGTGGGAAATGTTGCGCAACATAGAGTTTTCCGACAGCCTCGCCTAATACACTTTCAACCATCGCTACCCCACGTTTCCAGCGTGCTTTTAGTTCTGGAATTCCAGAGAGCGTTGTGCCATAAAACTTAAAGTTCTCATTTACAAAATCACTACTTAACAGTGAGGCTGCTGAATTTATTACTCTCCACTTTAACCAAGCCTTCCATGCAGCAAGATCAAAATTACTGAATAGATTGGAGATCCCGGTGATATAACTGGGTTGGCGGACAACCAATTGGGCTAATGCGATGTCGGGTAACTGATAAGCATTTTGCCAAGTTTTCCAATCGATTTCTGGACCAAGTTCAATCAATTGTGCTTTAGATAACTTGTTGTAAGTTTTAACAGCATCGCGATCTGCTACCACATCCCAGTGACTGGCAGCAATTTTTGTTTCTAAGTCAAAAACTAGTTTTGCCAATTCGTCTGGTTGTGATTGATTCGCTAGCTCAAACATTCTCGATATATGTGGCAAATAAGCATCGCGGACTTTTTGATGGGTTGCCTCACGGTAATAAGCTTCATCAGGAAGACCAATACCTGATTGATAAAGATATACGATGTTTTCATTTGCATTACCATCATCAGTAGTAACCCAGTAGCCAAACCATCCGCCAATTCCACTACTTTGTAATTTACCAAGCACTTCAAAAAATGTTTTCTTATCAATAATCGAATCAACCAACTGTAATTCTGTTGCGATTGGCTGAGAACCAAGTTTTTCAATAGTTTTTTCATCCATAAAACTTTGATAAAGCGCAGCAATCTTTGCAGCTTCTGCACCATCGTTGGCATTAGCCTGTTCAATAATTGCTCGAGTTCGCTCTTCAGAAATATCGCGTAGCACAAGAAATGCACCATGAATCGGTCGATCGGCTGGTATCTGAGAGGTTGCTATCCAGCCGCCATTCATGTACCGGTAAAGGTCATCCTGGGGACGCACGCTGGCATCCACGTGAGAGAGGTCAATACCGCTTTTCATACTTGCTCCTTAATTGACCTGCAGATCTTACTTGCTGCTTTTGTCAAAATGCTTACTTAACCTACTGGCACTAAGTTTGGCAGCAACTCCAAAGAAACGAGACAGCAACGAATGGGATCGGGATACACAACGAGGGGTAGGTCTTTTGCTGACCGCCACATCGGTCCAACCCAAACAGAGATTGATGCGATGCTCAATGAATTGGGCTATTCAACGCTCAACGAGTTATTAGAGGCGGTCGTACCAGGAGCAATTCGTTGGCGAGAAGCTCTTGATTTACCACCAGCAGTATCTGAAACGCAGGTACTTTCTGAATTGCGAGCACTTGCTAATCGCAATTCAGTTGCTCAATCATTGATCGGTCTTGGTTATTACAACACAATTACACCTGCTGTCATTCTGCGAAACGTTTTAGAAAATCCTGCTTGGTACACCGCTTATACGCCGTATCAACCAGAAATTTCACAAGGCCGGCTAGAAGCATTGATTAACTTTCAAACTGTTATTCAAGATTTAACAGGTTTACCAATTGCAAATGCAAGTATGTTGGATGAAGCAACTGCTGCTGCAGAGGCAATGACTTTAGCTAGAAGAAACACTAAAGTTGAATCAAATATTTTTCTCATTGATGAAGATACTCATCCACAAACAATCGAAGTTATTAAAACTCGGGCAAATCCACTTGGAATTGAAATTCGTTTGGTTAATTTAGCAAAACCTATTGATGTTGAATACTTTGGATTATTGATATCTTACCCAGCATCCAGTGGTAATATTTTTGATATTTCTAAAGTTGTTTCAGCAGCTCATGAAGAAGGTGCTTTAGTTGCAGTTGCGACAGACTTACTCGCACTCACCTTGCTCAAATCGCCTGGTGAATTTAATGCAGATATCGCCATTGGTTCTGCACAAAGATTCGGAGTTGCGCTTGGTTATGGTGGACCTCACGCCGGTTTTATGGCGGTAAAAAATGGTTTGGAAAGATCACTTCCCGGTCGATTAGTTGGGGTTTCAGTAGACGCTGCTGGAAAACCTGCCTATCGACTGGCATTGCAAACCAGAGAACAGCACATCCGTCGAGAACGAGCAACATCAAATATCTGTACTGCTCAGGTTTTGCTTGCTGTAATGGCAAGTATGTATGCGGTTTATCACGGTCCTGATGGATTGCGTGATATTGCACAGCGAATAAATCAGTATGCCTCACTTTTGGCAGCAGGATTAAGTGAGTTTGGTGCAACCATTGTTCATCAGAACTTTTTTGACACAATAAGAATAGAAACTGAGATTGCTGATGCTTGGCAAAAGCGGTTACTGGAAAAAGACATCAATGTACTTAGAGTTGATAACTCGACCATTGGAATTTCAATTGATGAAACTGTTGATTTGTCAACACTTTCAGTCTTGCTTGAGACATATGCCCAAGCCAGCGTTGATGTTGACCAGCTTTGGCTCAAATTGGATAATCAAATACCAAACGAAATCGCTCGTAGTTCTCAGTATTTAACTCATCCAGTATTTAATAAACATCAAAATGAAACGTCCATGCTCCGCTATATCAAATCACTCGCAGATAAAGATTATGCATTAGATCGCGGGATGATTCCGCTTGGTAGTTGCACTATGAAACTAAACGCCGCCACCGAAATGCAGGCAGTAACTTGGCCAGAGTTTGCAAACCTTCATCCATTTGTGCCTCTTGCTCAAGCAGCCGGCAGTTATTCCTTGATCAGAGAACTTGAAAATTGGCTAGTTGAGATAACAGGTTATGACGCGGTCTCCCTGCAACCAAATGCCGGTAGCCAAGGAGAGTTTGCTGGACTTTTGGCGATAAAAAAATATCTAGAAGGTAAAGGCGAATTGCACCGTGATGTTTGCTTAATTCCATCATCAGCACATGGCACAAATGCTGCTAGTGCGGTAATGGCTGGGATGAAGGTTGTAGTTGTTGCTTGTGATGATAGAGGCAATGTGGATTTAACCGAGTTAACTCAAAAAATTGATCAGCATCGAGAATCATTAGCAGCATTGATGGTTACATATCCTTCAACTCATGGCGTATTTGAGGCAGCTATTGCAGATATCTGCGCAAAGATTCATGATGCTGGCGGACAGGTATATGTCGATGGTGCAAATCTAAATGCTTTAGTTGGGGTAGCGAAGCCTGGAAAGTTCGGTGCAGACGTCAGTCACTTAAACTTGCATAAAACGTTTTGCATTCCACATGGCGGTGGTGGACCTGGCGTTGGTCCAGTTGTGGTTAAATCACACTTAGCACCATACCTACCCAATCATCCCATTGTGAAAGAAGCAGGACCAACAACTGGTGTGGGACCAATTAGTGCAGCTCCTTTTGGGTCAGCAGCAATTCTTCCTATTTCCTGGTCTTATATAAAAATGATGGGAGCAGAAGGATTGTTGCGTGCAACATCAGTTGCAATTCTCTCCGCAAACTACATTGCAAAAAAACTAAATCCCTATTTTCCAGTTCTATACACTGGTCAAAACAACTTGATAGCACATGAATGCATTATTGATTTACGTGAAATTACTAAAGAAACTGGAATTACTGTCGAAGATGTGTCTAAGCGCCTCATGGATTATGGCTTTCATGCTCCAACCGTTTCTTTTCCAGTTGCTGGCACGATGATGATTGAGCCGACTGAGTCTGAAGACCTAAATGAAATCGATAGATTTATTTCAGCAATGATTTCGATTAAATCTGAAATTGATCAAGTTGCAAATGGAATTTGGGATAAAGCAGATAACCCACTTGTAAATTCACCGCATACAGCACAAAACTTGGTTGGTGAATGGCAGCACAATTATTCGCGAGAACTAGCAGTTTTTCCAGCAGGTAACATCGCAAGTAAATATTGGATACCAGTCCAACGAATTGATGCTGCATTTGGTGACCGTAATTTAGTTTGCTCATGCCCTCCACCAGAAGCATTTGCGGTTAATTGATGCGAACTCCGCTTCATGAAAATCACTTAGCATTAGGTGCACAGTTAACGGATTTTGCTGGTTGGCAGATGCCGCTTAAGTATGGCTCGGAAACTACAGAACATTGCACTGTCAGACGAGATGTTGGCTTATTTGATTTAAGCCATATGGGGGAAATTTATGTCTCTGGTACACATTCAACCAAGTTTCTAAATTACGCCCTTATCAGTGATATCTCAAAAGTTAAAGTTGGTAAAGCCAAATACACAATGATATGCACTGCTGATGGCGACGTTATTGATGATTTAGTTGTTTATCGTTTGGCTGATGATGAATATTTAGTTGTGGCAAATGCTTCAAATGCGCAAGTAGTTTCATCTGAATTGACGCATAGATCCCATGACTTCACTGTTTCAGTAATTGATCGATCATTAGAAACTGGGTTAGTAGCACTACAGGGACCGCAAGCAAAAGTAGTTATATCTAAGTTTGTCTCGCCTAACTTGATTGCGGAATTAAAGAATTATTCTTGTATGCAAACTGAAATCATTGGGATACCAATCCTGTTAGCGCGCACTGGATACACTGGTGAGGATGGATTTGAAATATTTACTTCAGTAGATCAAATTGCCAGAATTTGGGAATTGTTTATTGATGAAAAGATTGCGCCGATTGGGTTAGCTGCTCGTGACACTTTGCGATTAGAGGCAGGAATGCCACTTTATGGGCATGAGTTAAATCTGGAGATCACCCCAATTCATGCAGGGCTATCTCGCATTATTGCATTTGATAAATCTGATTTCATTGGTAAATCTGCACTATTAAAGCTAAGCGAACAGATAGATAGAAAACTCGTTGGTATTGAATTAGAAACTCGAAGAATAGCTAGAGCTGGATTTAACTTAGTAGATGAAAGCGGCATCGTTGTCGGCCAAGTCACTAGTGGTGCTTTTTCGCCTTCGCTAGGTAAATCAATTGCAATGGCTTATCTAAATTCGAATATTGATCTTGCCACCGCTAAAATTTCCGTTGATATTAGAGGCAATGTTGAGCCAGCAATAGTTGTTAACTTGCCGTTCTATCGAAGGGAAGAATGATGTCAGTTCCAACAAACTTGAATTACACCGCTGAGCACGAATGGCTGGACACCACTTCTGGAACTGCAACAGTTGGCATCACACTGTATGCCGCTGACGCACTAGGCGACGTGGTCTTTGTCAAACTTCCAGATATCGGTAGTTCCGTTACTGCTGGTCAAGTTTGTGGTGAATTGGAGTCAACTAAATCTCTAAGTGATCTTTATGCTCCAGTAACAGGAAAAGTAGTTGAGACTAATTTGGCTGCCGTTGAAAACCCAGCAATGATTAATCAAGATCCTTATGGTGCTGGCTGGTTATTTAAAGTCGAAATTGCCAGTTTAGGCAGTTTGCTAACAGCGCAGGAGTATCAAGCACAGATTTCCTAACTCCTAGCGCAAAACCCTCTTTTTTGGGTACACTTTGGGTTATGGATATTTCTCTAATTTTAGGCATTATTGTCGTTATCGCAATTATTGCCTGGTTGATTGTTCAGTACAACAAGTTACTTCGAATGAATGTCGCAGTGGATGAGGCATTTGCTCAAATTGAAGTGCAGTTACAACGTCGTGCTGATTTAATTCCAAACTTAGTTGAAACCGTAAAAGGTTATGCAGCACACGAAAAAGAAGCACTCGAAAATGTAGTGCAAGCAAGAGCACGGGCAACTGCTGCACAGGGCGTGCATGACGTGTCTGAAGCAGATGGAATGCTCACTCAAGCACTGCGCGGATTGCTCGCTGTAGCTGAGGCTTATCCAGATTTAAAGGCATCTGCAAATTTCGCTCAACTTCAAGAAGAGTTGGCAGCAACTGAAAACAAAGTTGCTTTTGCTCGTCAGTACTACAACGACACTGTTCGAGTATTGAATCAAGCAATTGTCACAATTCCTGGAACATTCTTTAAGGGTATTGCCAAAGTTGGACAGCGTGAGTTTTATGAAGTGGAAGATCCAACTAACCGACAAGCACCAAAAGTTAACTTTTAAATACTGTGGCATCCTTTAGAACACAGCAGGCGTCAAATCGACGTAAAACTTGGTTACTGCTTGGCAGTATGTTTAGCTTAATTGCTTTTGTTGTTTATGCAGTTGCGCTTTATTTTGGTGAAGTTGGCGTATCCATAGTTCCAATAGCTGTCATTATTGCTTTAGTTTCAGTGTGGGGAAGTTATTGGGCATCGGACAAAATAGTTTTACGTATGACAGGTGCACAAGTAATTGATGAAAATAATCATCCACAGTTGTATAACTTGGTACACGAAATTGTGATCGCATCAGGTTTACCCATGCCAAAAATTGCAATTGTTCATGATCACGCACCAAATGCTTTTGCTACTGGGCGAGATCCAGAGCATGCGGTAATTGCATTTACCACTGGATTACTAGACAAGATGGATCGGGAACAGATTCAAGGTGTAGTTGCGCACGAATTAGCACACGTAGCAAATCGAGATACTTTAGTCTCAGCAGTTGCAGCAACAACTGCAGGTGCGCTTGCACTAATGAGTGATTTGTTAATAAGAATGATGTGGTTTGGTGGAGCAAATCGACGTAGCAATAACGGTGGAAATCCACTTGCATTAGTCGCCGCACTTGTTGCTTTAATACTTGCACCAATAGCCGCGTCACTACTAAAAAGTGCAATATCAAGAAAACGAGAAGCTTTAGCTGATGCAACAGCAGTTGCCTATACTAGAAATCCAGCTGGACTTAGAAGAGCACTTGAAACACTCGCACATGACTCAACGGTTGTAAACCAAAGGTCTACTGCTGTTGCACATGTTTGGATTGAATCACCACTAGATGCAAAAGCTGCAGCAAAATTGTTTGCTACACATCCCCCAATTGAGGAAAGAATCGCGTTATTGCGCCAAATGGAAAATGGTCAGCTTTAGAGTTGCTCACGTTTAAGAAACGGAGCAATTATGGCTATTCGCTGGGGAATTCTTGGAGCATCACGAATTGCTGCTCGTGCATTTATTCCTAATGCAAGATTAGACAAACGTAATCACATTACTGCAATTGCTTCAAGTAATCTTCCACGTGCAAAGTCATTTAGCGCTGAACATGAAATTGGTACAAGTTATGGTAACTACCAAGAACTTTTTGATGATTCAAATTTAGACGCAATCTACATTGCCCAACCGCCTATCTTTCACCCAGAATTTACTCTACGAGCGGTTAATTGTGGCAAGACAGTATTAGTTGAAAAACCATTTAGTGTCAGCAAAGCAGGAGTCTTAGATTTCTTAACTAATGCGCCCAAAGATCATCTTGCTTGGGAAGCTTTGGTTTTTGCATTTCACCCACAAATGCAAATTGCTAATCAGTTAAAGGCAGAATTAGGACCAATCAAATACATCTACGGTCATTATGTTTATATGCCAGAGAAGTTGGATGATTATCGAGCTAATCCCAAACTAGGAGGCGGTGCACTTTATGATGTTGGCACTTATCCACTTAGGGCTGCTCTAATGATAATGCAAGAAAAACCAAAATTGATTCAAGCTGAAGCAATATTTAACACACTTGGCGCAAATGATGAAGGAAACGCTTTTTTCGAATTTTCTTCGGGCACCACTTTTCATATGCACTGGAGTTGTCACAAAGTTAGAGACAAATCATTAGTTATTGAATATGAATCAGGATCGGTAGTCTTTGAAGAACCTTTTCATCCAACCGCATCTGATTATGTATTAGTCCGTAAAGATGGAACAACGACGAAGATTGATGCTGGGGGCGAAATTTCAGCTTGGCAGTACGCAATCAGCCACATTAATGATGTGTTAGAGGGTAGGGTGAAACCAATTCATCAGATTCGCGATGTTTCCCTTGACCAGGCTGATTTACTTGAGCAAATTGACCAACACACCAGAAAATAGTTGAATCTTCAACTACATATGCTAGGGTTGGAACGAAAGGTAAGTTCTTGAGTCATTCGACTCACTTACGTTAGGGAAATAAATGGATGTGTTGTTATTGATTGGTCGTGTGCTGTTCTCTTTGATCTTCTTGGCATCAGCTGTCGGGCACTTCAAGAATGCTGAAGGTATGGCTGGCTATCTGGGTTCTAAAGGAATAAAGAATGCTAAGCCGCTGGTTTTACTAACCGGTTTGATGTTGGCAGTTGGAGCACTATCAGTGCTGTTGGGCGTCTATGCGCAAATTGGAGTTTTGGTGCTAATTGCATTTCTAGTGCCTACCTCTTTCATTATGCACGCATTCTGGAAAGAGTCAGATCCGATGGCAAAGATGAACGAGCAGATAGCATTCTTTAAGAATATGGGCCTTATTGGTGGTGGACTATTCCTATACGTACTATTGGAGCTACATTCAGATTTAAATCTATTCATTCTTAATTAAGCTAGTTAAACCCACCTCGGCCATCCGTCGGGGTGGGTTTTGCAATTGGATACCAAAAGTGGATGCCCTGCCCAAGCTGTCCCAACCTTCGCGTATGCTCTGCCCTGCATCAGTAACTCTGATGCTGCGGTACCCGTTGTGTGTTTCACTTAGCGGGTGCTTCACCTGCTATAGAAAAAGGAAATACGCATGACCGTTGGAACCGTAAAGTGGTTCAACAATGAAAAAGGCTTCGGCTTCATCACTCCTGATGATGGCGGCGCCGATGTCTTTGTTCACTACCGATCAATTGAAGGAAACGGCTACCGTTCACTTCAAGAAAATCAGCGCGTTGAGTTCGAGATCACCCAAGGCGAAAAAGGCCCACAGGCCTCGAACGTCCACGCGCTCTAGTCTTAGACGTAAACGCAAAACCCCGTCTCACTGAGTCGGGGTTTTGTTTTGTTTAAAGTGGCTTTGGAAGCGCAGCAAGTGCCATTTCTAATGTTGTTGCCGGATGTAGAAATACCAATCGAGCAACGCGTTTCCCATTAAATGTTGTTGGTGCTACAAATGCGATTTGTTCCTGTAGCAATTTTTCTGCCCAATTTTGATAGTCCTGATCGTGCCAACCAAGTTTCTCAAAAATAATTATTGGCAATTCAGAATCATTTAAAATCTTTAAATCTTTCCGACTAGAGATTTCTACCCGAACCCTGTCAGCTAAATCAATACTGGCATCAATTGCACTTTGATAGTTTTTTGCGCCATAAGTGATTAAGCTGAACCAAAAAGCCAGTCCTCTTGCTCGCCTCGTTAAGTGGTTTGCATAATCAGAGGGATTAAATTCATCTTGGTCATGTAAAACTTCCAGGTAACTGGCTTTCTGGGTGTGTACCTTCTTTGCTAGTTCAGGATTTCGATAAATGACTGCAGCACAATCGAATGGAGCAAACAACCATTTATGTGGATCTACAATAAAGGAATCCACATTCGATATGCCAGCTAGTAAATTTTTAGCAGAGTCACTTAATAAAACGGCTCCTCCATATGCAGCATCTAGATGAAACCAGAGATTATTGGCTTTAGTAAAATTTCCTACACCAACTAGGTCATCTATATATCCGGCGTTAGTTGTTCCACCTGTTGCAACAACTGCAATTACTCGGTTTGGCTCAGGATGCTTATCGAGTGCTTTTTGTAAATTTGCTTGATTTAATTTGTAACTTTCCGTTGGCACAACATATGCATCTATATCTAAAATGTTTAAGGCAGAAGTAATGGACGAATGTGCTTGATCACTCACCATCACTTCCACATTTGAACGGCGACCAAATCCTCTTTGTGCACGCATAACATCACGTGCAACAGTTAAAGCAGCTAAATTTGCACTAGTGCCACCACTTACAAATGTGCCAGCCGCTGTTTCTGGCATCTCGGCGCGATTAGCCAGATAGGACAGCACTTGATTCTCAGCAACTATTGCTCCTGCAGCTTCTAACCAAGAGATTCCTTGCAGCGAAGCAGCCGAAATTACTGCATCAAAAAGTAAAGATGCCTTTGTTGGAGCTGCAGGAATAAAAGCAAAATAGCGCGGTGAATCGGCACTGATAACCATTTGAGAGATTTTTTCATCATACAACTTCAATGCTTTCTCAAAACCAATACCACTCTCGGCGACAAGTCCCTCTAGCAATTTAGGTAATTGGCTGACATCCAATATTCCATCTAGTGGAGTTTCTGTAAGGGCTAACCGTTTAGATACGTATTCCAAAATTGACTCAGTCATTTCTGGATCAAACTTATGCATACCTACATTATTTACATAATCCACTTCTTATCCTGACTAAATTTGAAAATCTTTGTGTGCGTAAAGATTTTCACCCAATAAGTCTAAATTCATCTTAGTAACTCACTTGATAAATGATTGTGGGAAATCGTCCATTCATTGTGTTCCGAAATGCTCGAATTGACCCCAGTTAGGGGGGTGGGGGGTGGCTCATTCCCCCTTTGTGGGTTAGGGTCTGCCTAACCGTAAGGGGTGAAATCCGTGAGAGCCCTCGTAATTGGAGCGGGCGGAGTCGGAAAAGCAATAGCGAACATTGCTTCGCGTCGTAGCTTTATAACTGAGATGGTCATTGCTGACCACGATTTAAGGCGAGCCGAAGCAGCTGCCGCTCGGGTAGAGGATGATCGATTTAGAGCTGCCAAAGTGGATGCTGGTGACGTAGAAGAACTACGAGAACTTATCCGCAAATTAGATCCAGACATTGTGGTCAATGCTGTTGACCCTCGATTCGTGATGCCAATTTTTAGAGCATGTGAAGTTGAAGGTGCTAACTACATGGATATGGCTATGTCATTGTCTCGCCCACATCCAGAATATCCATATACCGAGTGCGGAGTAAAACTTGGTGATGAACAGTTTGCTCGTGATTGGAATTGGGTAGAGCGCGAAATCTATGCAGTTGTTGGAATGGGTGTTGAACCAGGACTAAGTGATGTATTCGCTAAATATGCATCAGATCATTTATTTAGTCGAATTGATGAAGTTAAAGTACTTGATGGATCAAATCTAACTGTTGAAGGATATGAGTTTGCGCCGTCATTTAGTATTTGGACAACAATTGAAGAGTGTCTCAATCCACCAGTTGTCTGGGAGGATGGCACTGGTTGGTATACAACTGAACCCTTTAGTGGACCAGAAATTTTTGATTTCCCAGAAGGTATTGGTCCAGTTGAATGTGTAAACGTTGAGCACGAAGAAGTATTACTCATTCCTCGCAAAGTTGATGCAAAAAAGGTTACATTTAAGTATGGACTTGGTGAAGAATTTATCGACATCTTAGAAACTATTCATAAGTTAGGTTTGGATAGAACTGATCGGGTGGATGTTAAGGGTGTTGCTGTATCCCCTCGTGATTTGCTGGCGGCTTCTTTGCCAGATCCAGCAACTTTGGGTGAGCGGATGAAAGGTAAAACCTGCGCCGGCACTTTAGTTCGTGGATTAGATAAAGATGGCAAATCAAAAGCGGTTTATCTTTACCATGTTGTTGATAATGAATGGACAATGCAGCACTACGGGGATCAAGCCGTAGTTTGGCAAACTGCAATTAATCCAGTAGTTGCAATGGAGCTAATTCATGAAGGTATCTGGAAACCAGAGGGTGTTAACGGCCCAGAATGGTTCGATCCAGTTCCATTTTTAGAAAAGATAAAACAATACGGCAGTCCTTGGTCAATTCGAGAAGAATCAACTGAAGGTATTGAGCCTTAAGCGTTATCCACCGTATTTAGCAAATCGCTCCAAGCATCAACAAATTGTTTCACGCCAGCGGTTTCTAAGTTTGCTAATACTTCAGAGAAACTAACCCCAAAGTTGCTAAGTGAATTAATTGTTTTTGCTGCCGCTTGAAAATTCATGTCAAAACTAAACTGTGCATTTGATTCAAACAACGCATTTATTGTCGCTTGTGGCATCGTGTTTACTGTATCTGGCGCTACTAAATTTGTAACATAAAGAAGTGGGTCATAATTTGGATTCTTAACTCCAGTTGAAGCCCAAAGTGGTCGCTGAATTCGAGCACCTGCCGAAGCAAGTAGTTTCCAGCGCACATCTTGTTGTAGTTGCTCAAACAACTCATATGCTAAAACAGCATTTGCAATAGCTGACTTACCTCTAAGCGCTAAAGAGTCAGTTGATCCGATCTCTGTAAGAAGCGGATCAATTGCAGTATCTACTCGAGACACAAAGAAAGAGGCAACTGAATTTATAGTAGATAAATCAAGACCGTTTTCTTTCGCCTTCCCAAGACCTGCTAACCAAGCCTGAATTACTTCCGCGTATCTTTGTACTGAAAATATCAAAGTGACATTGACACTAATCCCGTTTGCTAATGCACCCGTTATTGCTGGTATAGATTCTTTTGTTGCTGGTATTTTTATCATTACATTTGGTCGATTGACTTGCTTACGTAACTCAATTGCCTGCTTAAGTGTGTTTTCACCATCGAATGCAAGTCGTGGATCTACCTCAATACTGACACATCCATCATTTCCAGTTTCAATATAAGTAGCACTAAAAACATCACACGCCGCCTGCACATCAGTCACTGTTAATTCACGCACTATCTCCGCAGTTGACGCACCATCAGCTTTTAACCGATTTAAGTCATCCCCATAAATTCCATCTGCCCCAGCAGTTATTGCTGCTTTAAAAATTGATGGATTAGTAGTAACACCCAGCACGCCAAGATCACGTAATTTCGCCAACTCACCTGATTCAATTCGGTTCCGCGATAAATCATCAAGCCAAACTGAAACTCCATTTTTTCTGATTTCATGAAGTTTGGTCATTTAACACGCCCCAAAGAGTCGATCACCAGCATCGCCTAAACCTGGAACAATATAACCGTGTTCATTTAATTTTTCATCTAGTGCACTTGTGACGACCATTACATCACTATTTGCAAACTTTTGCTCAACCGCGGCAACTCCTTCTGGAGCAGAAATTAAAGTTATTGCAACTACTTTTTTTGCGCCGCGTTCTAACATTATTTCAATCGCGCTAATCAAACTTCCACCTGTAGCCAACATTGGATCTAATAAAAAGATAGTTCTGCCATCGAGACGGTTTGGCATTCGATCAGCATAGATTGCAGGCTTTAGTGTTTCTTCATTGCGCACTACGCCAAGAAAACCAACTTCTGCATCTGGTAAGAGTTGCTGAAGGCCAGATAGCATCCCCAGTCCAGCGCGCAATATTGGCACAATCAGTGGTATTGGTTCGGCAAGTTTTTTTCCACTTGTGGGCGCAACGGGGGTAACAACTTTTGTATCAACAACAGCTAGATTCTTTGTAGCTTCAAATGCAAGCAGGGTTACTAACTCAGTTGCTAATGCCTGAAACCTCGGCATTGTTGTATTTATATCGCGTAATTCTGTAACTTTGGCCGCGATTAGCGGATGCTGGACAACCAGTGTTTTCATATGCGCAGAATAGATGCCAGACTTACCCTTATGCAGGTTAAACCAGCTGATGACCAAGCAATGTTGCGCGCATTGGCGTGCGCCAAAGAATCCGCCTTACACGGTGAGATTCCAGTAGGGTCAGTTTTACTCTCTAAATCTGGTGAAATATTGGCTGAGTCTGGAAATCAAAATGAATCTAGTTTTGATCCAACTGGTCATGCTGAAATTTCAGTAATAAGAGCTGCAGCTGCAAATCTTAAATCTGCTCGGCTCGATGGGTGCACATTAGTTGTTACTTTGGAACCTTGTCCTATGTGCGCTGGAGCTGCGATGCAGGCAAGAATTGCCCGCTTAGTTTTTGGTGCAGACAATAAAGATTATGGTGCTGTTGGCAGTAAATTTGATGTTGTTAGGGATAGTCGATTGCCTCACCAAATGGAAGTTGTCGCAAACGTCCGAGCAGATGAAGCTAAGAAATTACTCGATGAATTTTTTGCTAACAAACGCTAATGGCGGTGGCGGAGGGATTTGAACCCTCGGAGAATTTTCATCCTCACGCGCTTTCGAGGCGCGCACCTTCGGCCGCTCGGACACGCCACCGCGACGTAGAATAGTGGTCATCAATAGTCAAAGAATTCCTGCACTTGACGCATATCGCGCAACAATGATGTTGCTTGGCCTAGTTCTGCATAGCGCCGTTTTTACCGCGACTTATGCACGAGTTAGAACTGAATTTGGTGAAGGAATTCTATATTTAATTTATGACTTCATCCATACCTTTAGGATGCCTGCATTTTTTCTGATTTCTGGTTTTTTCTCAGCCTTACTATATGAAAAGTATGGTGCTGGTGGGCTTTTATCTAACAGAACAAAACGAGTACTACTGCCATTACTAATTTTTTGGCCATTAGTTGTGATTGCTTTTCAGCTTATATTTGCTTTATCTACTGGTGGAAGTGTTGTGCCGGCCGAGCAAAACTTTGTAGAGTTTTATCATCTTTGGTTTTTAAGTTATCTGATGTATTTAAATTTAATCACTGTTTTATTGGTAAAAATGCTGCCAATGATTTTTGCAAAGCAATTAAAGATATTAAACACAAAACTTTTTCAAGTTCTATTATTTATCTCAGCCACATTATTACTAGCCGCAATTCCATATACATTAGAAGATGATGGCACTTTAAAAACTGCCTCAGCTGTAGCACCTGATAACTCGATGATTGCTTTCTACCTGATTATATTTTTATTAGGTTGGTTTAGCCATCAAAATCAAACTATGCTAGCCACATTTAAACAGTATTTTTATATTTTTCTCTTTATTGGTGCATTGGGTTATTTCGCACATCTAGCAACTAGTGAGCAGCTAGATTATGACTATCGAGTTGTTTATTTTGCCTCTTCACTTTCACTAAGTTTCGCAATCTTAGGAATAATGATGATTCTAGTCACCGGTCATAATCGAGTTGTTAGTTATTTCTCTAGGGCTAGCTATTGGATCTACATTGTTCACTTGCCTATGGTGTTTCTTTTCTTAACTTTATTGGATTCTCTCAACTTAGACATCTTGGGTCGTTTTCTAATTGTTTTGACGCTGACTACTTTGACATCAGTTTTAAGTTACCAAGTATTTGTTAAAAATACTGCTCTTGGAAGTTGGTTGTAGGGTTAAATTGTGAAAGATTCCTCTAGTTTGATTAGTTCAGATCGTCTAATTGACTTTATCTGCAAACGATACTCGGGATTGATAGTGAAAAGCTCGTGGGGAGAAACAGGTTTGTTTTATAATCCTGAGCATAAACTAGCAAATGGTGTCTACTTTTTAACTATTAAAGATCATGATGGTGAAAACGATAAATCAGCTAATCTAAACCGACCTGATGTTTATCGAGTATCATTCGCAATATCTGAAAAAGTATTCTTTGAAATATTTGGAGAAAAACCGCCCAGACCCTTAAAAAGATCCGTTGTGAACACTGGACATAATTTTCAAAAACTTGACGAGTTAATGCCCCACCCGATTTATGCGTGGATGAATTGGGTTCAGATTTTGTCGCCAAGTGAAAATAGTTTGAATAACATTGTTAAGTTACTAGATGATTCCTATTTAAATGTGAAGAATAAGTACGCCAAGTTAATCAAGTGATATCTTCTTTAATGACTAAAAATAAATCTAGATTCAAAAATGATCCCCCGCACACCCACGAGAGCGCAACGACCCTTGCTGTCTTTCGACCCTGGGGGATTGATCACGGTCATGCCGCACGGGGGATCAGGAGAAAGGGTAGCGAGCGGGTTAAGTACCCTTCGCGACGGAGGATTCGCCTAGTGGCCTATGGCGCTCGCTTGGAAAGCGAGTTGGGGGCAACCCCTCGCGGGTTCAAATCCCGCATCCTCCGCCAGAACATAGGGAATTCCCTAAAACAGTGAAAGGAGTTATGAATGCGAGTAATAACTCAAAGAGAGTACGGATTGGACTCCTTCGCTTTATCAGAAATACCAACGCCCAAGATTGATACAGAGCAAATTTTAGTAAAGGTGGAGGCAGCCAGCGTCTACGC
>VGBH01000018.1 GCA_016870575.1 Actinomycetota bacterium
CCCATTCCAAGAACTTGTGCACCAGTTAATGTTGCCACATCAACCATATAGTTTGGCTTCGATTCCAAAGCTTTTACAATTGCATCTGCGAGAACTAATCGACCTTCGGCATCAGTGTTTAGCACCTCCACTGTCTTGCCACCGTAAATTTTTAGAACATCACCAGGTCTACTAGCTGTTCCGCTAGGCATATTTTCAGCTAAAGCAGCCCAAGCAGTGATATGAACTTTGATACCAAGATCAGCAATCGCAATTATTGATGCAACTACGGCACCTGCTCCGCTCATATCAAACTTCATATCGTGCATATTTAATCCAGGCTTAAGCGAAATTCCACCAGTATCAAACGTAATTCCTTTTCCGATTAACGCTAGATGCTTTTTTGCTCCTTTTGGTTTGTATTCCAATTTCAAAAGCCTGGGCGGCCGGGACGAACCTTGACCAACACCCATAATCCCACCAAAGCCCTCAGCAATTAACTTCTTTTCATCCCAAATAGTTGCAGTAATTGGTCTGGTCCCAATTGACTTTTTTGCACGTGATACAAACTCAGCGGGTGGGAGATGACTTGGAGGAGTATTGCCAAGATCGCGAGCGAAGTGAATTGCATTAATCAACTTAGAAATTTCCGTCGCCATATTTTTGCTACCATGCTTGGAGTGCACGGTGATGCTTGAAACTGGCATTTTTTGATCAGCAAGTGAGTCTTTTCTGAACTCAGTGAATGCATAAGCTGCGAGCATTGCACCTTCGGCAACTGCTTTGGCGTCTGCTTGATCTTGATCTCGAAGGGCATAGTTAACTCTTTTGTTGCCAGCCAGTGCGCGCGTAACATCTCCAGCAAGTGCGCGAAGTTGTTCAGTGGAAATTTCTGACCAGATGCCAACTGCAAGAATTGATTTAGCAGAAGCGATGCCGGAACTTGGGATTCGGATTTGTTCTCCCGGTTTTCCAGTTGCCCCTACGGCAGCTAATGCACTTAGAATTTTTTTGCTTTGAGTTGCAGTTATTGATTTAGGCAGAATTGTTAATTTCTTGTTTACTTCTATCACGCCAATAACCAGTACGTCAGTTGCTGCCGTTGCCGGTGCGGTGGCGGCAAACTTAAGAGTTGTGTTTGTCATGGGCTAACCTTATGAAAACCTCCGAGGATATGCAGATTTAGCCTCGAACTAGTAGGGCTGCGGTCCGGGCCAAACTAATGGCAGCAATTCCTGCTAATCCATCACCAGCAGAAACTTGATTGGCTGGCAAAGAAATCCAATTACGATGTTTGAAGAGAGCCATTCCGGCGGGAGAAGCTGGTGAATCAGCCACGAAGAGCCAGGACCGAGCTGCAACTGAAAACTCAAAAACTATTGATGCTGCAAGTAGGGCTCTAGTGCCGTCAATAATCACTGGTGTGCGCCTAGCAATAGTGGAAGCAATTTGCATCGCCAATTCGAGAATAGGTTCGGTATGAAAGTGATCAATTAGTTCCGATAACGTTTCCGCATTTATTTGCTTAAACAAATCTCTTAAATTTACAATTGCTTGCTGCCAAACAGCATCATCCGTTGCTTTAAAACCTAAAAGTTGAACAAAGTCTCTATTGCAAATAATCCGAGTAAAGACATACTCGACATCTGACAATCGATCACCTGCGGCAATTGCAATCAAATCACTTGCACTTGGTGGACGCTCAAATATCTCAATTGAATTTGATGCAGCAGCGGACTGAAGAAAATCTGAAGGATTGGAACATACTAAAACCGTTTCTTTAGCCAAACAGTTAGTAGCAGCAAGTTCTGCAGCGAAACTGCCTAATGCGCCAGGAACTTCCGCTAACGAGGTAACCGCCTTTCGCCTTGCTGCTGAATCTGCCAAACCAATTTCGCTTGCAACACTTCTTAACTGATCAGATTTACTCAATTCAAATTCTCCTGAAGGACAAATTTTGTGGGTCGCGTTATTCGTCTTAAGGTTCTTAACATTCCTCCACCGATTAGCATAATTAGGGTGAAAGTGACTATCGCCCTAGGGATGTCAAACGTAGCACTGGTTGTAATTGAATAGAGCATTAGTCGATTTAAGTTATCAGTAATCTGCGCTCCGGGTAGAAATTCAATTGCAACGTTACCAACAGTTGCAGTTGGCCAGAACCAGAGATTCAAAAGTAAGCCAACAATCAAACTAAGTAATGCACCAAGAATTGCCAACAACGGTACTTCAATTTTGTTTTTGGGAATTGGTATCAAACCTGCAATCAATCCAACCCATCCTGCTGCCAACATTTGAAAGGGCAACCACGGTCCAATACCACCAGTAATTACCGCACTTGACACCATACCCAAGCTACCAGCGCTAAATCCAATTGTTGGTCCGAGTGCACGCCCAGCAATTACTATGAATGCCCACATCGGCTCAATTCCAAACGCATGCGCACCAAGAAGTCTTGCTGCAGCAATTAATGCCGCAAGTAGACCCAGCAGAGCAATCGCCTTGGAATGTAGGTTCCCAGACGAAATTGCCGTGAAAACGGCTAAGAGCGAAACTGACAAAATCAGCGCAGTTAATACAGGAGCAAAATATGGTGAGATGAGAGATTCTGAAGTTAAGATTAATGGCCAACTAAACGCAATAATGCCAATCGCAGAAGTAAGCATCAAGAGCGCTGGTGTAATTACTATCGCGAATTTAGCCTGCAAGTTGGATGGCATCTACAGCTTCTTGAATTGTAAGTAGATTTAGTGGAGCAAATGCACGAGTAATTTGTGGAGTGTAATCAATTGATTCAAGAAGAACTTCTCGTGCAGGGCCGTTTGCAATAATTCCGCCATCAGCAAGCAACACAACGCGTGCCTCTAACTCAGCAACCAGTTCAACATCATGAGTTGCCACGACTACTGATATCCCGGATGTTTTTAGTTTTTTCAGGTGGTTTATTAATTGATTTTTTGCGAAGTAGTCAAGTCCCCGCGTTGGCTCATCGAGCAGAATGAGTTTGGGAGAATTAACTAAAACTATTGATAATGTAAGTAACAATTGTTGACCTTCAGATAAATCTAATGGGTGCTGCGTGAAACTAATTTCTGGCAAGAATTTCTTTACATGATTTTTGGTAGTACCATCCGGTAATCCTGAAATTTGGTCAGTAAGTGCGCATTCTTCATCAATAGTGGTTTGCAAGAGTAAGTCAGCAGGCTCTTGTGGAACAAAACCAATGTATTTTAAGAATTCTTTACCAGATAATTTTGCAGGATCTAGATTTAGCAGATTAACATCTCCGTAATCAGGTTTGATTAACCCAGCTAATGTTGCCAGTAACGTTGACTTTCCAGCACCATTTTTACCCAGAACTGCAAGAGTTTCGCCAAATTGAATGGAAAATGAAATTCCATTTAAGGCTTGAACATTCGCAAATCTAACCGTGACATTTGATAAAGTTGAGAGCACTTCTGCATGCTCACTACTTGGTTTAATTATTGGTGTTAAAGACTGTAATAAAGGTGCCGTAAATTTCTTAGCAGCACGCACATTTAGAGGTGTAGGTTGCCAGTTAAGTTGCTTTGCAAGTTGAACGATGGGTGGAGCTAGATCGACATTAGGAATAATGCTCTTAACATCACCAACTAAAATCCGAGACCCTTCGCCTGGTACATAAATTAGCCGATCAGCAAATTGAAGGATTCGCTCTAGACGGTGTTCAGCAACTACGATAGAAATTCCTAATTCATAAGTAAGCCTTTGCAATATACCAAGGACTTCCTCGGCTGCTGGAGGGTCTAACGCACTGGTCGGCTCATCGAGCACAAGAACTTTAGGTCGATTGACTAATACAGATGCAATTGCGACCCTCTGCTGCATTCCAGCTGAAAGTATTTCTAGGGGTTTGGCTAAAGAGTCTTTTAAGCCAACCAATTCAGAAGTTTCATCAATTCGCTGTTGCATAACTCGTATATCAACGCCTTGACACTCTAGCGAATATGCTAATTCTTCTTTGACAGTACTTGTTACAAAACCATCTCTAGGTTTTTGCCCAACTACGCCGACAGTTTCTGCAAGATCTCTTGGCTTATATGACATTGTATTGAAACCAAAAACCTCAATATCTCCTGCCAACAAACCGCCAGTTAGATGCGGGGCAGAGCCGTTAATTAGATTTAACAAAGTTGACTTACCTGACCCGGTTTTGCCCACAACTAAATTGAACTCGCCCGGCTTAAGCTCGGCATTAAAATCTCGAATGATCACTGCAGAGTTTTGTTGATAAGCGAAAGACACAGCCTTAAATTTGATCATCTTTGAAATCCTTTTGGAATTTGTGGAGATAACCAGATAGGTGTAAAAAAACAAATAAATAATGCAGGAATCAATGCAAGTAAGGGGAGTGCTTGTGCAAGTCCTAACCATACGCCGATTGCAGACGATGCAATAATCCATACTTCAGGTGAGCGGAATTCTAATTTTTCAAGTCGAGTTCTAAGTCGAAATTTTCCACTTAAAACAATTGATAATGTAATACTGGATATCGAGAGAATAAGTAGACTTAAACCGATAACATTGAGTGGATTTCTCAATACTTGATAAATTGAAATCATCAATAGAAAAAGTCCACCAATAAGTGATAAACCAATAAGATTTGCGTTAACAACGTTCAATCTGGTTTTACCAAATCCTCTAGATTCCATTGCATTTGAAAGAGTTACGGCTCTATTTAATGAACTGTCAATTAGCGGCATCATCAACTTAATGTTTTGACGCAGTCCAACAACAGGTTTGCCCCTAAGAGCTGCTGACTTTTTGATCCGTCGTGCATCCGCACTCAAGGTAGGTAAGAACCCAACGGCAATTACCGTAACCAGCCCTGCTTCATAAATCGCGTTAGGCAATGACTTTAAAAGTAAATTTGGAGGAACTAATGTCGCTGGAGCTGAAGCAGCAACAATCACGGTAGCAAGTTTGAAACCGTGCACAAGTGCTGCTAGTGCTCCGGTTGCTCCAAGGATGCCACCTAGTTTGATGCCGCCGAGCCATCGGGGTAATTGAATTTCGGGTAGGGCCAATAAAACTGGTCCACCAAAATGTACGCCAAAGATAACTTCAATCATTAATCGAAAAAAAATAACAAAAAGAGCGATTCTGAAAAGTATAGAAATTGAATTTCCCCAAGAGGCATTGGGGCGTTTCAAGTAAACAACTGAGATGATTGCAGCACAAATTGATACGTGGATAAACCAATTTTCTGCAGCAATTGCAAGCGTTGCAGCTGCTAATCCCCAAACCCACCAAGCTAATGGATGAAGCCAACGCTCAGTTTTGTTTTTGGTTGCGAAACTAGTCAACTGCGCAGTCATTTTTTATTGCGGCTAACTGCAAAAACAATCACTAAAACGATAACCGTAATTACCCCTGCATAAATGAGAGTATTTCCACCCTCATTAATTACTTCTGATTGTGGGATCTCATCAACTTCTTCTACTGCAGTTGTTTCTGATTGCGCTTCTGTGTTGAGGTCAGTAACTTCAGCCCCACACTCGTTGGCTGGAAATCCTTCGATTCCACAAACAAATCCTCCATCAGCGCGGACATTGGCAGCCATTGCAAGTGCATCCGCACTTGATCCACCAGTTGGCATAGTTATGCATTCCACTCGATTAGTAGGTGGAGTTTCGCCACTAGGTGCTTGTTCTAAGTCACCAAAATCAATAACAACGGCAACTCGAGTTAATCCTTCTACCTGCTCAGATCCTGGACACATTGCTTCAAAATCTGGCATTTCTCTTGGCTCAGGCGTTTGAGTATCAGTGCCTACACCAAATCTCCAGCCATCAACTGAGCCATCTGTTGGAATGTTTTCGTTAGCTCCAACCAGCGCCATAGTCCAGGCACCATCAGATCCAGTGAAAAAACCCCAATAGCGATATGACGATGCAGCTGCAGGAGCAGTCAAACCAACAATAAATAAAACCGCAAAGAAAATTCTAAATGTAACTTTTAACACTGATTCTCCGTTTCAATTACGGTCGCAAGCAGAAACGGTGTCTTACTGGAAATCAAAATGCCCTCACAATAATGCGAGGGCGAAGACCAGATTTTGGACTCCGCCCGCTGTCCACGACGGGTTTATGTTGTCGCACACTTGCTAGGCACTCCGACTTGTCGTTTGGCTACTTTCGTATACGACCTACGGTTGCGGGACAGTGCCGGATTCCGACCGGCTTCCCCTAGACACTCAAGTGCTTATTTAGTTATGGAAATAACTCTAATACCTAGCAACACTAGACTTCAACTTGATAGACGGTGTTTTATCTTCTTTCAGGGGAATTGATTGAGTAAGTCTCACGCTGAAAAGCTTGGTTCAAGGTATTACCAACTCTTTAGGTCTGCCATAGTGTCTAACTTAGGCGATGGTATTGCTTTAATCGCTTACCCGTGGTTAGCCTCAGCAGTAACCAGATCTCCAATTTTGATTGCTTTGATTGCAGTAATGGCCAGATTGCCCTGGCTTCTTTTTTCTTTACCAGCAGGTGTGATAACTGATCGTCTTGATCGAAAAAAATTAATTATTAGTATGGATTTAATCCGAGGCGTGGTAACGATCATCATTGGCTTACTTGTCCTGCTCCAGCAAAATCAATTAGTTGGCCTGAAGGATATTAATGTTGTAAAGATTGAAACAAATTACTTTTTGTATTCCGTGCTATTAATCGCTACATTTATTGCAGGTTGCGCTGAAGTTCTGAGAGACAATTCAGCCCAGACAGTTTTGCCGGCAATTGTTGAAAAACCACTACTTGAAAAAGCAAATGGCAGACTTTGGTCAGCTGAGTTTGTGGTTAACAGCTTTATTGGTCCACTGCTTGGAAGTTTCATTATAGGACTTGCCATATACCTACCTTTTTTTATAAACGGTGGCTCATTTTTCATTGCGGCAGCAATGATGGCAGCGATAGCTGGAAACTTTAATGCTGTTCGAGAGTTTGATTCGGAAACTGGAGGTAATTGGCGTAGAGAACTTAAGGAAGGGTTGAGCTGGCTCTGGCAACATAATCTGCTTCGGCCACTGGCAATCTATTTGGGTTTGATGAATGCTTTATCTGCTATGGCGGTAGCAACATATATTTTGTTTGCTCAAGAGATACTTCAAACCTCAGTGCTTGAGTTTGCCATATTGGGAACGGGGGCTGCACTTGGCGGAATTATTGGCGGTGTAGTTGCACACCGAATAACAAAACTAATTGGTCCAGGAACTTCACTGAAGTTATTTATGTTTGGTGCAGCTGTGTTGATGATTGCCACTGGACTCGTTTCAAATTGGGTTCTAGTTTGGATTTTTAGTTTGTTATCGACGCTTCTTGCAGTATTGTGGAATGTTATTACCGTTTCGCTTCGTCAACAGATCATTCCAGATCAGCTGTTAGGGCGTGTAAATAGCACTTATCGATTTTTTGGCCTGGGTTTAATGCCAATAGGTTCGCTGGTTGGGGGAGGCGTAATTGCCTTTGCCGAGCTATTTGGCAACAGAGAATTCGCGTTGAGATTGCCGTTCGTGCTCGGCGGCATACTGCACTTGATTCTCTTTTTGTTCGCTCGTCGGATTCTGACCAACGAACTAATAGATAATGCGAAAAATATAAATTAAGCGCGCGGGTTAGGTGAGATGGTTTGCTTTACATCTCGCTCAACCACTGAACCAACTACCTCATCAATGCGCTTCATTACATCTGCTTCTAGAACAATATCTGCAGCTTGAATGTTCTCGATAATCTGCTCTGGCTTGCTTGCGCCGACAATTGCTGATGCAACATTTTGATTTTGAAGCACCCAAGCAATTGATAACTGACCAAGAGAGATTCCGAGGTCAGCTGCGATTGGCTTTAAGTTCTGTACGGCGTTTAGAACATCATCTCTCATCCAACGTTCAATCATTCGGGAGCCATTAGGGTCAGTTGCCCGAGATCCTGCAGGAGCAGCTTTACCAGGAAAATATTTACCGGTCAAAACACCTTGTGCCATTGGAGACCAAACAATTTGAGAGATGCCATTTTCCTCTGAAGTTGGAATAACTTCACCTTCAATAACCCGCCACAACATTGAATACTGTGGTTGATTTGAAACGATCTTGTCAAAATTCATCTGTTTGGCAATATCTACCGCTTGTTGGATTTGGGCTGCGGTCCATTCTGAAACTCCGATGTATAAGGCTTTACCAGATCTGACAATATCCTCGAATGTCCGCATTGTTTCTTCCAGCGGAGTTTCATAATCAAATCGGTGCGCTTGATAAAGATCAACATAATCGGTCTTTAACCGTCGCAAAGATCCATTAATTGCTTCCATTATGTGTTTACGTGAAAGGCCGCGATCGTTAACACCTGCACCAATGGGCCAATAAACTTTTGTGAAAAGCTCTATTCCTTCTCGGCGAAAATCCTTAATAGCATCAGCTAATACAACTTCAGCCTTGGTGCCGGCATATACATCTGCTGTATCAAAAGTGGTAATGCCATTTTCATATGCAGCTTGAACTGTCTTGATGGCAGCGTCAGCTTCTACTTGACTGCCATGGGTAAGCCAATTTCCATAAGAAATTGCGGATACTTTAAATCCAGTATTTCCTAATTTTCGATAATGCATTATTTCTTTACCTCCTTCTTTTCTATTGGCTTACCACCAATTCTTACTTTAGGGGCAGGCAGTCGCATCCTTCGCATCTGTAACGATCTGCTTATTGCATACCAACCAACACGTCTTGTTTCAGGCGTACGACCAAATTTGGCTCTAACTCTACGCCTTACTCTAAACAACATTGCAAATAAATCAGTTGCTAAGAGCACCATCATAAACAGCCAAATAAAGTAAATGCCTTGCTGAATGGCTAAAACTGGAATTAGAGAAGCTGCTAAAACCAAAATTGCAAATGGCAGGAAAATTTCTCCTGCGCTCCATCTACTATCCACTGTGTCTCGAACAAAAGACCTAATCGGCCCTTGGTCGCGGGGTGGGAAATAACGCTCATCATTATTTTTAAGGCCCTGTCGCATTTTGATTGCTGCTTCACGTTGCTGGGTACGCATCACTTTGCGTGCTGCTTTTCGGTCAACAGTTGCCTTGAGTCGCTCTTTTCGAGCGGCTTGAGATTCTTTGCGTTTCGGGGTTGGTCTACCTTTGCCTGATGATGCGGTCACGGCTTCAGTCTAGGCGGAGTAGCAGATGCGCGTACTAGTTGTGCCCGATTCCTTTACGGGAACTCTCACTGCGGGAGAAGCCGCAATGGCAATAGCTGAAGGTTGGCAAGAGAGTGCCAAGAGTGATGAAATCTCTAAGCTCGCACTATCTGACGGGGACCTGGATTTATTGCGGCAATGTTAACCAGCACTAACTATCAAGTGCAGAAAATTAATACTTCGAATTTGATTGGCGAACCAATTGAAATTTCTATTGCAGTTTCAAACAATAGAAAAGAATTTTTTATTGAATCCGCCCAAATCATCGGAAGTGAATTCGTAGCTTCAGATGAACAAAAAAAACCAGACGAGTACACCAGTTATGGGATTGGTGAGGCAGTTAAGAAGTGTATTGAACTTGGTGCGCAGAAGATTGTGATTGGACTTGGTGGCACAGCATCAATTGATGGTGGTGCTGGAATGATCGCAGCTTTGGGTGCTCAGCCCAAAGAATTGTTGGATTCAGGTGGATTGAAACTCAAGCAGCTTAAGGGGTTGGATCTTTCGGTTCCAATTAAACTTCTAGAAAACATTGATTTAATTGTCGCAGCTGATGTTGATGTGCCTCTGCTTGGTATTCGAGGTGCAGCAATGGGTTTTGGTGCACAAAAAGGTGCATCGCCTGAACTGCAGACAGAATTGGAGAGTTCATTAACTCACTACAGCGATTTGTTTCCAGTTCGCAATGATGGCAAACACCCTGCAGTGATGCTGGGGGCTGGAGCGGCTGGTGGAATTGGATTTGCTGCCCTAGCTCTGGGTGGAAAGAAAGTCGCGGGTTTTGAATACGTGGCACAGGCGTTTGATTTACCCACTCAGATTTCTAAGTGCGATTTGGTCATTTCTGGAGAAGGCAAATTTGACTGGCAAAGTTTGCAAGGTAAGGCAATTGCTCAACTTGCCCAATTAACGCTCACGCTTGGCAAGCCGCTGTTGGTTTTGGCAGGTCAGGTGGATGTTGGCCGTCGTGAATGGTCTACTTTGGGAATTGCTGGTGCTTACTCTTGTTCTGAAGACGGAGAGATACCAGCAAACCCTAAAACAGCGCTCAGGGATTTAGCTGCCAGAGTCGCCAAAACATTTTCGCCAACTTCGTGGCAGAATTAGTCCATTGATCCTAGGAGAGAAAATGACTGTTGAAGCAAGTGCCACTTCAGTGCAACTTACCGATGCCGCTGCTATGAAAGTCAAGTCTCTGCTTGATCAAGAAGGCAGAGATGATTTAAGCCTTCGAGTCGCAGTACAACCAGGTGGCTGTAGCGGACTGCGTTATCAGCTTTATTTTGATGACCGCTCGATGGATGGTGATCAAATCAATACTTTTGGTAATGTCAAAGTAGTTGTGGACAAAATGAGCGTGCCTTATTTATCTGGAGCAATTGTCGATTTTGTAGACACCATTGAGAAGCAGGGTTTCACAATTGATAACCCGAATGCTGGTGGATCTTGCGCCTGCGGTGATTCGTTCCATTAATTTGCATCTGCTGGCTACATTTACCTAATGCGCATTTTGGTTTCTGGCTCAATTGCCACGGATCACTTGATGCGCTTTCCAGGAAAATTTACTGATTCGCTCGTTGCGGAGCAACTAAATAATGTATCCCTTTCTTTTTTAGTTGATGACCTAGTTGTCCATCGAGGAGGTGCAGGTGCAAATATCTCATTTGGCTTAGGCTGCTTGGGATTAAAACCAATCTTGGTCGGTGCAGTTGGAGTTGATTTTGTTGACTATAGATCATGGCTTGAGCGGCATGGCGTTGATTGCGAAAGTATTTATGTAAGTGAAGTTGCTCAAACTGCCAGATTTGTTTGCACGACCGATGAAGCACAAAATCAAATTGCTTCATTTTATGCAGGCGCAATGAGCGAAGCGAGAAACATTGAGTTAAGTCCAATTGTGAATCGAATTGGGGAGTCACCTCTTATTCTGATCGGTCCAGATGATCCCGAAGCAATGATTAGACATACAGATGAATGTCGCCAGCGAGGTTATGAATTTGCGGCTGACCCGAGTCAACAGTTGGCTAGGATGGATGGCGAAGAGATTCGACTCTTGATTGATGGTGCAAAATACTTGTTCACCAATGAATATGAAGCAGCTCTAATTGAGCAAAAGGCTGGTTGGAGTTCTGATGAGATTTTGCAGCGTGTGCATTATATCGCATTACGACTTTGGGCGCGAAAGGTGCGCGCGTTGAAACGGCATCTGGGAATGCAATTGAGGTGGGTTGCCCAAAGGAGCGAGAGATAGCAGATCCAACAGGCGTTGGTGACGGCTTTCGGGCTGGGTTCCTAGCTGGAGTTGCCAAGGGGCTTTCACATGAAAGAGCAGCTCAAATCGGTGCGACTTTGGCCACATTAGTTATTGAGAATGTTGGACCACAGGAGTATAGATTCGAGGAAAATGACTTTATTTCGCGTATTTTGACCACTTACGGCATGGTGGCTGCGGAAGAGATTTCCGCAGTCTTATGAGCAGACTGCGATAACCTTAGCCAGATCACAAATTCCGCCAGGAGGATAAGCCTGTGGCTATCACGCGCGCTTCGCTAGTTCGAGCAACCACGCTAATTTTGTTGTTTCCGATTTTGGCCTCGTGCGGAATGATTGAAGACAATGAGTTCACTCGGGTTGGCTTCCCTGAGCCAGCCACTAAAGAAGGCCCGGGCATTATTGAGCTCTGGCAAGGATTTTGGATTGTTGCAATTGCTGTTGGGCTTTTAGTTATTGGTCTTTTAGTTTTTGCATCTATAAAGTTTCGTCGTCGTTCAGATGATGAAGTTCCAGCGCAGGTTCGTTACAACATTCCAATTGAGATTTTATATACCGTTGTTCCGCTAATTATTGTGCTCGCACTGTTTGGGTTTACCGCAAGAGAGCAAACCAAATTAACTGCATTAACAAATGAATATACCCATGTTGTTAACGTTGTAGGTTTTCGTTGGTCGTGGGCATTTAATTATGTTGACGAAGGTGTATATGGAACGGGCACTCCAGGCGTTGTACCCACCTTGTATTTACCGGTAGATGAGAAAGTTAGATTTGAGTTGACCTCGCCTGACGTGCTGCATTCATTTTGGATTCCATCATTTCTATTCAAAATGGATATTGTTCCCGGGGCAATTAACCGCTTTGAGCTAACTCCCGATAAAGAAGGTTCATTTGTTGGAAAGTGCGCAGAGCTGTGTGGACAAGACCATGCTCGAATGCTGTTCAATGTGAAAGTTGTAAGTCGCGCTGAATATAACCAATATATTTCAGGCCTAAGAGCAAAGGGGCAAACTGGAATGCTCCCACCGGGAATATTGCCTAAAAATGAAACTACTACAAATGCAGGAGCTAACTGATGACTACTCTAGATGATCGACCAATAACAGAACCTCGTGTTCAAAAAACGCGTCGATATTCCAAGGGACAAACATTTGTGAACTGGGCAACCAGTACTGATCACAAAACAATCGGTTATTTGTATTTGATTACTGCTTTTGTGTTTTTTGGACTTGCTGGATTAATGGCATTAGCAGTTCGGGCTGAATTAGCTCAACCTGGATTGCAATTTGTTTCAAACGAGCAATATAACCAGTTGTTTACAATGCACGGCACGATCATGTTGTTTTTGTTCGCAACTCCGCTGTTTGTTGGATTTGGAAATGTGATTATGCCTCTACAAATTGGTGCTCCAGATGTAGCCTTCCCTAGATTAAATATGCTCGGTTATTGGCTTTTTCTGTTCGGCGGAATAATTGTTTGCCTTGGGTTCTTTACACCAGGTGGTGCGGCTGCTTTTGGCTGGTTTGCTTACACGCCGCTTTCTACCGAAGCATTTAGTCCAGGTGCTGGTGGGGACTTTTGGTTGATGGGATTGGCACTAAGCGGTTTGGCAACAATTTTAGGGTCAGTGAATTTCATCACGACTATTCTCACTATGCGTGCACCAGGTATGACAATGTTTCGAACATCAATTTTTACTTGGACAATTTTTATCACATCAGTTTTGGTTTTAGTCGCATTCCCAATTCTTGCGGCAGCACTGCTTGGATTGTTTCTAGATAGAAATTTTGACAGTATGCTTTTTGATCCAGCACATGGCGGAGCTATTCTGTGGCAACACCTATTCTGGTTCTTTGGACACCCTGAGGTTTACATTATTGCGTTACCATTTTTTGGAATTGCTTCGGAAATCCTGCCAGTGTTTTCTCGCAAACCTATTTTTGGTTATAAAGGTTTGGTTTATGCAACAATGGCAATTGCGGCACTTTCTGTTGCAGTGTGGGCGCATCATATGTATGTCACAGGTGCTGTCTCATTATCGTTTTTTGCATTAACCACAATGCTTATTGCCGTCCCAACGGGCGTTAAGTTCTTTAATTGGATTGGCACAATGTGGCGAGGGTCAATTTCATTTGAAACTCCGATGCTTTGGACAGTTGGCTTTTTGACTACTTTCCTTATTGGTGGATTAACGGGTGTGATGTTGGCTGCGCCTGCAATTGACTTCCATGTTTCTGATTCATATTTTGTGGTAGCACATTTTCACTACACAGTTTTTGGCACTGTAGTGTTTATGATGTTTGCTGGTTTCTATTTCTGGTGGCCCAAGATGACCGGCAGAATGTTGGATGAAAAGCTTGGGAAATTACATTTTTGGTTGCTATTTATTGGCTTTCATACCACGTTCTTGGTGCAGCATTGGCTAGGCGCAGAAGGTATGCCAAGACGCTATAGCGATTACTTAGCTAGCGATGGCTTTACAACGTTAAACATTGTGTCATCAGTTGGTGCAGCCATCTTAGGAATTTCAACTCTACCTTGGCTGTATAACGTCTATAAGACTTGGCGGTTTGCACCTAAAGTCAACACGGATGATCCATGGGGCTGGGGAATGTCATTGGAGTGGGCAACCAGTTGCCCTCCTCCTCGATACAACTTTGTATCGATACCACGAATTAGAAGTGAGCGACCAGCATTTGATTTACATCATCCCGAACTAGGTGACGACCCAAATACCAATCATAATTTGGCCGGAAAGAAACACTAATGAAACAAAGCGGCCTTATTTATATGCTGGGTGCACTTTTTTATTTTGTAGTTTCAGCTATTTATTGGGTGTGGACTGAAGAAATAGTTGGAACAACTGGAATGCTGCTTACGGGTTTCCTATCCTTATTGACTGGGTTTTATGTTCTTTTCACTGCAAGAAGGATTGGGCCAGGACCAGAAGATATCGAATCTGCCGAGATAGCAGATGCTGATCCTGATTATGGCTTTTACTCACCAGGCTCATGGTGGCCGTTACCTGTTGCATTTAGTGCTGCGGTGATTGCGGTTGGGTTTATTTTTGCAGCCTGGTTGGTTTTGCTTGGAACGCTTGCGCTTCTTATTAGTTTAGGTGGTTGGACTTTGGAGTATTACCGAGGTCCTAGACTGCCTGAAGCTTGATTATTCCCAAAGCATTTTTTGAAATATTTGTTGCTAGTTTTGCATTAAGACTGGCCCCTGCGGCCGCACCGATAAACAGTGGCAATGCCGCACCTAATCTAGCAGGCAATAACTTGGCCCCAACTTTAATGGCAACTTTCTCAGCTAATTTCTTATTCAGCGTTTCAATAAATCTTTTTGATTCACCAGCTAACTGCAAAGAATCAGATTCACCAATAAGCGCACTGAGCACCGTTAATCTTCGCAATTGAGGTTCATCAAGTGTGAGATCATGCAAGGCGGCTAGAAGTAGTACATGGTTAACACTGGTTTTACCAAAGACAAACAAGTCCCCAGCAGTGCTACTTATTGTGCTCATTGTTCCAAAATATGGAGCTGCAGCAATAGCACCAGATAGCGCACCTATCGATCCAACTTGAATCAGATATCGATTAGTTGCCACTTGGCATAGTTGATTTACTGAGTGATTTGGATGCCTAGATCTTAAGTCTGATGCCGTTGCCCAACTCTTGGCATATTGTCCTGAGATTCCCACATCGCCGCCGCGAAGAAACAAATTCCCAAGTTGCTTGATAGCGGTTTCTTTACTAATCATCTCAGAATGGTACGTCATCTGTTTGGTCCACTGGTTCGACTAAGGCCAGTGCTCTTGCTAAAGCATCAATTGCTACTGGTTGATCATTAATGATTTCACCAGTTACAACATCAACTGTCAAGCCTTCAACAATTACTTCCTTTGAGTTTGCGGATTCAACCCGTTTATCACACCAAGAACTAACTGGGCAGTTTATGCATGCCATTCCTGGTGATGCTAAAAACTCTTCATCGTGATGAATGGCATCAAAGCTAATTGCCATTGCTTTTCTAGCAGCCAATACGATGCGCGGATCAGTTGTATCGAAAGATAAAACTTTTCCAGATTCCGGGGTGAGAATTTCAAGCTCTACCGTGCCACCAGAATCTGCCTGAATTCCAATTGCAAATGCGACCTGAGGATAGAGGAGTAAGTATTCGGCTTCGGTTAACTGCTGCAGCGTTGAAGAAGTTTTTATCTCACGCCATAGCGGCTTTTCATTTCTAACTCCAACTTCATCGGCCCGCGTGGTAATCACAACGTCAGCATCACTATCCCAGATAGTTCGTGATTCCTCACTTCGCAATTTTGTGTTTGGAGTTTGTAAAGGGCAGACCTGGAAGTGACTTGATATCCAACTGCGAGCTTGATCTAAATATTCTTGCGCCCAACCCAAACTGCTGGCGATCTCTCCTAAACCGGACTCAGGTAGATCTGCAATACTGCAGGGAATTTGTCGTTCATGTGCTTTCATAATCCACTCATGAACCGCCTGACCACGCACAAGGGCTTGAGTGGACTCAAACTCACTTTTTGGCAGTTTTAACACACTTGCCAAGAAATATTGATAGTTACATCGCTGGTAAGAATTAAGCATAGTTTTAGAAAGCGATTTAGAAATTTTGCCAGATGTCGGCAATCCCAGAAAGCCCGGAGACTTCACAATTTCAGGGCAACTAACTCGAAACCGACACTCAACACAACTGTTTCCTGGCACAAAATGTGGATCCACTAAAAATTCATGCACCACACTTGTAATTCCGCCAACAAAAGCAGCTGCACTAGCTGCATCGCCATCGAAAAGTGTTGCCGCAGATCCATCTACACAACCTATTTGTCTAACTCGAACTCGTTGTGGTGGATTGGTTGGTAGCGTCTGATATGGCTCTGTCCAAATTGCTGGCGAGCCATCTGTTATAGCTCCGTTAAGCAAAACATTTACAGCTGCAACTAACTGGTTACGGTCTCTTGTTAAATCAGCATTTTTGTAGCAAAACAATCGCAGTTCACGAAAGGACTTATCTTCATTTTGATAGTAAACACCCCAACTTGTTAGTTCTAATCGCTGCGTATCTGATGCAGCAACACAAACAAAATCTGTTGTAGGCCTGAGCACTAAGTCAACAGCTAAATCTTCTGCAGCAAATTCTTCGACAGCATCAAGTGCTCTACTCACCATTGATTTTGCAGCACGAATACTAGGTTCAGTTGCACTTACTCCAAGTTCTTTTCGAACGAATTCATCAATATTGGCAGGAGTTCGAGGAAGAGCTAAGATTTTTTGGACAGCACCTAACAGGAAAACTGCTCTGGTGTCTTTCCGAGTGGACCAATCCTTTAGTTCTTGCTTGATATCGATATGAGCTTTAGCTACCTTTTCAACCTCACAGTTTCCAGGTACTTTCTTTAGCGCGGAAGAACTGATTCGAATCAGTGAGTTAGCACCGCTTGCTGACCAAGGTGGTTGCCATTGTGGCAGCTCAGTTAAGTTAATCATTTAACTCCATCGGCAAAAACTCTGCGCCACCATTTTCATTAGCAACTGGAGCTGATTTTCGTTGCAAACCAGTTTGACTAAGCATATTTTGAGAGGCAGATGAACCTGGAATTGGTGCTGTTTTTTGTTGTGTTGGGCAAACTGGCTTAAAGGGACAGTAGTTGCATAGTCGTGACGGTTGAGCCAGCCATTTACTACTTTGGTTAGCGTTATCAATATCTGAGCGAGTTTGCATCAACACGTCAGTGACGCGCGATATAGCAGCTGGATAAACAGGGCGGCGAACAGCTTGCTTATCAGGCAAGAAAAGTAGTTCAACTTCCTCAACACCTGGATCATTACCATTGTTTATTGCTGCGGCGTAAAACATCACTTGTTGGACATAATCATCAAGCGGTGCACCACTAGGTTTTTTACCAGTTTTGTAGTCAGTAACCCGATCAATTGGTTTTCGAGTGCGGCGATCTAACCGACCGTGAAAGAAAACCCCAGATAAGGTGGCATCCACATCTGTTTCTAAGTCAGCGTGCGAGATTTCTATTTCATTTGGCTTTTCTAAATTAAAATATCCAGTAAGTGCGGCATCTGCGCGCTTTCGCACATCATCACGATTTGCTCCTCGCCCAAGATGCTCATACTCTGGCTTGAGCAATAATTCCTTGCCAATAGTTCCCATAATGGTCCAAGCATTAGCAAAGTCTCGATCAGTAGCAGGCAATCCAAAAAGCGCTTCTAATGTGTCATGCACGATAGTGCCAGCAGCAAGAGCTGGCGTTGGCGGTTCTCGCCAACCAAGTAGATATGAAAACCAATATCTAAGGCCGCATTTCCGAAAGGCCGATATCTGGGTCGGAGAGAGCCTTTGACTGGGCGATGATGCTTGTGTCATATCAACTTCTACCGAAATGGGTTGATATCCATTCTGATTATTCACTATTGCTCACTTAAATTTTGGGTGAGCCTAAGGTACGCAAAGAATCAGACAAATACTAGATAAAATACAAAATATTTCTGGATTATTTGGATTTTCCGCTTAAAGTAACTTGAAGTTGCTGCCAGCGATTAATTTCACAGCCATCTGTTCGGGTAAATTTACGATTAACTTTTTTGCCAGCCCACACTCCAGTAACCACAGCCTGCTGAGGTCCACCATATATCTTGGTACAAATTTCATCACTAGCTGGTTTTTTAAATGGATTTACTGCACGCCTAATTTCCCGGCAGGCCAAATTTGGGTGTGGGTGATTTCCACCCGCTGGATTACAGGTTAACTGCCAAGTGACTGCTTTTGCTTCGGGACTATCTTGATAAACAATTTTCAGCCGATAATTGACGTTAGCATCGGCTGGAAAAGTAATAAAGAGTAAAAAACCAGTAACTATTGATGCTAATAGTTTTTTCATCACACCCGTTCCGGTTGAGAATTGCCCGCCTCCGCAATTGCTTGACGTACATTTACTTGTGTCAATATTAAGCCACCAACTATAAAGAACACTATCAGCGCAAGTATGGAAGTGCGATAACTGCCAGTTATGGTGAGGCTAAGACCGAAAAGGAAAGTGCCAATCCATGAAGTGCCGCGCTCGGCAATCTCATAAACTGCAAAATATTGCGCTTCTTGTGCACGAGGGATCATCTGGCTGAAAAGCGACCTAGATAGCGCTTGAGATCCACCCAAGACTAACCCAATAAGTGCAGCCAGAACGTAGTAGGTAGTAGCGTCATTGCTTGGGATGACGTAAGCAACTCCAACGGTCAGGGTCCATATCATTAAAGATCCAAGAAGCACTTTTTTACTGCCGAATAAGTAGGCGAGTTTACCCAGGCCAAGCGCACCAATTAGCGCAACGAACTGAACAATTAGAATTGAAATTATCAAATCTGTTTCAGGTAATTTAAGTTCAATCACCGCATAAGTTCCAGCAAGTGCAATTACAGTTTGGACGCCATCGTTGTATAGTAAATAAGCAATAAGAAATTTTAATGTCTGCGGATATTTTTTAGCAGATTTTGCAGTTTGAAGTAACTCAGATAGCGTTATCTTTACGGCTGCGACGCCAATTTTTCCAGAATTTCTATTTAGTCCAGTTAGCCCCTTTAGTGAAACCAATGTGAAGATAAACCACCATGCTCCTGCACTAACTAGTGAAATGCGAACAGCCATATTTGGCTCAATTCCTATTGCATCAGTGCTTAGAAAAAGAGCAATATTGGCAATCAAGAGTGTGCCGCCACCCAAATAGCCCAAACCCCAGCCCTTAGATGAAACTGCGTCTCTTTGATCAGGGCTTGCTATATCTGGTAGGTATGAATTGTAAACCACAATAGATGAACCAAATGAAACATTAGCAATAACTAATAATAAAGAACCTAATTGATAGTTTGACTCAGTGATGAAATAAAGCAGCATTGTTGAAAGTGAACCAACAAGAGCGAAGATACCCAAAAGATTTGTACGGCTCTTTACATGGTCTGCCAGTGCACCAACTATTGGCAAAGTAAATACTTGTAGCAGCACCGAAATAGAAATGGTGTAGGGGAATAAACTTTCAGCAGCCATTGGAATTCCGAGAACTTCAATAAAGCCATTTGGATTAGCTTGATTTTCTGCTAATCCGGTTAAGTAGGGGCCTAAAAAAACAGTAACTACAGTTGTTGAGAAGGCAGAATTAGCGAAATCGTAAAAGTACCAAGAGCGCTGAGTTCGACTTGATCGCACAGCGCTAGTTTGGCGCTAAACGCCAAATAAATCGCCCTAAACGCCGAAACTAATGGCTTTTAGTTGGGCTGGGCAGGTCCTTTGCAATCTCAATGCCGCGCTCTTGCGCATCCTCTAGTTCATGCAGGGTGTGCGCTTTCGCGGCGGTTAGCTCAGCAGCAGTGGGCATTGGCACCTGATCGACATACCACCAGCGATTAAGGCGATGCTGCAACTTCTTAACCCAAAGATTCGGAGTTTTTACCCCATTGGCATCTACTTCCGCAGGTGGCGTAAGCATTGGTAACTCTGTTCGTGCAAGCAATATAGCTTTTACTTCATCGGATAGCGGTTCATGAACTTCAATGAACTCGCCATTTGGTAATCGCAGTAATCTTCCCGTTGGATCACCATGCAGTAAACGTTCGCGATCTTTATGTTGCAGGGATAAGCAAATACGTTTTGTGATTATAAAAGCAATTGGTGGTGTAATGAAAATCAATACTCTAATTACCCGAGTCATATCATTGATAGATAAATTTAACATCTGTGCAATTATGTCGTTACCACCAGAAATCCAGAGAAATCCATAGAACACAAGTGACATAACACCAAGCGCGGTTCGGTTTGGATTATTGCGTGGACGCTCCAAAATGTGATGAATTCGTTTATCTCCAGTTATCCACTGCTCAATCCATGGATAAAGCGCTAGCAAAGTAAACATAATGCCGGGCACAACTACCGCTGGAATCAAAATGTTTGGGCTAAGTGTAAACATTCCAGGAACTGTTATCTCCCAATTGGGCATTATTCGAGTTCCACCATCTAGCCAGCCGATATACCAATCTGGCTGAGAACCTGCAGTTACTTGATCAGGCATATATGGACCGTATTTCCAAATTGGATTTATAGTTACTAAACCAGAAACTAAAACTAAAAATCCAAATACAATAAAGAAGAAGCCGCCAGCTTTTGCCATATAAACGGGCATTAATGGGTAGCCAACAACATTCTCATTAGTGCGCCCTGGCCCTGGATACTGGGTGTGCTTCTGATACCAAACCATCATCAGGTGAGCGGTTATTAGCGCCAACATAATTCCAGGAACCAACAAAACGTGAATCGTGTAAAGCCTAGGTATGAAATCAAGACCAGGGAACTCTCCTCCAAAAACCAAAAACGATACATAAGTACCAACAACTGGTATTGCGAGCGCAATACCAGATGCAATACGAAGTCCAGTGCCGCTCAACAAATCATCTGGTAGCGAATAACCAGCAAAGCCTTCTAAAATTGCAAGAACTAAAAGACCAACGCCGATTACCCAATTTAGTTCTCGTGGCTTGCGAAACGCTCCAGTAAAGAAAACCCTCAACAAATGCACAGTTATTGCAGCAACAAACAACAGCGCACCCCAATGGTGCACTTGGCGCATTAACAACCCACCACGAACATCAAATGAAATCTCTAACGTTGAGGCATAAGCCTCGCTCATCTTGATTCCCTTAAGCGGTAAATATGAGCCGTCATAAACAATTTCAACTAAGGAAGGCTTATAGAAAAACGTTAGGTAAACACCAGACAGTAGCAAAATGATAAACGAATAAAGTGCAATTTCACCGAGCATGAATGACCAGTGATCTGGGAATACCTTCTTAATGTTTCGCTTGATGAAGCCAGAAGTGCTTAGCCGATCATCTAAGTATTTAACAGTGCCATCTATCGATTTATCAACAGCACCTCGAGTTACTTGCTGGCTCATCCACGCTCCCAGAAACTAGGTCCAACTGGTTCTTGAAAATCTGATAACGCCACTAGGTATCCCTCTTCATCAACACCAAGCGGTAGCTGCGGCAATCTTCTAGCTGCTGGACCGAAGACCACATTTCCTGAATCAGCCAGATCAAACGTCGACTGATGACAAGGACATAGCAAATGATGGGTCCTATGCTCATAAAGCGCAATTGGACAACCTACGTGTGTGCAAATCTTTGAATAAGCAATTATTCCTTGATAGTCCCAACCCTCTCCTTGAGAGGTGCGAAGTTGTTCAGGCGTCATTCTTACGACCAAGATTGAAGTTTTTGCTCGAGCATTTAGATTGTGATTTTCTTCTTCCCATTCTTTCAAGTTCTCTGGATGCGCTGAGACTAGCGATCCCACTGAGAAATCTTCTGGACGCAAATAACGTCCAGTTGGGTCAGTTACTAATCGAACACCTTTTTTCCAAAGTGTTTCTCTAAGTTCATTCTGAGGAAGCGGACCAAAATCAAGTGCCAGGATTACTGCTGGTAGTGGCAACACTGCAATTGCAGTTAAAAGTGAACGACGAACAATCTTTCTTGAGGTAAATCCAGATTCCTCACCACCAATTCGAATTTCTTGCATTACTGATTCGCGAATCTCTCGACTTGAGGAATATCCATGGCGCGACTGCACTACTTCATCATCTGGCATAAGTTTTCTTGCCCAGTGAATGGCACCCGTACCAATCAAGAAGATTGCCAGGCCAAGAGTTATACCTAATGCAAAGTTTGAAGCAGATGTTACGCCAGGTCCAGGTACGCGAATATATAAATCAACTGGAATAGCAAAAAAAGAAACTACCGCAAGCACAGTAAAGACCGCTGAGAGCAAAAACATAATTGCAACTTGTCGTTCAGCACGTGCAGCTGCAATTGGATCTACATCAGCCCTGCGCAGGACATGAACAGGTAATTCAGACTTAGGTAAGTTGACCTGAGTTTCCGATTGGGTTGCTGGTACTACTTCATTTTGAATATCGTCGTGATTGCTATTGCTCACTTGGCTTTAACTCCAATCCAAATTGCTACCATTAAAAGCGCACCCATGCCAATTGTCCAAAGAAAAAGTCCTTCAGTTACTGGACCATAACGGCCTAATTCAAATCCTCCTGGATTAGGAGAATCTTTCAAGTATTCAATGTAAGCAATAATCCCATGCTTCTCTTCAAGGTTTAGCGTTTGATCATTGAATATCGGCATCGCTTGCGGTCCAGTAATCATTGCTTCATAAATTTGTTGGGGTGTGGCAATCATCAAACTTGGCGCATATTTACCCTCGGTCAATGCGCCGCCCCGACCAGAAAATGAATGGCATTGGGCGCAGTTTGCTCTAAACAACTCAGCGCCTTCGGCCAAGTCAGCTCCAGCCCAATTCAATTGCGCAGCAGTTGGAATCTCAGGCCCGGGGCTTAAGGATGCAACATATGCAGCTAACTGCAGAGTTTGCTCTTCAGTGTATTGCGGCTTTTTGCGCATAACCTGTGCGCCAGGTGAAGCCATAGGCATCCTGCCACTTGAAACTTGGAAATGAACAGACGCAGCACCAACGCCAATTAATGTTGGGCCGTCTGAATTACCTTGTGCATTTAGTCCATGGCAGGTAGCACAACCAGTTGCAAAGAGTCGCTTTCCAGCATCAATGCTTGCTGGATCGTTCATTATTGCGGCAGCATCAACGGAGCTGCGGGCATATTCATTTGCCGCATTCGCTCCGAGTGTATAAACACCACTGGTCACAATTAAGCCCAAAAACAAGATTACTGATAAAGCAGCTGGGTGTTTTCGGTACTTACTAAATCCAACTGTGCCTGAACGCTTTGCCACAAGTTCCTCTCTGTTACTTCAATAAATAAATAGCAGCGAAAAGTGCAATCCAAACCACATCAACAAAGTGCCAGTAATAAGAAGCAACTACTGCTGACGTAACTTGGCCGTGCGTGAACCTTCTTGTTTGGTAACTGCGTAGCAGAACATATAAGAAAGCAATAAGTCCTCCAGTTACATGTAGCGCGTGAAATCCAGTTGTCACATAAAAAACTGATCCGTATGGGTCGGTAGAAATAAGCAAACCTTCGTGAACTAACTCTGCGTATTCGTAAACCTGACCGGCAACGAAATACGAACCCATTAAAAAAGTAGTTACCGTCCAGCGTCTGAACAGCTGCACATCTCCGCGCTCAGCTGCGAAAACACCCAACTGTGCTGTTACCGAGGACAGCACCAAAATTGTTGTGTTAAATGCTGCAAATGGGACATTTAACATTTCAACGCGTTCCGCCCACAACTCAGGACTTACTGATCTTGCAGTAAAAAACATTGCGAAAAGCCCCGCAAAAAACATCAATTCACTAGCTAACCAAACAACTGTTCCAACCGCGGTTTTTGAAGGCCGGTTTGGGTGAGTAGTGGGAGCTGTGGTGGAAGTTGCCATTGGGCTATCTTGCCATTAGATATTGAGTCGGAGCGGGATAGTTGGCTAAGTCTGGCGCGGATTGTTAGAAAACTAACATTAGCCAGTAGGCTGATGACACGCAAAAAACGTTACTTTTAGCCATATTTTCCTAAGAAAGGCTCTTAATGCAGGATTCGGAGCGAAAGTTAGCAATTCTTGTCTACAGCCACGATGCCCAATTCCGTCGAGATGTAAGTAGCGCTCTTGGCAAACGACCTGCTGCGGATTTGCCAGAAGTTGTTAACACGGAAGTTGCTACCGCTCCAATGCTTTGGCAAAGGTTAGAAAAAGAACATTTTGATTTAATCATCGTGGACGCTGATGCAACGCCAGCAGGAGGTTTGGGAATAGCTAGACAGGCAAAAGATGAGTTGTTCAATTGTCCACCGTTTTTAGCAATCATTGCTCGCGCACAAGATGCTTGGCTTGCTACTTGGTCGAAGGCAGAAGCTGTAGTTCCTAAACCAATTGATCCATTTGTGCTCGCAGAAACAGTTTCAACTTTGCTCCGCCCTCGCGCTGCCATTCCAAAGTAAGCGGATGCTGTTAAGCCAACTTATTGCTCAAGTTGAGGCAAACGAAGATTTAAGTCAAGAAGCCGCTCATTGGTTAATGGGTCAGATGATGCAAGGAAATTTGCCTACTGAAGATGTTAAAAAAATCATTTTGGGTTTAAAAAACAAAGGTGAATCCTTATCTGAAGTAACTGGCTTTGTCGATGCAATGTTGGAGAGGGCATCTGCAGTTAACTATCCGGGTGAAGCGCTTGACATAGTTGGCACCGGCGGGGATCAACTTGGCACTGCAAATATCTCATCGACTGCTGCAATCATCGCTGCGGCTGCAGGTGCTACGGTAATAAAACATGGTAATCGTGCCGCTAGCAGTAAATCTGGTTCAGCCGATGTACTAGAAGCTCTTGGAATCAAGCTAGCTCTTTCCGCTAAAGAAATTGAATTGTGTGTGCAAGAAGTTGGAATCGGCTTTTGTTTTGCACCACATTTTCATCCAGCTATGAAAAACGTGGCCCAAATAAGAAAAGAATTAGGTGTTCCAACTATCTTTAACATTCTCGGTCCGCTGGCAAATCCGGCTCGACCTAGTGCGATGGCATTGGGAGTTGCAGATCCAAATCGTGCTTTATTGATGGCTGGCGTTTTGCAGAAACAAGGATGTGTTGGCTTTGTAGCCCACGGTTCCGACGGATTAGATGAGATAACAACAACGGGTACGAGCACAATCTGGGAATTTGCCAAACAAAACAACCAGTTTGAACTCTATCCAGCAGATTTTGGAATACCCTTATATGCAGCTAATTTATTAACAGGAGGCGATGCAAAAGAAAATGCTCAACTGTTGCTACAAGTTATAGATCCTGATCAGAATGCAATTAAAGTTGAAGCATTAAGAGCTGCAGCAGTTCTAAACTCAGCAGCAGGATTGATTGCATTTTGGATTAAATCGAATCAAATCCATTCTGTACCTACGAAAAAAGAGTGGCAAAAAGCAATTGATGCTTCATATTTAGCAATTAAGTCTGGTGCTGCGAAAGAAAGATTAACTAGATGGCAGGAGTTCTGCGCTACTATCTAAAACGGCTTGAATGTCCTGCAATTGCATCAGCAATTCGGCCTCACCTATAGCTGCAGGGGCGTCGTCATATCCCGCAACTGATCGGGCGGGCAATAAGCCTCTTGGCTCTACCTGCTCAGCACTGAGCTTAAGGGCAGATACCACATCAAAAACCTGTTCTTCTTGTTTGATTTTGCCAGCCGCCACCAATCTTCCATATCTAATTAAATGAATTTCAAAATCGCTCTCCGTCTTTGTTATTGAAGTAAATTCTGAAATTCTGGAAATTTTTCGAAGGTTTGATATGCGATTAGAAGCTCGCACAAACGCTTGAATTAGCTCCTTTAGTTTTTGTGCCTCTTCAAACCTTTCCAGTGCTGAGAGTTGGCGCATTCGATCTGTTGCTATTTCAATAACACAGTTAGATTCGCCTAACATTGCCAACTGGACCGCGTTTACGTCAGCTAGGTATTTGACCAATGTTTCTTGCTGGCAGGGCATACTGCAATGATTCATTTCGCCGCGAATGCAACCCGGATGGTTTGGTCGATTGCTTAGGGATTCTAAACAATCGCGCAATCTGAACTGATTATTGATGAAGTCTCTTAGTTCTTCCGCTACGAATTTCTTGGTAAATGGACCTAATGTCGGCTGATTTATCTCTGGAACTTTCTTTGAGATAATTAATCGAGGTACTTTCTCTAGGCTAAAATACATCCACCAGATCTTTTCTGGATTGCGTGCAACTCGATTAGCAGCCGGACGATGTTTTGCAATTAGCCTTAACTCTCGAACTCTTGCTTCCATGGCAGTGCTGCACACAACTGTACTTACTGAGGCTGTGATGGCAATTGCATCGCGAACATATTTTCTAGTTTCACCCTTTGTGAAATATGACTTTACTCTAGTTTTTAAATCTTGACTAACGCCAACATATAAAACAGTTTCTTGAGCATCCTTAAAAAGATAACAACCTGGCTTATTTGGTAGTGCATCTGCCAACTTCGCTTTTGCTCGAACCTGCTCTGGTAATTTTGGAGCAATTTGTTGAAGATCTGTTAATGCGTGTACACCTAGTCGACCCAATCGCTCAAGCAAAGCGTGGAAAACCTCAACCGTTGCCTGGGCATCAGCAAGCGCACGATGATTTGGTTGAATCTTGGTACCAAAGCGCTGGGCTAAAGTTGCGAGTTTTCGATTTCTTACCTCCTCTCTACCGAGAGCAACTTTTGCTAAATGAACAGTGTCTAATGCTCTTGGAAATGACCATTCATATCCGTGCTTGATTGCGGCAGACTTTAAAAAACCAATATCAAATCTTGCATTATGAGCCACTAAAATCGAACCATTCAAGAATTCAAGAAAACTAGGCAAAACTTCTTGAATTTTTGGAGCTGTTACTACCATGCTGGTAGTAATTCCAGTTAAAACTTCTATTTGTATTGGTATTCTCGTCTCTGGATTTACTAAAGTCTGAAACTCACCAATTACTTCTCCGCCACGGACTTTGACAGCGCCTATTTCGGTTATTGCATTCGCGTGCGCACTTCCACCTGTGGTCTCAATATCGAGCACAACAAAGGTAACTTGATGCAATGGTGTTGATTCCTCATCAAAAGTTATTTGTTGCTGCACGCACCGAATGTAATACCAGAATCGGACAATTTGTTCGCTACCCTCCGACAATGGAAACACCGAAATTGCCTGATGCAAAATCTCGCTGGCGTTGCAGCAAATGTGGAAACTTAACTAGGTTTGACGTAGTTAGAACTCAGCGCGCAAGCGAATTTTGGCATTTTGACCTAGCTGGAGAACCTAATATTGAAGAGCGAATCTTGCATAGCGATGATCTACTAGAAGTTAGTTGCCGCTGGTGTGGGGTTGGTGCAACTGTTGAACTTATTGCAAGATTTGATGAATAATTCTAAAATTTAAACTAACAACAATCTACGACTTTAAATCCGATATTAAATCTTGAAGCAGCTTGTTATTTGATATCTCATCTGATCTTCGTAAAAGCGATATTGGTGTTCTTCGCCTTAATAAGTCTGATGAGTATTGAATGTGTTCATTCTTGATGATGTAATCTAGTTCACCATAAGTAAAGCTCAGACCGGGGAAAATTAACTCTGCGTTCTTAGGTTCAATTTGCCAATCGTCAGCAATTTTAAGTGCTGCACTTCCGTGTCTTCGCCAAAGTTGCTCAGCGATTTCACCCGCTTTCGCCTGGTGAAATTTTTCTACCTTATTTGTTAATTCATCGGGAACCTGCGCAGACTCTTCACCGATCCAAAAGGATTCTCGCTTGGTTTTAACACCAAGTTTCTTAACGATGTCAACTACTTCATAACCGACATTGATGCAGTCTGTTAACTTCCCGCCATAAATTGCAAT
>VGBH01000019.1 GCA_016870575.1 Actinomycetota bacterium
CAACTTACGCCACTAATGTCCAAGTTGTTGAAGAAGAAGTTAATCGGCCTGGAACGGGATCGCCAGCTTCACGAATCGATTCTGATTCTCGTCTATCACCAAAATATACTTTTGATACTTTCGTGATTGGGTCTTCAAATAGATTTGCTCACGCTGCAGCGGTAGCGGTAGCGGAACAACCCGCAAAGGCTTATAACCCGTTATTTATTTATGGTGGCTCTGGACTTGGAAAAACACACCTTTTACACGCGATAGGTCACTACACCAGAAGTTTATATAACGGAGCAAAAGTACGTTATGTTTCAAGTGAAGAGTTTACAAATGAGTTTATTAACTCTATTCGAGATGATAAAGCGGCCGTATTTCAACGTAAATATCGCGATATTGATGTGTTGTTAGTTGATGACATTCAGTTCCTGAGCGGTAAAGTTCAAACCCAAGAAGAATTCTTCCATACCTTTAACACGCTTCATAATGCCAATAAACAAATAGTTGTAACAAGTGATTTACCACCAAAACAATTACAAGATTTCGAAGATCGTATGCGTTCAAGATTTGAGTGGGGATTAATTACTGATGTTCAGCCACCAGATTTAGAAACACGTATTGCAATTTTACGTAAGAAAACTGCGCAAGAAAAACTGAATGTTCCTGCTGAGGTGTTGGAATTTATTGCTTCAAGAGTTTCCAGCAACATTCGAGAGCTTGAAGGAGCGTTAGTTAGAATTACTGCTTTTGCTAACTTAAATCGACAACCGGTTGGTTTAGAGGTTGCAGAGGTAGTTTTAAAAGACGTTATCCCAGAAAGTATTGGGCCAGAAATTACTTCTAATTTAATTATGGGGCAAACTGCTCAATATTTTGGGGTAACGATGGATGATTTAACCGGTGGCTCTCGGTCAAGAGTTCTAGTAACGGCTCGACAGATTGCTATGTATTTATGTCGAGAGTTAACAGACTTATCGCTACCTAAAATTGGTCAAGCTTTTGGTGGTCGTGACCACACGACGGTTATGCACGCTGATCGAAAGATTCGCCAGTTAATGGCTGAGCGAAGGAGTTTGTATAACCAAATCGCTGACCTCACGGCTCGTATTAGAACTGAAGCTAGAAAAGGCTAAACCTTTCATCCACGATTTGGGGAGAGTCTGTGGATAAACGGTTAGATTTCCGTGTGGTTATGGTGTGGAAGCGGGTTATTTACCCACAAGCGGTCGGTTTGAAGGGTTAAGGTGGGTATATCTACCTAGTTCTTCCGGTTTCTTCCCAAGGTTATCCACAGGCAAAACCTGAAAAAATGTGGTGAAATAGGGTGTTATCCACAGTATCCACTGTGCCTACTACGACTACTAACTAGATAAGTTTCAAGTTTGATCGTAATAGTGGGTGTGGGTAAACCAACAGAGTTACTATCTAAGGGTTGGTATCTCTGGAATTATAGGGTTTTAATTACAAAGCTGTTGTTAGGGATAAGAGGATAATGTGAAATTCCAAGTAGAAAAATCAACCTTTACAGATGCAGTCTCTTGGGCTGCACGCACACTACCTACTAGACCTGCGATACAGGCACTTGCTGGATTGTTAATTGAAGCAATGGATGGCGAGTTGCATTTATCAAGTTTTGATTTTGCTACATCTGCAAAAGCTATTGTTTCAGCAGATATTCAAAAACCAGGAAAAGTTTTAGTAAATGGCCGGATTTTGGCAGACATTGTTAAAGCACTTCCTAATAAACCAATAAATATAGAAGTTAATGGAACTAGAGTTGACTTAACATGTGAAAGATCAAAATTTTCGTTACCAACCATTCCAGACGATGACTATCCATCATTACCAAATCTACCAACATCGGGTGGAAATATCTCTAAAGAAATATTTGCTAATGCAGTTTTAATGGTTGCCGCTGCAGCAGGAATGGATTCAACAATTCCTATGCTAACTGGTATAAAAATAGAGATATCTGGAAACTCTTTAACACTTGCTGCAACTGATAGGTATCGATTGGCTGTTTCTGACGTGAACTGGAAAGCAGACGATTCAAAAACATCTCTAGATGTTTTAGTACCAGCAAAATTTCTATCAGATGCTGCACAAACATTAAGTTCTGAAGAGGTGAGATTAACCTTTTCATCAGATGGATCAAATGAAAGATTAATTGGTATTGAAACACCAAACCGAAAAATGACAAGCCGATTACTCGATGCAGATTTTCCTAAATACAAAACCTTATTACCAAGCGAATCATCAACAAAAGTAACACTCAATACCCAGTCACTAATTGATTCAACAAAAAGAGCTAGCTTAGTTGGAGATAAAACTGTTCATTGTGCATTTGAAGATGGAGAAGTGACAATTACTGCAAAAGCTGGTGATACTCAAAACGCACAAGAGGTTGTTGAGTGTGAAATAGACGGCGATGGTTTGGAGATTGCATTTAACGAAAAATATTTAACTGATGGTTTACGTGCATTAGGTACCGAGACAGCTGAACTTCAATTTACATCAAGTAACCGACCAGCAGTTCTGGTAGGGGTGGGAGAAAAGGCAGCAAACTATCGTTATTTGCTGATGCCTGTTCGAACTCCCTAATGTATTTAACACAGATATCTTTAGTTAATTTTAGATCACACAAAACGCTTAATCTTTCTTTTACTCCAGGAATAATGTGTTTATTAGGAAACAACGGCCAGGGGAAAACCAATGTTGTTGAAGCACTTTACTTCTTAGCAAATCAAGAAAGCCACAGAGTATCGAGCAATCAACCATTAATTAATAAGGAATCCGACAAAACAAAAATAAGCGGTAATTTTGATGTTTCAAACAATACAATTCAGTTGGAAATTGAACTAACTAAAAGTAACGGCTCAACCACCTGGGTGAATAAAAATCCTGTACGCAGCAAAGAGGCCCTTGGTTTAATTCAAGTGGTTATCTCTGCACCTGAGGACTTAGAAATATTAAAAGGCGACCCAGGACAACGAAGACTTTTTATTGATCAAATTGCTACCACCTTAAGTCCAAGAGTTGCTGGTTTAAGGCCTGATTATGAGCGCGTTTTAAAGCAAAGAAATTCCCTACTAAAGAGCGCTAGTATGTTATCTGGAAAAGCACAACAAAATACAATTGCGACCCTGGATGTATGGAATGAAAAACTAATCCAACTCGCTGCAGAGTTAATATTAATTAGATTACAAACACTAGACCAGTTAATACCAGTTGCAAATGAGCTCTATCAGCAGATAGCACCTAACAATTTCCTTAACTTTCAATATCAACCAAGTTGGACTGGTGAACTAATTAAACCGGAAGGAGCTTGGTTGGTAGATCAATTGACATTAGCACTAAAAAGTTGTGCCGAAGAAGAGATTAGGCGAGGCGTCACTTTAGTTGGACCTCATCGAGATGAAATATTATTTCAATTGAATGATCTACCAGTTAAAGGTTATGCATCACACGGTGAGACGTGGTCAATTGCTTTATCTTTAAAACTGGCCATCCTTACCTTAATTGAGGCTGACATTAATAATCAGTCATCTCCAATTCTAGTTTTAGATGATGTCTTTGCTGAATTAGATGAACAGCGACGAGCACAACTAATGGATATTGCTTTAGGGGTAGAACAAACTATTATTACTGCTGCAGCTGAAGTCGATTTACCTAAAAATCTTTTAGCAAAGATCTATAGATTTGAAGATGGTGGAGCAACAAGTGACTAGTCCAAAAGACCCAGGGAAATCATTACTACAGCGGCTTAGTCGAAAAACGAATTTTCGCAGTCGCAGCGTGAATCAACAAAAATCTAGAGACCCACAGCTTTTAGGTGAAGCATTGGATGAGTTTGTTGATCAAGTAGGTTGGCAAAACCAAAAGTCACTGGCTCAACTACACACAAAGTTTCCTGAAGTAGTAGGCGAAGAAACAGCAGCACACTTAGTCATTGAAAGATTTGAAAACGGTGAACTTATCTTGCGAGCTGATTCAACATCTTGGGCAACACAATTGAAATACCTAACACCAGTCTTGCTAGAAAAACTCCAGGCAGCGGCACCAGATCTCGGCATATCCAACATCAAGGTCCTTCCTCCTACTGGCCGCAAAACACCTGGTGGTTGGCGGATCCGTGAGGGTAAACGCAGATAACTTTCCACAGGATGTGGAAAACTGTGGATAACTTTGGAAAAAGCCCTATTTGGCCTTTTTTCGGCAAATTTGTCTAACTGTGAAAAATGGCAAAAATTATGGTAAATCAAATCTGGTGCGATTTAGCGCACTTTAAGGGGATATGGGTATTTTTTGAACTGACCATAACTCGTCGAAACACACTAGAATTAGGCACAGAAAATCAGACAATTTAGGAGACTTTTTCGTGTCTTATGACGCCAGTGCTATTCAGGTTCTAGAGGGATTAGATGCGGTACGAAAACGCCCAGGTATGTATATCGGATCTACCGGGGAGCGAGGGCTTCACCATCTGGTTTACGAGGTGGTTGATAACAGCGTTGATGAGGCGATGGCTGGATATGCCAGCTCAATTCAGGTCCGATTATTAACTGATGGCGGGGTTGAAGTAACTGACGATGGTCGCGGCATTCCAGTTGATGAGCATCCAGTTGAAAAACGTCCAGCAGTTGAAGTGGTATTAACTACTTTGCATGCTGGTGGAAAATTTGGCGGCGGCGGATATCAGGTTTCTGGTGGTTTACATGGCGTTGGTGTATCGGTAGTAAATGCCTTATCAACCAAACTGGATGTTGAGATCAAACGAGATGGTGCAATCTGGACTCAAACCTATTTACATGGTGCACCTGAAGCTGCATTAAAAAAGTTAGGTAAAACAAGTGATACCGGAACAAAAGTAACCTTCTGGGCAGATGGCAACATTTTTGAGACTACAATTTATAATTTTGAAACTTTAGCTGCTCGATTTCGAGAAATGGCATTTCTAAATAAAGACTTGAGGTTAACTCTTATTGATGAAAGAGAATTAATTGACGGTGAACCTAGACAAGCAGATTACAAATACAATGATGGTTTAATTGATTTTGTAAAACATATTGCTAAAGCTAAATCAGATACTCCCGTGCATCGAGAAATACTATTCTTTGAGTTTGAAGATCAAAAGAAAGGTTATTCGGCAGAAATTGCGCTGCAGTGGGTTAATTCCTTTTCAGAATCTGTTTATACCTTTGCAAACACAATAAATACTCACGAGGGTGGTACCCACGAAGAGGGATTTAGAACAGCTCTAACTTCATTAATAAATAAAGCTGCTCGTACGTGGGGATTACTAAAAGAAAAAGATAGTAATTTAACTGGTGATGATATCCGTGAAGGATTAATTGCAATTATCTCCGTTAAATTACATGAACCGCAATTTGAGGGACAGACGAAGACAAAACTTGGTAATACTGAGATGAAATCTTTCGTACAGGCAATGCTTAATGAAGAGTTTGGTGCTTGGCTGGAATCTCATCCAGCCGAAGGAAAAGACATAGCACGAAAATCTATCTCAGCAGCCACCGCCAGAATTGCTGCCCGAAAAGCGCGAGATTTAGCTCGTAGTCGAAAAGGATTATTAGGTTCATCAGGATTACCAGGAAAACTTTCTGATTGCCAGAGCACTAATCCAGAAGAGTGTGAACTATTTATTGTTGAAGGTGATTCCGCTGGTGGCTCAACTAAAACCGCAAGAGATAGTAAAACGCAAGCAATTCTGCCTATTCGCGGAAAAATATTAAATGTCGAGAAAGCCCGATTAGATCGAGTGTTGCAAAACAATGAAGTGCAAGCGCTTATCTCAGCTCTTGGCACCGGTGTGCATGAAGACTTTGATTTGGCTAAATTGCGATATCACAAAATTGTATTGATGGCTGATGCAGATGTTGACGGTCAACACATTAGGACACTGCTGTTAACTTTGTTGTTTAGATTTATGAAACCACTAGTTGCTGAGGGTTATGTTTACTTAGCTCAACCACCCCTTTATAAACTCAAATGGGCAAGGGAAGACGCGGAATATGCATATTCAGACCGAGAACGTGATGCATTGATTGAACTAGGAAAACAAAATGGTAAGAAGCTTCCTAAAGAAGATGCAATTCAACGCTATAAAGGTTTGGGTGAGATGAATGCAGATGAACTTTGGGATACCACAATGGATCCCAAAAAGCGCGTCCTTCTTCAAGTAACAATGGATGATGCAGCAGCTGCAGATGCACTATTTAGTGTTTTGATGGGTGAAGATGTTGAATCGCGAAGAAGCTTTATTCAGCAAAATGCGCGCGATGTCAGATTTTTAGATATTTAATGAAAGGTAATTGTGACAGTCACTGAAGAACTTTCACCACATGGTCGTATTGAACCAGTTGATTTAAGAGGTGAGCTACAGCGCTCATATCTTGATTATGCGATGAGCGTGATTGTGGGAAGAGCTTTACCAGATGTTCGCGATGGATTAAAACCAGTCCATCGCAGATTGCTATATGCGATGTTTGATGGCGGCTATCGCTCTGATCGCGGCTATAGCAAGTGTGCTCGCATTGTTGGTGATGTGATGGGTAATTACCACCCTCACGGCGATGGTGCTATTTATGACACCCTTGTTCGATTAGCTCAAGAATGGGTAATGCGTTATCCATTAATTGATGGTCAAGGAAATTTTGGATCTCCTGGTAATGATGGCGCTGCTGCAATGCGTTATACCGAATCTCGGATGTCTCAGTTGGCAATGGAGATGGTTCGAGACATAAATGAAGATACTGTTGATTTTGTACCTAATTACGATGGACGAACTCAAGAGCCAGTTATTCTGCCAAGTCGTTTTCCTAACTTGTTAGTAAATGGTTCAAGTGGAATTGCTGTTGGAATGGCTACCAATATTCCGCCACACAATTTAACTGAAATTGCATCGGGTGTGATTTGGTCCCTGGAAAACCCAACAGCATCAAAAGATGAGCTACTAACAGCTTTGTTAGCGCGAGTTAAAGGTCCAGATTTCCCAACAAAAGCAACAATTGTTGGCCAGCGCGGAATTGAAGAGGCATATCGAACAGGCCGCGGCTCTATTACTATGCGTGCCGTTGTTGATGTAGAAGAAGACTCACGTGGTAGAACTCTGTTAGTAATTTCTGAATTACCTTATCAAGTAAATCCAGATAACTTGAAACTTAAAATTGCTGAGTTAGTTGACAGCGGCAAAATTCCTGGTATCGCTGATCTGCGCGATGATTCATCATCAAGAACTGGAATGCGAATCGTGGTGGTGTTAAAGAAAGACGCGGTAGCGACAGTAGTAAAGAATAATCTATTCAAACACACTCAACTTCAAGATACTTTTGGCTGCAATATGTTGGCAATAGTTGATGGTGTCCCAAGAACATTATCACTTGATCAATTCATTACTTATTGGATTGCCCATCAGATTGAGGTTATTCAACGAAGAACCAAGTATCGATTGGCTGAAGCTGAAAAACGAGCACATATCCTTAATGGTTATCTAAAAGCACTAGATGCAATTGATGCAGTGATTGCACTTATTCGCGCGAGCCAAACTGCTGATGAGGCCCGCGAAGGTTTAATGAAACTGCTTGGAATAGATGAAGTGCAAGCAACAGCTATTTTAGATTTACAACTCAGGCGCTTGGCCGCATTAGAACGCCAGAAGATCATGGATGAACATGCCGAGTTAATGGGATTGATTAAAGGCTATCAAGCGATTTTGGCTGATGAAGCTAAGCAACGAAACATAATTAAAGACGAACTTTCTGAATTAGTAGCAAAGTTTGGTGATGAGCGCCGAACTGTAATTGTCCCTGATGAAGATGAAGTCTCACTCGCAGATTTAATTGCAGAGCGAGATGTAGTAATCACAATTACTAGGGATGGTTATGCCAAACGCACGCCAGCAGACCTTTATCGATCACAGCGACGAGGCGGTAAAGGCATTAAGGGTGCAGCACTTAGAGAAGATGACATAGTTGAACACTTTATGGTTACCTCAACCCACGATTTATTGCTTTTCTTCACAAATCGCGGTCGGGTATACCGAGCACGCGGCTATGAAGTTCCTGAAGCTGGTCGAGATGCTAGAGGTAAACATGTGGCTAACTTGCTGGCACTAGCTGGAGATGAACAAATTGCACAAGTTTTATCAATAGAGAATTTTACTGCTGCAAAATATTTAGTTCTTGCTACAAAATCTGGATTAGTTAAGAAGACCGCTTTGAGTGAGTTTGATACCAATCGATCAACTTTAATAGCAATCAATTTGCGTGATGAAGATGAAGTTATTTCAGCACGTTTAGTTGGTGACAAAGATAATTTATTGTTAGTGTCGGCGAAAGGCTTATCAGTTAGATTTAATGCCAGCGATTCAAATTTGCGGCCCATGGGACGGGCTACTAGTGGAATAATCGGAATGAGGTTCAAACACGAGTCTGACTACTTATTAGCTCTAGATGTTGTTCGTGAAGGTGCTTCACTTGTAACTGTTACGGATGGCGGTTTTGCTAAGCGGACAGTATTAACTGAATGGCCAACTAAAGGTCGCGGGACACTAGGAATTAGGGCTATGCGACTAGTTGAAGATCGCGGAAGGCTAGTTGCAGCACTAGTTTGTGATCCAGAGGATGAGTTGTTTGGTATAGCTTCTAATGGTGTAGTTATTCGAACTCAAGTAAGTGAAGTACGAGCAACTGGTCGCGACACTATGGGTGTTTCATTTATGGATCTAGCTGAAGGTGAATTTGTAGCTGCGGTTGCGAAACTAGAATCAGATATCGAATAATGAATCAAGATAAATCCTGGCGCTTAACTCAGATTAATCCTTGGTCTGCAGTTAAAACAGCATTTATGTTGGCGGTTGCAGCATCAATAACTTTGACAGTTGTTGTTTTGTTGTCCTGGTTACTTTTGCGAGCAGCTGGTGTACTTACAGTTTTTAGCGACACTATTAGTGATTTACTTGGAACAGCAGTTGTTGACTTCCCATCACTGCTATCTTTTGGCCGAGTTCTTGGATTATGTTTTTTAATTAGTGCAATACAGTTGATTACTTGGCCAACTAGTGCATTGATTTGGTCGGTTTTGTATAACTTAGTGGTTGGTTTAACTGGTGGAATTAAGGTGAACCTTCGTGAGGAGTGACCCTTATTTAGCCAAGAAACTACGCTGGAGTAGTCTGCGCGGGCTTAGATGAGTTTCGGGCCTATAGCTCAGCCTGGTTAGAGCGCTTCCCTGATAAGGAAGAGGTCGGTGGTTCAAGTCCACCTAGGCCCACGCTTACCAGCCCATCTGGCTAAGTGAGGAGGTTGTTATGTTTCGATTTATCGGACGCATAACATTGCTTGGTGTGTTGATTGGTGCTGCAGTTTGGATTTATCAAAACTTGCTAAATCAGCAAGTGGATGATGATGATTGGACTGAAGCAGAAACAGCACCAGATCTGCGGTAACACGCGGGGACATAGCTCAATTGGTAGAGCACCGGCTTTGCAAGCCGGGGGTTGTGGGTTCGAGTCCCATTGTCTCCACTTTTATTTACGTTTAGTTAAACTCAAAAAAGTGATTGCCAAAGTTGCTGCTGGTATTGCATTCCATCTCTCATCTGCAGAACGAGAAATCAATTGAGTTAAAGTGCTAAGTACGAATACGAAACCAACAACACGAGCAAATTTAACCCCACGGGTTGTTAATTCTGCTTTATGGTTATCCCAAAGCCAGATTGCTAAAGCAATCATTAAGACAAACATAAATAGATAAAAAATCCTTATTACAACTGGAAAATTTTCGAATTGTCCACCGGCAGCTCGTGTTTTAACCCAATCCATATTGAGTACAACTGCAAGCAAGATGATGGCATTAACAGACAGTGAGATTAGCGAAAGCGGTAGCAAAACTCGAATTGATTTCATAGAAAGATAATACTTTAATCCTTGCTTAAAGCAATATTCCCTCAGATACTTTTAAGAATAGCTTGCAAATTTTATCGAAGAATATTTGAATGACTATCTAACCCAATCAATTCCAGAGAGGTAGGGACAGTTTTCAGATAAATTAGTAACAAATGGGTTTTATATGGATTTCAAACAGCCTTTCTAATTAACCCTTTAATTGGTGTGACAGAAATCTGGACCAGGTCATCAGAAACTATCTTGGTGCGCCATTTATCCCCATCAACATTAAATGTTCTTCCACCTAACATATTTCCCCAATTGTCAGAGACTTGGTGCGGCAGAGCCAGCGGTACTTAGCGGAATGAGGGAAAGTCCAATTAGCAGTGCAAGTGCTTTTCGCATAACTTTTAGACTAATCTACTGTGCTTAGGATGAGCAACACCAAAGCGCTAAAATAAGAATATAAATAGATTGGAACTCATATGTCACACACGCAAATTGCAATCTTTCACACCACTTTAGGAGATATAAAGATTAATCTTTTTGGTAATCATGCGCCAAAAACTGTGAAAAACTTTATTGGATTAGCCGATGGCACCCAGGAATGGCGTAATCCAAAAACAGGTGAGAAACAAGAAGGTCCGCTGTATAAAGATGTTCCTTTTCATCGCGTAATTGCTGGTTTTATGATTCAAGGCGGTGATCCACTTGGGAATGGAACAGGTGGTCCTGGATATAAATTCGCAGATGAATTTCACCCAGAACTTATTTTTGATAAACCTTATTTGTTAGCAATGGCTAATGCTGGACCAAATACAAATGGTTCCCAATTCTTTATCACGGTAGCCCCAACTAATTGGTTAAGTATGAAACACACCATTTTTGGTGAAGTTGCAGATCAAGCAAGTAGAGACGTAGTGGATGCCATTGCTGCTGTTACAACTAATGCACAAGATCGTCCATTATCTGAAATTCTGCTAACGCACGTCTCAATCGAATAACTATGGTTCGATTTGTAGCTAGAAGGCCAAAGTCAGCCGCAGTTGTGCAGTTGGTTGTGCTAGCTAATACTTCTATCTTTTTGTTAGCCGGGTTAACAGGTTTAGTTAATGAATTTGCATTTAATTATGGCTTGCACGCACCAGCTGTTGCATTTAACGATGAAAGTTGGCGGCTAATTTCTGCAGGTTTCTTACATGCATCATTTCTGCACTTACTCTTTAATATGTATGTTCTTTGGTTATTAGGTAGTGAACTTGAAGAAATTCTTGGGCATTTAAAGTTTGTATCGCTTTATTTAATTGCTTTATTAGGCGGCTCAACTGCTTCATATTGGTTCTCCGATCCAGCATCTTTTTCAGTTGGTGCATCAGGAGCAGTTTTTGGTTTGATGGGTGCGTTTTTGGTGGTTGGATCCAGGTTGCGCCAAGATGTCAGCCAAATAATGGGCTTAATTGGAGTCAATGTAGTTATTGGTTTTATCGTGCCAGGTATTGACTGGCGAGCTCACCTTGGTGGACTTGTAGCAGGTGCCACAGTTGCTTGGTTTTTAGCTAGGAAACCAGATTTAACTGGACGTTTATTATCAATTACTGGCGTACTTGGGATTTTCACGCTATTGCAACAAGCGGTTGTTGCTCGCACAGATCAACTACTGATTCAATTTGGATTCTAAGAGTTATCCACAGGGTTTCCACAAGTGTGGAATAATTACAAGACTGTAATTATTTCCATTTGGTTGCAAGAAAGAAACCAATAGATATGAAGCCAAATCCAATACCAATATTTCCAAGAGCGGGTAAATCGTTCATCAAAGGAACATCATTTCCGGCAAGGTAATAGGTAACGATATAAATCAGGCCTAGCAAGAAGAAAATCACCATGGCAGGTGCCAACCACCTTGGGGAATCAAGCCTTACCGGTTTAGTTTTGTAAGAACCAACATTGTCCTCTGCCATCTCACCTTCCATCAATCGCTCAGTGCCTAGCCTAACTCTACGCTAGGGGAATGGTTGCTCGACTCCTGATTTTAGGCATAGTGGGATTTATCCTGGTTTCAGTAGCGTCCTACGCTCGCATTTCTGGTGATTTTCGCTATGCCAATGCTGGTGAGTTAAGAGAATTGATTTTAGAAAAAATAACTACTGTTGAGCAGTTATCAAAACGTGAACAAGAATTACTCACACGTATAGATGAAGCATCAACTGGACCTGCCTCAATCCAAATAGCTGCACTTAGATCGAGAATAGATTCATTACTACCTTCAGTAGATTTAAAGGAATTGACAGGTCCTGGCATAAAGATAGTATTACAAGATTCGCCGAGAAATATTGGTGATCCTTTACCACCAGGTGCGGTGCCAGATGATTTGATTGTGCACGAACAAGATGTGCTCGCAGCAATTAATGCACTATGGCGCGGTGGTGCAGAAGCAATAACCGTGATGGGAATTCGCATAGGACCAAACTCAGCTATTTTGTGTGTAGGCAATACTTTATTAGTAGAAGATCAAGTGTTTTCGCCACCATTTGTAACTCAAGGAATTGGAGATCAAGAGCGAATGTTGGCAGCAGTTGAAACTGAACCAGGTTTAAAGGTCTATCGACAGTATGTTCAACTTTATCGACTGGGATATGAAGTATCGCGCGTAACTAACATAGTTGCTCCCGCATATACCGGTCGAACAATACTAGACCCAAAAACTAAAGTGCAGCGTAGTTCATGAGTAATATTTTAGTAGTTGATAATTACGATTCTTTTGTTTATAACATCGTGCAATATTTGGCACAACTTGGTGCAGATGTTGATGTGTTGCGAAATGACGAAGTAACTCCAACAACTGCGCTGAAATATGATGGAGTTTTGCTCTCTCCTGGCCCCGGCACACCTGAGCAGGCAGGCTCTTGTATTTCAATTATTCATGGGGTTGGAGATAAAATCCCAGTTTTTGGTGTTTGTTTAGGTCTGCAAGCAATAGCTGCTGCTGGAGGCGCGGTTGTCGATCGAGCACCAGAATTACTACACGGCAAAACTTCAGATATTTATCACGCTAATCAAGGTGTATTTACCAATTTGCCATCACCATTTAAAGCAACTAGATATCATTCATTAGCTGTTACCAAAAGCACCGTGCCTGATGAATTAGAAATTACTGCATGGACACAAAATGATTTAGTAATGGGAATGCGATATAAGAACTTAGATGTTGAGGGTGTGCAGTTTCATCCTGAAAGCGTGCTTTCTGAATATGGACATAAACTTTTGGCAAATTGGTTAGTCCGAACTGGCGATACTTCAGCGCCAGAGCGAGCACAAAACCTTTCAGCTGTAACAGAAAACTAAGGTGTTGGAGTTTCTGGCTCAGGTTCAGGGGTTACCCCACCATCAACTGCAACGGTAATAGAAACTCGAGACCCAACTTTTAACCTTGTGCCAGCAGCTGGAGATTGGGCTAAAACTGTTCCAGGAACAGCGGTAGCTGAAGGCTGTTGCACAACTACGACTTGATACCCAGCGGCACCCAAATCACTACGCGCTTGAGCTTCTGGTAATCCCTCAAGAGCCGGTACTACTCCAAATCCATTTGATATATCAATAGATACTCGTGTTCCAACTGGCACAGAAGTGCCAGCAGGTGGAATTGAAGATACGACATAACCTTCTGGCTGATCATTATCAACAGAAGTTATGTTGCCTAATTGCAAATTAACTGATGCTAAAACTCTGCGTGCATCTTCTGCACTAACTAACCCGGCAAGAGTTGGCACAATAATCTGGGTAGCTCCTGCTGAAATTACGATGTTTACTGAACTTCCTTCATCAACTCTAGTTCCGCTAGCTGGATCTTGACCGATAATTGTGTTTGCTGGGCGATCAGATTCCTCTGGTTCAATAGCGCCCAGAATTAGGTTGTAATCACTTAGTACGGTTATTGCAGCTTCCGCACTTAATCCTGATAAATCAGGGACTTCAACCTGATTTCCAGAACCTGGATTAAGGCTCGATCCATAAATCCAGATTGCAACTGCAGCTGTTAGAAATACTCCAACTGCACTCAATACCCACACCCACGGATTAGTGCGTTTCTTTGTTGCCACGGGACTTACGTTACTAGGCTCATTTCTAACTGGGACGGTTGGCAATACCGCAGTTACTTTATCTCCAGCTAATGCACGATCAATATCAGTTCGCATTTCAGCCGCAGTTTGATAACGCTCAGAAGTGTCTTTAGCAAGTGCCATCTGTACTAACGCGTCAATACTGGCATTAACGTCAGAGTTTAATTCACTTGGAGGAATTACTAAGCCACTTACATGTTGATAGGCAATTGCAACTGCAGATTCACCGGTAAATGGTGGTTTACCAGTAAGCATTTCATATAACAGGCAACCTAATGAATAAATATCGCTTCGAGTATCAGCTTCTGCCCCTCGCGCTTGTTCTGGTGAAAGATATTGAGCAGTACCCATAACGGTTTGCGATGCAGTTAATGTATGACCAGAATCAGACATTGCGCGAGCAATACCAAAATCCATTACCTTGACTGCACCTGATTTAGTAATCATTATGTTGCCAGGTTTAATGTCGCGATGAATAATGCCATTTCGGTGACTGTAATCAAGCGCAGTTAATACATCGCGAGCAACTTGTAGTGCTCGCTCTGGTGTAAAAGCTTGCCCGCTGCGCAAAATGTCGCGCACGGTATCACCCTCAACTAATTCCATCACTATGTATGGCAGTGATGCAGCTTCAGTACCCGTTCCAACAAAGTCTTCACCTGAGTCATAAACTGCAACAATTGTTGGGTGATTTAATCCAGCAGCAGCTTGTGCCTCTCGTCGAAATCGCGCCAAGAAAAGAGGATCTGAAGCTAATTCGCGCCGCATTAACTTAATTGCAACTCGGCGACCCAGACGTATGTCATTAGCCGCAATTACATCAGCCATACCGCCACGACCAATGATTGCGCCTAGTTCATAACGCCCACCCAGTAACCGGGGTTGTTCAGTCACCTAATTGCCTTTCCGTTTTCATTGCCAATCTTGCCCTATTTTCACTTTAGGAGTTCGCTCAGGAGTCTTTGTGCTATTGGGGCTGCTAGCTGATTTCCTGAAATTTCAGTTGATGTCTGATTTTGTCCAATTTCGCCACCTTCAAGAATTACTGCGATTGCAACTTTTGCTGATTGAGCGGGTGCAAAACCAATAAACCAAGCGTGTGCGGGTAATCCAGGTCTAGTTTGTGCCGTACCAGTTTTACCTGCAACTGAAAAGCCTGGAATTGAGGCATTAGATCCAGTTCCAACTGCCACAACTGAAACCATCATGTCGTTTAGTGCTTGTGCAGTAATAGGTTTAATTGCCCGATTGAAAACATTTGAATCATAACTTCTAATCAATGTTAAATCTGGTGCAAATACTTTATTGATTAAGGTAGGTTGCATCACCACACCTTCATTACTAATTGCAGCTGCAATTAGCGCCATTTGTAAAGTAGTTGCACGAACATCAAATTGTCCGATAGAAACTAATCCGGTTTGTGCTGCATCTAGATTCGGTGGAAAGTAGCTTGGTACTACACCAGGCATTGAGAAATTACTACCAAATCCGAAAGCATCAGCAGTCTTTTCTATTTGTTTGCTTCCTAACTCAACACCAAGTCGTGCAAATGCTGTGTTACAAGAAACTGTAATTGCTTCCTTTAACGTAACTTCTCCAGATGAACTGCAAGGGCCATCTTGCCAATTTGAAATCAATTTATTTGTACCAGGAATTCGGTAAGTTGCGGGGGCTGGGATTTTCGTGTCAATGGTGTAGCGGGAACTTTCAAGAGCTGCAGCCGCAACAATTAGTTTGAAGGTTGACCCAGGTGCCCACGTTTCAGCGTACGTGCGATTAAGTAAAGGTTTAGCGGGATCAGCAAGCAGTTTATTCCAGTTACTCTGCATATTTTTGGCATTGGTTGTGGCAAGTAGATTTGCATCAAATCCGGGTGAAGAAGCACTGATTAATATTCGACCAGTCTTTGGTTCAATTGCAACCACTGCCCCTGGACGATTTCCAAGCAACTGATAGGCCAATTGTTGCGCTGAGCTATCAATGCTTAATTCAATAGAGCCACCGCGACGTGCGCCGCCATCTAATAATTGACGTATCCGGTCGACAGCTAAGGAGTCATCAGCGCCAGATAGCAAAGAATTTTCACTTTGCTCAATTCCTGCTGTGCCATAAATTGAAGACAGATATCCAACAGGATGAGTAAATGCTGCCGAAACATATCGACGCTCGAATTTAAATCGACCACTAGTTTTTATTGAATAAGCTATTGGTTGTCCAGAAGCAATAATTGATCCGCGATCAATATCATATTGTTTGAATAAACTTCTTTTATTGTCTGCTCGATTATTCAAACTATTGGCATCAAAAACCTGTATATATGTAAGGTTTGCTATCAAAGTTATTAGAACTAACCCAAAGAAACTTGTTAATCTATTTAATTGCGTGTTCATAACTTAATCACACTTGTTTCATCATGGCTCATCTCACTTGGTAGATTTGCCACAATCTGATCTTGATCTTGTAAAACGAACAGCAGTGCAATTAAAACCCATGAAGCAACCAAAGATGATCCACCAGCACTTAGAAAAATCGTAGTAAGTCCTGTCAAGGGCAATAAACCAGTGACGCCGCCAATAGTTATTATTACCTGTAGTGAGATAAATATTGCAATTCCACTTGCAATAAGGCGATTGCCTGAATTACGCATTAGATTCGCCGTTTTTACTGCTTTTGCAGCAATTACGGCATATAGCAGAATTATTGCCGTAACACCGAGTAGTCCAAGTTCTTCAGCAAAGGCAATGAATATAAAATCAGATTCCACATATGGAATCAAGTTTGGGTTGCCTTGACCTAATCCAGTTCCAAAAATCCCACCAGCAGCTAATCCATAAATTGCTTGTACATTTTGAAATCCATCACCAGCAACATCTGCAAATGGATCTAGCCAAATACGAAATCTGGCTGCAACATAGTCAAACAATTGTGAAGCTATGAACCCACCAAGTAACAACAAAGAAAACCCAAGAATTAGCCAGCTCGGTCTATTTGTACTGACATATAGCAATAAAACTGCTGCTGTGAAAAAAAGTAGCGAAGTACCAAGATCACGCTGTCCAATAAGTAATAGTAAAGAAATAAACCAAACACCAATTAGTGGCAGGATGTCTTTTGGTCGAGGAAGCTTTAGTCCCAAAAATTTGCGATGAATAAAAGTCAGTTGAGATTGATACTTTGCTAAATATGCAGCAAAACCAATTATTAGTGCGGCTTTAGCAAATTCAGCTGGCTGCACACTAAGTCCACCAATTCGAAGCCACAAGGTAGCTCCATTGATTGTGGCACCAATAAAGGGCCAAAATGGCAGTGCTAACAACAAAACTCCGGTAAGCAAGAAAACAAGTGGTGTTCGGAGCAAAACTCTGGTGTTGGGTAGCTTTATTAGAACAACGATTGCAGCAAGTGCACTTAAAAACACCCAAAGGGTTTGTTGTAACGCCCCAATTCCTCCAGTTAGTCGATAAATCATTGCCACACCAAGACCACTTAGAAGCGAAACCGTAGGTAATAGATGCTGATCGGCGGTAGGCCGAAATCTACCTAAGACAAAATGAATCACAAAGAAAATCATTGAAAGCACTATTGGTATAAAAAACCCAATAGGTACCAATAAGCCGCGTGCGGATATATCAATTAATAAAAATGCAACAAGAACAACTAAGTTAATAAGTAAAAGAAGTTTACGTTCAACAATTCTCATATTTAAGGTAGGCAGATACTTGGGTTATCAGCACATGTGCTCGAGCGTTGCGCCAATTGCACCAATGTTTCGCTGGCTTGATCTAAGGATTCAACAATGACTCCTCGTTCCAGCTGCTGTTGTTCAAAAAGCGGAAGTGAAGTAGTTGGAATTCTAGAAACTAATTTAGTTCGATAAAGCTTAAATCCGAAAACTTCCTGTGCAATTCCTTGGTTGACAACTACAACACCATCTTGATTTGCCACTTGCCATTGCCCAGACCACCACCGTTGCACACCAAAAACTGTTGTTGCAACCAATAAAACTGAAATCATTCCAACAACTATTGGGTTGAAACCAAAATGCCTTGGCACTTTTACTGTTTGAGCACCTTCAGCTGCAGCACCAATTACAGTTACACCTCTTGCGTCAGCTGCCTGCGTGGTGCTGACGATATCTGCAACAATTACTGTGACATTATCTGGTGCACCTGCTGCTTGAGCTGCTGCAACTAAATCATTTACAGCGCTGTCTCGATCTTTTTGTAATGCTCGTAACATCACATCGGGTTCAACCAAACCACTTAAACCGTCACTACAAACTAAGAGCCTATCTCCAGGTTCAACCTCCACTTCCGTAACATCTGGACTAATATTGCTTTGTGCATCAACTGCTTGCGTTAATAAAGATCGTTTCGGATGCACTTTTGCTTCAGCTTCTGAAATCTCACCCACATCTAGTAGTGTTTGAACATAAGTGTGATCTCTAGTTAGTGACATTAATGATCCGTTGTGATATCGATAAACTCGGGAATCACCAACATGTACAACTACAATCTTGTTTTCGGTTATGGCAACTGCACTCACGGTCGTACCTAAACCTGCTCTAGATTGGTCAGATTTAGATAAATCAGCTAACGCGACTTTTGTTCGCTCTATTGCCCTAACCAAACTGTTGTCGCCAAACGCACCTTTAATAGCAACAGCGGCTAACTCTCGAATAATGGTGGTGCTAGCAATTTCTCCAGCAGCGTGTCCGCCCATTCCATCTGCAACAGCTAACAATCTAGGCGAAATTAAGCCGGAATCTTCATTGTGACTGCGAACGACCCCTGGATCACTTGACCCAACTGCTAGAAAACGCAAACTCATACCTCTACCTTACGGATTGTCATAGTGTTTCGCCCCATTTTGATGCGGACCCCTGGCTTTATCAAGACCGGTTCGCTAAGTCTTTCACCTTCAACCCAGGTGCCATTTGTAGAACCTAAATCTTCAACTAAATATCCATTGTCTTGCTGACTAATTCGCAGATGTCGGCTTGAAATAAAGTCATCATCGAGTGTTAAATCGCAAATACTTGCTCGCCCCACTGTGATAGGTCTTTTTTCAACCACAAGACGAGAACCAGCTGCAGGCCCTTCAACGACAACTAATTCCCGCGGTTCCAGCTTTGTTTTTCTAGGTTTAATTACACCGACTTTAGGTGTACCGGAATAATCTGATCTAAGCCATAAAAATAATCGAATTACTGTAAACCACAACAATGCCAGAAATCCAAAGCGCAATAACGTGACCACAAGATCCGTCATTGAAAACTTACCTCAATGTTGCCAAGATTGAATTTGATTGGTTCAGTTAAAGACATTTCATTTACTCGCTCTGAGTTATACCAAGTACCGTTAGTAGAACCTAGGTCACGTAAAATTATTTGTGAACCAATCGTTACTTCGGCATGAATTCTAGAAAGAGTTGGATCAGAAATAACAATATCTGCATCGGGAGAGCGACCAATACGTGTTATTGGTCTAGTTAGCTGATGAGTAATTCCACGTATAGTTATCGAATGAGTGTTCGCTGCTCCAATTGGTGCACTATTGGAAACCGCCGCAATTTGTTCATAACTAACTCGAAATACACCTGCATCTAATTCTTTATCTTGCATTATGTTTATTGAAATGGGTCCAGTTAGCGTGTAACGCTGTGAATTGGCGTGTACTGTTGCGACGTCAGCAAATTCTGTTTTTAAAGTTTTAAGATAATCTTGCATTCTAAGGTAGTCATGTTCAGCTAAATCTACAATGAAATGATTTGCCGCGATTAAGCGTCCATTTGCTAATTCTTGTAAATGTTCATCCATCTCACGAGTTATGGCTGCAATAATTTCAACTGGCTGGACTTCTTCATCAAAGGCAGCCGTTAGTGCGCCTGATAGAAGTTGATCTAACCGCTGTTCGAATTGTTCAAGTATTCCCACCAACGCTCCTACCTAAGTAGTAAGTTGAAATTACAGCGATTGTTCGAGTGGTTGTTTAGCCAACCGAACTCTAAGTGGATTAATCGGTAACACACCAGGTGGCACTGCAACTAATGCGGGCATCCGTTGCATTAAATCTGCGAATGCATCACTGCTTCGATGTGCTTCAAGGGCTTCTTGATCAGTGAACCATTCATACAACCAAATAACATCATCATCACTTGGATCAAGTGCAATCATAAATGCTTCAGTTCCTGGTTCTTGATCTAAATTTTCGCAGTATTCATTCAGTGAATCTAGTAATGCCAAACGCATACCTGGATGAGATTGGATACGCACCAACAAACCAATCCGACCGGCTAACAGCACATCCATCGCATCTGGCATAGGAGTAGTTTGCCCTATCTCCCTTATTCCACGAACCCGAGTCGCCGACCGGCTTCCCACAATCCCGCACGGGCATCAGGATGAGCACAGTTTGCTATTAGCGAACTTGCTTGTTCGCGCTGACTTCGACCAAACATCTCCGCCATTCCCTGCTCAGTGACAATTGCGCTGTGTTGGAAATGGGTAGTTGGTTCAGTAAGTAACGGCATGATTGTTGAGCAGTTAGCTTTCGGATGCCAAGAGGGAAGTGCAATAAATGCTTGACCGCCTTTTGCGTGCATTGCGCCAACAATGAAGTCAGTTGAGCCACCAAAACCTGAATAAATTTTATTTCCAATTCGACTTGCATTTGCTTGGTCAAGTAAATCAACTTGTAATGCCGCATTAACACTAGTCATCATCGGTTGGTCTGCAACTTTTGCTGGATTATTTGTTTTCTCAGTTTTTAACATCTGGATTCTTGGATTTCTATCCATCCATTCATATAAATTGTGTGAACCAAAAGCAAACGATGCTCTAATTAATGTATCTTGATCTAGACGACCTGCAGATTCTAATTCTAAAACTCCGTCACTAAACATTTCTGACCACACTTTTAAATTGGTGCGCTCTTGTGCTACTGCTGAAAGAAATGCATTTGGGATTGCGCCAATGCCCATCTGCAATGTTGATCCATCCAACACCTTAAAGGCAATACGATCTCCAATTTCTTTTGCTACATCATTTAGTGGTGGAATGGGGTGGGCGTCAATAGGTGTATCAACTTCAATGACGTAGTCAAATACATCCAAATCTATTTCACCATCACCAAATGTATATGGCATTTGTTCGTTAACTTGACCGATTATTAATCCGCCTCGTTGCTTTACGGTGGCAATTACTGCTGGAATTACATTTACTTCAATTCCAAGTGAAACTTTTCCATCATAGGATTTTGAAGTATGTAATAGCACCACATCAGCTGGCCTTGCAGTAGAGAGAAGTTTTGGCACTAACGAGAGTCGGTAAGGGACATAATCCAATCTGGAACTATGGCGCATTCCAGCTCCGACAAAAAAACCGTCTCATGAATAACGCCATCTCGATTAGGAATCCCTTCCTGGGCATTGAGCAAATGAAGGCGATAATGCGACACCTGCTGATCAAACGCCTGCAACAAAATCCAAGGTGTAGCGGCATTTCCACTAACAACCAGCCTTGGATTTTCAGGTAATTCAGTTAGCGCATCAGACAAACGTTCCAAGCTAATTCTTCGCATACCTGAATTATCCGCTGAAAACTGGTAATAATCAGCAAGTGGGTTCATTTCTTGGGCAAAAGCGACCGTTAGTTATTGCACATCGTGGTTCAAGCACCGCGGCACCAGAACTGACAATGGCTGCCTATCTGCAGGCGACTTCGGATGGATCGGATGGTTATGAATGTGACGTTCGATTAACTAAAGATCAAATTCCAGTTTGTATTCACGATAGCAACCTAGCTCGCACTAGTAATGGCTTTGGTCGGGTTGGAAATAAATTGTTATCAGAATTAACTCAGTTAGATTTTGGCAGTTGGTTTGGTGAACCAGTTGACTTTACTAAAGAACAATGGTGCTCGCTAATAACACTTTCTGATTTATTAGCATACGTTGCAGCACAACCAACAGCACCAATAATGCTTGTTGAAACAAAGCATCTAAGTGAAAATGGAGTCAAATTGGAATCAGCAGTAATTAAAGAGATTAAAAAATATGGATTAGATAACTTAGATAGTTCTAAGCCAAGAGCTGCGTTAATGTCATTTTCTATCCCTGCACTACTTAGGGCGAAAACAATAGATCGTAATTTATATACTGTGTTTTTAATTGAGCGCAAAATTCCTAAACTTCCTGCGCTAAGTGAGTTTGTTGCTGCAAACGCATGGGGTCTCGGTGTTCATTTATTGCGGACCAACCCCGATTTAGTTGAACAAGCCAGATCCAATGGCAAACAAGTATTTGTTTGGACGGTAGATACTGAAGATCAGATTCGCCTTTGTTTAAAGTATAAAGTCGATGTCATTATCACAAATAAGCCTGCTGAGACTCGTGCCACAATTTCTCGGCTAGGTGAATAACTAATGATTATTTTTGACACTACGCTTAGGGGATTAGAGGGGGAAATGTGTCACTTGCTTATTTAGGTCCAGAAGGAACTTTTTCAGAATCGGCTGCAATTGTTGTTGCAAATGGCCAAACCCTTTATCCATATCCAACGGTAAATCAAGCTCTTGATGCTGTTCGAAAAGATCGGGTAAAGGCAGCAGTTGTGCCAATTGAGAATTCAGTAGAAGGATCAGTGTCTGCGACACTAGATTCATTGGCATCTAGTGATCCGCTAATTATTACTAAAGAAGTAGTTATACCAGTTAGATTTGCTCTTCTTGGACGCCGCCAAATTCAATTGGATGAGATTAGACAAGTGGCGACTCATCCGCATGCGCACGCACAATGTCGTGATTGGTTATCAAAACATTTACCTGGCGCAAATATTCTGCCAGCAACATCAACTGCAGAAGCTGCTGCGTTATTAGCGAAAGGTGAAGGTCGCATAGATGCGGTCATAGCTTCAGCCAGAGCTGCAGAAATTCATCAACTTAGGATTTTGGTTGATGATATTGGTGATAACCGCGAAGCCACTACAAGATTTATTGTGGCATCAAAACCAACTAAACCTGCGCCAGCAACAGGTGCTGACAAAACATCCTTAGTTCTTTATATGAAAGAAAATCATCCTGGGGCTTTGCTTGAGATATTGACTGAATTTGCTGTTCGCGGTGTGGATTTGTCTCGAATTGAATCCCGTCCCACAAAGAAATCAATGGGTGATTACACCTTTTCAGTAGATTTGATTGGTCACATTGATGAAGCCCGTGTTGGAGAAGCATTAATGGGATTACACCGAGTTTGCGCTGATGTGAGATTCTTAGGAAGCTATCCACGACATGACAAAGTGGAGACAGCATCAAAGCCGGGTACTACCGATGCTGAACACCATGAAGCAGAAAAGTGGTTGGAGCTAATAAGAAAAGGCAATTTTTAACTAAATCTTCGCATTCGAAGTGAATTTAGTACTACTGCAACACTAGAAAATGCCATCGCGCTACCTGCAAGCAGTGGATTTAATAATCCGGCAGCAGCAACTGGGATAAGTATTAAGTTATAGATGAATGCCCAAAAGAGATTTTGGTAAATTGTTCTTCTAGTTCTATTAGCAAGTCTTATTACAAAAGCAATTAGTTTTGGATCATCCCCAATGATTGTTAAATCAGCAGCGGATTGCGCAGCATATGTGCCTGTTCCCATTGCAATTCCAATATCAGCATTTGCTAACGCTGCAGTATCGTTAATCCCATCACCAACCATTGCAACAACTTCGGTTTCTTTCAATTTTGAGATCAAATCAAACTTTTGCTCAGGACTTACCCCCCAACGAACTTGATCAAGATGGAGTTTGGCGGCAACTGATTTAACGGCAGTTTCATGATCACCAGAAAGCAAAAAAGTTTTCAAGTTTAGTTTTTTAAGTTCACTCACAGCAGTAATCGATGATGGTCTGAGCGAATCAGCAATCACAATAAATCCATTTAGATAACCGCCCCAACTAACCGCTACAACCACGCCGTTAGCAAGAAGTTTCTGATAACCGGTAAGCATTTCCTCACTCATTGGCAGATTTGCTTTTATTGGATTGCCAACAAATACCTCAGTTTCTTTTACAACTCCGGTGATTCCAACACCAGCAGTCTCATGAATATTTGAAGCTGACAGACTTTTATCTGCACTGGCAATAGCTTTAGCAATTGGATGAGTGCTGCCGCGTTCGATTGCTGCAGCAACGGCAAGCACTTCTTGCGGATTATTCATACCAACCGCAACAACATCAGTAACCATCATCTGATTGCTAGTTAGCGTACCTGTTTTGTCGAGCACCACAGCAGTTAATCTGGCTAATTGATTTAATGAATCTGGATTTCGAATAATCGTGCCAGCTTTGGCACCAATTGATGCCGCTACTACCAAGCTCATTGGAACAGCAATTCCTAAAGCACAAGGACAGGCAATTACTAATACCGCAACGGCAGCGGTGAGACCTGCTTGAGCATTACCAGTTATTGCAACCCAACCAAAAAAGGTAGCGATTGATAACAAAATAATTGTTGGGACAAAGACTGCCGAGATGCGATCAGTAATTTGGGTGATTTTTGTTTTTTGGCTGGTGGCATCTTTCACTAATTTGGCAATTAGTGATATCCGACTAGCATCGCCATTTGAGGTTGCAGATATTTCAATAACTGAGGCGAGATTAATTGATCCTGCTGCAATCTCATCGCCAGGTGAAATTTCTATCGGCAAAGATTCACCAGTTATCACTGAAGAGTCTATTGAACCAAATCCCGAAACAACCTTGCCATCAATTGGAAATCTTTCACCAGATCGAACAATTACTAAATCTCCTCGTTTTACTTCAGAAGTTTTAAGCTCGTATTCTTTACCATCTCGTCGAACAAGTGCACTTTCTGGAACAGAGGCCAGCAGCGCTCGAACTGCATCAGTTGCTGATCTTCGAGTTCGAACTTCTAAATAGCGTCCAAACAAAACAACTGTAGGAACAACAGATGCCACTTCGAAATAGATTTCTGGCATATCGTGACTTCGTCCAAACAAATCAAACATCATTCGATAACTTGCACTACCCGCATCTCCAATAACTATCTGCAAAACACTCCACAAATATGCAACTAAAACGCCTAGTGAAACCAAAGTATCCATTGTTGTTGTGCGATGCTTTAGATTGGCCCAAGCTGCTTGATGCAGTGGTGCGGCACCCCAAAAAACTACGGGTGTTGCTAAGAACATAACGAACCATTGCCAGTAATTAAATTGAGTGCTAGAAATCATTGACAATATCGCGATAACGCCACTTAATAGAGCTGAAATCAAAACACGATTCTTTAGTTTATTCGATTCAATCTGAGCGTCAGTATTAATTAGTGGCTCATATCCAGATTTCTTTATCACGTCAGAAACTTCATCCAAATCAATCTGATTTGATGAATTAATATGTGCTATTTCAGTAGCAAAATCAACATAGGCTTTAATTCCAGGAATCTTGTTTAATTGCTTTTCAACGCGGTTCGCACAGGCAGTACAAGTCATACCGCCAACAGCAACTTCAATTTCAAATGTTTTATTCATCTGAAACAGAAATCAATTTATAGCCAGCATTATCTATTGCAGCAGCAAGTTCTGATTCTGATATCTCACCTTGGAATTTTGCAGTTCCTTTTTCTGCACTAACTTCAATATCGGTTAGCTTGTCTAGTTCCATCAGACTCTGAGTAACGGCTGACTCACAATGCCCACACGTCATTCCTTCGATTTGTGCGATTTTAGTCGCCATAAAACTCCTTTATCTAAAACTATTCTCCCACTTCAGCCAAAATTTCGCTTAACCAGTAGGCAACCCCATCCTCAGTTGGCTTTGGTATTACTCGATCTGCAATTGCAGCAGCCGCTGGATGCCCACCAGAAATTGTGGCGGATCTGCCTACCCATTCGAGCATAGATAGATCATTTGGCATATCACCAACAGCCGCGACTTCAGCAGCAGACAAACCCATATCAACTGCTAGTTTTGCAAGTGTTGATCCTTTATTTATTCCATACGGTGACATTTCAATTAAAAAATCGTGACTTCCAGTTGTGGTAACTTCTACGAGATTAGTTAATTCTTGTTCAATTAACGATATCTGTTCATCAACATGCAAAGTTGGGTTAATTACCCGTAACAGAATTTTCACAATCGGTTCGGGATAACTTAACCAATCTTCAATTGACTTGTAAGTGGTAGATTTTGGATCACGTAGCCTTTCCTCAAAACCAGGTTCTCTTCGGTAGCCCTCTAAATGTGACCATTTGGCTTCGCCATCAAGCAATACTTCAACAGCAAAAAGCGCACCAGGCACTCGTGCTCGCAATAATTGAGTTACTTCTTTAGCAACCTTAGGATCGATTTGCCAAATATCAGATACTTCACGATTCTTAGCATCAATAATTAAACTGCCATTAGCAGCAATTATTAAATCTGCATGTAATGTCTCTTCAACAACTGGTGGCAACCATCTAGTCGGCCTGCCGGTAGCAAAGACAACTTTGATACCTGCATCAACGGCTCTTTGAATCGTTTCTCTGGTGAAGTCACTAACAGAGTGGTCAGGACGTAGCAAAGTTCCATCTAAATCGGTAGCAAATAGCTTAATTGTCATACGTTATGTTTGATGGGTTTCAACACTTCCATACCCAAATGTGGAATTAGAGCGGCAGGAATCTTTACTGAGCCATCTGCTTGTTGATGATTTTCTAGAATTGCCACAATAGTTCTAGTTGATGCCATTAATGTTCCGTTTAGAGTTGCCACAAATTCTGCTGAATCAGACACTTTAGAGCGAATTCTTAGTCTACGGGATTGAAAGGTAGTGCAATTACTTGTTGATGTCACTTCGCGATAACTATCTTGTGAGGGAATCCAAGCTTCACAATCAAATTTTCGAATTGCACTCATGCCTAAATCTCCAGTTGCAATATCAAGAACACGAAATGGCAGCTCAAGAGCATTTAGAAATTCCTTTTCAAAAGCTAAAAATCTCTCATGCTCTTGCTCTGCGTTGTTTGGATCACAAAACGAAAACAATTCAACCTTATCAAACCAGTGAACTCGAATTATTCCTTTGGTGTCTTTGCCATGTGAGCCTGCTTCACGTCTAAAGCATGGCGAAAAACCTGCATAGCGAAGTGGTAAATTTCTACCATCTAAAATTTCGTCCATATGATAAGCAGCAAGTGGAACTTCACTTGTGCCAACTAGATATAAATCATCTGCCGGTAAATGATAGACATCCACAGCAGCTTGACCGAGAAACCCCGTTCCTTCCATTGCTTGGGGTCTTACCAAAGAAGGTGGAATAACTGCGGTAAACTCAGCTTTAGTTGCAAATTCCATTGCCATTCGAACTAAAGCAAGTTCCAATAGTGCCCCAACTCCAGTTAAGTAATAAAACCTAGATCCAGAAACTTTTGCTCCACGCTCAATATCAATAGCGCCTAGCACCTCACCTATTTCAATGTGGTCTTTTGGTGAAAAACCTTCT